>JBFIJV010000009.1:0-24699 GCA_041600575.1 Gammaproteobacteria bacterium | reverse complement strand
ATTGAGGTTGGTAAATGAATACTAAATTGCTTATTTAAATTCCTGTCATGAAATTGCGCCCTTATTTTCATTACGGTTGAGATAATATTGTTCGAAACAAAATCCGGTTGATCAAGATGGATAATGTGACCACTTTTTTCAGCAAGATAATGCCTGCTTTGCATACTAATATGTTTCAGATCATTTTGTAGTCGTAACCACTGTTGTTCTCGACGTTCCCCAAGATCATCATATGCCCACACTCGTTTACCACGAGTCAAAATAGTGACTGGAAAAGTATAAGGCGGATGGTTTGTTTGCCTGCTAACTTGTTTCGCACTTATTTCCATATTATCCATTTCATTCAATAATGTGCTTCGGGATTTCATCGTTGACATCAAACGAAAAGCCATACGTTTATTTTCTGAAGGATAACTATCTGAAATAATCGGATGTATAATACGAACCTTGTAACTATTTTTGTAAGTACTTTCGTCCTGTTTCTTTTCAATGCGTTTAAATTCTACAGTATTAAATTGTTCCGGATGTGACGAGTCAACCAGCACCAGACCTGCAGTAAGGCTCGGGTATTTGCTGGCAAAATAGCGAATGTTATAACCACCAAAAGAATGTCCAACCAGTACGTAAGGTCCAGGTATTTTCGATTCAACTAATAAACTATGTAGTTCGTAGGTAATTCGATCTGTAGTTCTAGGTCTGGGGCCAGGGTCGCTCCAGCCATAACCCGCGCGATCATAACTACATACTTTGAGAGTATCAGCCAGATTATTTTGTATGGTTAGCCATTCGAGTGAAAAACCACCAATACCGGAATCTATAATTACAGTGGGTGAACCTTCACCGACACAGTTTATATGTAAACGGAGTGTTCCAATATTGATCAGCTCACCAGGATAAGGTTTGTCTTGAGCGTTAGCTATGCTTGAGCTGAAAAGAAGACCGAGCATAAACAGCGAAACAAAGAGTTTTGAATATTGAGTATCCAGTATTAAAAGTTTGTATCTGTTCATGTTCACATTCTCCCGTTTAGGAGGCTTAATAAGTTTAACTGTATTCTTAAGATAAACGCTATCAATTGTGACAACTAATTATGTCGATTCTCTCTCAGAATACAGATAATTATGACTTACAGTATTTAGAGCAATGGTTATGCCAACCAAAGCATAAAAATTATTTTTATATAAAACAGTAATTTATATTTTATGAGACTATTTAGAAAAATGAGGAGTGGTCAATTTTAGCTCTAAATTTGTGCAACGCAGCAAATTATTGGTGCAATTAATAGGTGAAACTATGGTCTCATAAACCATACTGTTGTGAGGAATAAGTTAGGTGGACAACTTTTTGTAACAACAAAATTATTCCGTATAAGTTCGTATCCAGACTTATTTTTTGATTCACTTGAGACAAAGCTAAAAAGCTTATTAAAAATAAAACGTTATGAATAAACACAAGTTCATTATTGGAATCTCATTTCTGATGTTATGTAGCATAATAATATCGTGTGAATCATCTATGACTCCTTTGCAGGTAAGCGAAAGGTTTTGGCTAGGAGTAAAAAAGAAAAATCATACTTTAATAACTGAAAATAGCGTATCTAATTCAGTAATAAGGACTGAGGATATCGAACAGCTTCCCGACATATCAGAAGTTACTTTTGGCAAGATCACTATAGATAAGAATTATTCTGAAATTGAAACAGAATTGACAATGCTGTTGGATAATAAAACATCCAAAATAATAGTAAAAACAATTTTGGTAAATGAAGATAATCTATGGAAAGTTAACTATGAAAAAACAATGTTGCCATTTATGGTAAACCAGCAAATGTCTGAATTATTTGGTGGGATTCAGGAGTTAACAAAAGAGTTTGCTGATGAGGTTGAAGAGTCTGTTGAGGAATTCAAAAAGAAAGCGATTCCCGAGATAAAATCAAAACTGGAACAAGCTGAACAGGAATTAAGGCAAAAACTACCAGAATTAAAGAATATGATTGAACAATTTTTGCAGGATCTGGAAAAATCTATCGAAGAAGCTATGCCAGAAGAGAAAGAAGCCCAAACCAGAGAAACGTAACTATGAAGACATGAATAGTGCATAGACTATTTACACACCAGACTATTTTCTTTAACCTAGAATCAATATCTGGTCCAATATAAATAAAAGAGGAGTGGGCTATGTCAAAGTTATATGGCGTGTTTTTATCACTTTTACTGCTGTCGTTAAATGTCGATGCTGTTGAACCGATATTAGATCATCAAGGCATGCTTTATTTCAATTTATCCTATGACATAGAGCAAAATAAAAAATCTAAACATGATTTTGGTTTCAGATTTGATCGTTCACTAGTTCAGCCCGGCGAAGTAATTACAATGAACCAGTTGAACTCTAAATCAGCAGTCTTTAATCTGAAATTGAACAACCATGGTTTAAAAGCATTTAAGGTTAATGGCGTTGATTATTCATATGATGTTAACAATCCATATGTTCATCACGGAGCGGAAGGCGGAGACACTGGTAACGAAGGAAATGCGGAAACGCAACCGCTGCCAGAAGCAACTCAAGAACCTGAAAGAAAAATAAACATACCTCTGGGTGTTATTATTGGTGTCTTGATCGGCACGTTGGCAGTTGTTCAATAGAACGAGTTTATCATTTTATTCTTCAGTGCACGTACCATAAACCAGCATTTGATTACCGTAATGACCAACACCGGCTTTGAATCCCGATTTACCAATTCCTGTAGTTAAAGAGAATTTTTTAGATGTAACACTATATGAATATTGCATACTTTTGTTGATGGCAACAATTTCAAAATCTGTATCAACTATTAACCTAAGATCACCAGATTCAATACCTTCAACGCCACTTTCAATTTTGACATCATTTGCAGTTATTTTTACTACTAATTGTTGATGGTCTTCTTCCTCGTATTCATCCGAAGACATCCCGTCAGCCATTACGTAAACACTGTCTGTTGTACACACATATTCCCTGGTTTCTTCAGCATAGGCATTTGACATAAACAAAGATGTGAATAGCAATATTAAAGTGTTTTCAGACATGATATTAATTTAACCTTTATGTTTTAAATAACACTAAACTCGGAAAATTAAGAAGGGTTTAGGTGATTAATCAGTTAATACTTATGGTTGTTAATTTCATTTAATAGCATGAAATATAGTTAAATTTATCTTCAATAAAGTAGAGTTGTTTGCTTAACACTCGGTTCCATTTAAGCAGAAAAAGTTTCATTAACTTTCCGTACATGAACCATAGGTTAACAATTGACTCCCGGCATGCCCAACACCACCTCTAAATCTTGAACTGCCATTTCCTGTAGTAAAGGAAAATTTGTTGGCATAAATCTGATAGGTAAATTGCATACTTTCATTAATGGCGACAATTTCAACTTCAGTTCTAACCACCAACCTCAAAAGACCGGAATCAACTCCTTTACGATTACTCTGTACATCGACTTCTTCATTTGTAACGGTAATCACCAGTTTTCCACCGTGAAGGTCAGTAGATTCGCCCTGACCCATTGCATATATAGTGTCTATCGAGCATTCATATACTTCATATATTCCATAAACTTCGATAGCTGCGTATTCTTCAATCTCAATAGCACAAACATGCTGCGTCAAAAATAAAGTCGCAAACAAAATGATTAATTTAATTTTATTCGTCATGAAGAAACATGTTTTTAACCCGTATGCGTTATTGAGTGTATATGACTTTACGCAGGAATGTGAGTCTATTGTGGAAAACTTGAATTCAGACTGATTTTAAAGAGGAGATTGTCAACAATATTAATGATTAGTTGACTATATTGGTGGGCCCGGGAGGACTCGAACCTCCGACCAATGGATTATGAGTCCACTGCTCTAACCAACTGAGCTACAGGCCCTGATAAGGTATTGTGAGTTAGTTTACGTATCCAGGAAAGTCTTGAGTTCATCTGATCGAGATGGGTGGCGTAGCTTGCGCAGCGCCTTGGCTTCGATCTGACGAATTCGTTCACGTGTGACATCAAATTGTTTACCGACCTCTTCGAGCGTATGGTCAGTATTCATATCAATACCAAAGCGCATTCTTAGCACCTTGGCTTCACGAGCGGTAAGTCCTTCAAGTGCATCACGCGTTGTTCTACGTAAACCTTCAAAGCCGGCAGAATCATTGGGTGCTTGTATATTCGCATCTTCTATAAAATCGCCAAGATGTGAATCTTCGTCATCACCAATAGGTGTTTCCATCGAAATAGGTTCTTTTGCAATTTTTAGTACTTTACGTACTTTTTCTTCCGGCATTTCCATACGTTCGGCCAATTCTTCAGGAGTAGGTTCACGCCCCATTTCCTGTAAAACCTGTCTGGAGATACGGTTTAGTTTATTAATCGTCTCAATCATATGCACAGGGATACGAATCGTGCGGGCCTGATCAGCGATAGAACGTGTAATAGCCTGACGGATCCACCATGTTGCATAGGTAGAAAATTTATAGCCACGACGATATTCAAATTTATCGACTGCTTTCATTAAACCGATGTTTCCTTCCTGAATTAAATCAAGGAAAAGTAAACCACGGTTGGTGTATTTTTTGGCAATAGAAATAACCAGCCTTAAATTGGCTTCAACCATTTCTTTCTTGGCGCGTCGTGCCTTGGCTTCACCAATTGAAATATTGCGGTTGATCTCTTTGATTTCTGCAATATTCAACAAGGCGCCATCAAAAATAGTCGCTAATTTTGCCTGTACCTTGAGAATTTCTTCCTCATGTTCCTTGAGTCTCTCAACATAAGATGCCTTGCTTTTTAAGACACTCTTTATCCATTTGAAATTTGTTTCATTGCCAGGAAAGGTATCGATGAATTCCTTGCGCGGCATCCGTGCTTCCTTGACACAAAGCTCCATAATGCGACGTTCTGAATAACGAATTCGATCAATTAAATCACGTAAGTTATCTGTCAGAAGGTCAATAAATTTTGGTGCAAGACGAATCTCAAGAAACCATTGTGCCAGTTCCTGTTCGTGTACCTTGGTCTTATTATTATCTTTGCCATAACGCTTAACGGCTTTAATAAATTTAAGATGTAATTTCTCAAGCTTCTCAATATGTTCTCTTACATCTTCAGCAGTTAAAGCAGGGATTTCTTCATCTTCACTATCGTCGTCATCGTCATCGTTAACTTCTGTCGGATTAGATACTTTGATTCCTTCGTCCGGGTACTCATCGGTGTCGTTGAAACCAATAATGGCATCGGTGAGTTTCATCTTTTCATCCAAAATCAGCTGATATGCATCCAGCAACGTAATCACTGTTCCGGGATAGCTCGATAAGGCACCTAATACCTGATGAATGCCTTCTTCGATACGTTTTGCTATTTTAATTTCACCCTCACGGGTTAACAGATCGACCGTTCCCATTTCCCGCATATACATCCGGACAGGGTCAGTTGTACGGCCAAATTCATTTTCAAGACTGGCTAAAGCAGCAGCAGCTTCAGCAGCAGCATCTTCATCAGGCACATCCGTATTGTCGGTTATTTGACCATCGAGATCGGGCGGAGATTCATATACCGTAATCCCCATGTCATTGATCATATTGACAATATCTTCAATTTGCTCAGGTTCTACAATTCCATCAGGAAGATGATCGTTGACTTCACCATAGGTTAGAAAGCCTTGGTCTTTACCCTTGGCGATCAGCACCTTGAGCTGTGACTTTTCGTCCTTCTTAAATACTTTTTCTACATTGTCCATAGATTATTTGGCTCGAGATTTGCTAGTAATATTGTTAAATGATTCTTGAATATATGAGTTATAACTGTTTGATTAATAACGAACATTTGTTCGGACTCAAACGGTCAAGTCTAACACATGAATCAAGAATGCGCTAGGTAAGATTTTGGATAAAGTTGCTGCGCACGCTATTATTTCTGCATATTACGATAGTAATTTTTTTCATCTTCCGTAAGTTCTGACGGTTTGTTTTTCATCTTGAACACGTCATATTCCCGGATGTTAACTTTGATCAGATTTTTAATTGAGTCTATAAACCAATCGGCGTCTACTTGAGTTTCGTTAAAATACTCTTCTTCGGCGGCAAGCTCTTTTAAACGATTCTCAAATTTAGTATCGCGCCAATTTTCTAAAATGTTTCCCGTTTTGATATTGGGGCGCTCTTTTATAAATTCAATCAAATTATATAAAAAAGTTATTCCTGGTGATGAGAAAACGGTCAAATTTTCTGTTGAGTCTAATGTTTCTGCGAATGAAGGACTATGAAGCAAGCTGCGTATTAATAACCTGATTGTGTCAACGCCCTGATCTTTCTTAACTGCGCGCTTTAATATCGGTTTACCACTACCTTTGTCTGTCCTTCTGGTTAGTTCAGACTCAATAAGGCGAGTGTCATATTTTGTGATTTTTCCCAGTTCCTGGATCAGGATATTTCTTAATGTGCCTGCTGGAATATTAAACAGGTGAGGAATTGATTTCTCGATCATCAAGGCGTTACCTTCCGGAGTATTTAAATCAACGCCACTTTTTAATCGATCAAATAAGTACTCTGATAGTGGTTTGCTCAAGTCGCCGTTTATAAAAGCTTCCTTTCCGTTTTCTCGTACAAACGTATCCGGGTCTTCGCCTTCCGGCAGAAACATAAAATAAACTTGTCTGCCATCGCGCAATAATGGCAGTGCATTCTCTAATGCTCGCCACGCTGCTTTTTTTCCAGCGTTATCACCATCAAAGCAAAATACCAGTTTGCCCGTGATCCGAAACATTTTTTCCAGATGTTCCGGTGTCGCGGCAGTGCCTAAGCTGGCGACCACATTGCGTATTCCAAATTGAGCCAGGGCAATTACATCCATATAACCTTCAACGATGTAAAGACTATCGACATCCTTCAGTACTTTTCTAGCCTGATACAAGCCGTAAAGTTCCTGACCTTTATGAAAAATGGGTGTTTCCGGGGAGTTAAGATATTTCGGCGTACTATCATCCATCACCCTACCGCCCATTCCAATAGCGCGGCCACGTTGGTCACGGATGGGAAAAGTAAGTCGATCTCTGAATCGATCGTAATAACCACCGCGGTCATTTTCGATGATAGCGCCAATTTTAAGCAGTCGTTTCTGTGATTCTTCCGACCCGCCCAGTTCAGTAATTAAATTATCCCAGCCTGGCGGGGCAAATCCCAATTCATATTCAGCAGCAATCTCGCCACTGATGCCGCGACCCTTCAAATATTCAATAACCGTATTGGCCTGCGGGTGGCTTCTGAGTTGTTTTGAGTAATAAGCAGTGACGATTTCCATCAGTTCGTACAATTCACTGGATTGATTCGCCGTATTTGATATTTGAATAGCATCGCGCGGAATTTCAAGACCTGCGCGTGAAGCAAGGTCCTCTATGGCCTCTATAAAACCCATGTGTAGGTATTCCATAAGAAAACTGATAGCGGTGCCATTAGCGCCGCAACCGAAACAATGGTAGAACTGCTTCGCTTGGCTTACTGTAAATGAAGGGGTTTTTTCATCATGAAAGGGACAACATGCCTGATGATTACGACCTGCTTTTTTAAGCGGAACATAGGCATCAATGATATCGACGATATCAATCCGTGCGAGTAATTCGTCTATGAAGTGTTGAGGGATTCTGCCAGCCATAATAAAGCAAGTATAAACAGCGCCAGAGGCGACGGCGATATTTAGCTGGAGTTTTTTATGCGTTCAGTCGGCTTTTGATTAAGGCGCTGACTTGGCCCATATCAGCACGACCCTGGAGTTTTCCTTTCAATATACCCATTACCTTGCCCATATCTTTAATGGATTCAGCGCCGGTAGTTGAAATAGCCTCATCGATTAAGCTATTTATTTCTGTTTCGGATAACTGGGCCGGCAAGTAGGACTCAATAATATTCAGTTCAAACTGTTCTTTTTCAACAAGGTCGTTTCGATCAGCTTGTTGAAACTGGTCAATGGAATCACGATGTTGTTTGGCCATCTTGTCCAGAATAACAATCGTCTGTTCATCGCTTAACTCAATGCGTTCATCGACTTCTTTTTGTTTGAACGCAGCTTGAATCAGACGCAGAGCGGCAAGCCGTTCTTTGTCTTTGCTGCGCATCGCAGCTTTAACATCATCACTAATTTGGGATTTAATATCAGCCATGGCTGATCGTGTGAACCTTAATGAAGTGTCTTAGAATGGTCGAATGCGATGCAAGACATTTCTGGAAGCTTGCTTTTGTGAACGTTTTACTGCTGCTGCTGCTTTACGTTTACGTACCTGGGTAGGTTTTTCATAAAACTCACGACGATGAACGTCAGCAAGGGTGCCAGCTTTTTCACATGCACGCTTGAATCGACGCATTGCGATATCAAATGGTTCGTTGTCTCTTACCTTAACTGAGGGCATAGTATTTGTTTTCCTTGGTTCCTTTGGTCTACTGGGAAAAGGCGGCCATTTTAGTGGGAATGAATGAAATTGCAATCCAATAATAATATTTTTAGGGAAACTTTGAGATAAATGCAGGTATTAGGAATAGAAACGTCCTGTGACGAGACAGGTATTGCCATATACGACTCAGAAGCGGGTCTTGTGGCCCATAATCTTTACAGCCAGATTGCGCTACATGAACAATACGGGGGCGTGGTCCCCGAATTAGCCTCACGCGATCATGTCCGACGTATATTGCCATTGATTAAAAAGACGGTGGCTGAAGCTAACACGGAGCTCAAATCACTGGGGGCGATTGCCTACACTGCAGGCCCGGGTCTGATGGGGGCTTTACTTGTCGGCTCAGCCACGGGTCGCAGTCTTGCCTATGCTTTATCGATCCCGGCTATTGGCGTGCATCACATGGAGGCACATCTACTAGCCCCCATGCTTGAAAAAGAGGTACCTGAATATCCTTTTCTAGCTCTGTTGGTATCGGGTGGACACACTCTTATTGTGAATGTGAGTGGTCCCGGTAATTACGAAATACTCGGAGAATCGCTGGATGATGCCGCCGGGGAGGCCTTCGATAAAACCGCAAAATTATTGGGCCTACCTTATCCTGGTGGACCAGCCCTTTCTGCTCTAGCTGAAAAGGGCGATAGTAAGCGCTTCCTTTTCCCTAGGCCAATGACTGATAGACCTGGCCTTGATTTCAGTTTTAGTGGCTTAAAGACGTTTGCCCTAAATACCGTGAAAGCGGAGCCCGACGATGAGCAGACGCGAGCTGATATTGCCCGCGCGTTTGTCGATGCTGTTGTGGATACATTTATTATCAAATGCCGTCGGGCCATAAAGGAAACCGGGTTAAAACGACTTATTGTAGCTGGCGGTGTCAGTGCAAATAAACAATTGCGGGCTGGGCTGATCAGTTTGATGGAGAAGGGAAACGGAAAAGCATATTTTCCACGGGCTGAATTTTGTACTGATAATGGAGCAATGATTGCTTATGCCGGTTATTTGAGGGTTGTTTCAGGCCAAACAGAATCCCTGAACTTTCAGGCAAAACCTCGATGGCCGCTTGAGTCAATCTAAAATTCTAATCTGAACAATCAGGTCTGTTCTCGTTTTTGTCCGATTTTGTCTTCAGTGCCAGCAATAAGTTTGCGTATATTCGATTGGTGCCGCCAAATCAGGAGTGCGGTAATTACACTATGACAAATCATGACGTTGATATTTTGCAGAATTAACCACGAATAAAGGGGTGTTAAAACGGCTGCTAACAAGGCTGCCAGTGAAGAATAGCGAAAGATAAGTGCAAAGAATAACCAGGAAAGACCGTAAGCGAGACCAAGTGACCAGTGTGTTGCGAAGAGGATGCCAACCAGTGTAGCAACACCTTTGCCACCTTGAAATTTGAAAAAGACAGGAAACAAATGGCCGAGGAAGGCAGCAAGTCCACATAGTGCAATGATTAATTCAGGCACGCCTATGGTTTTTGCAATTAATACCGGGATGACGCCTTTTAATACGTCACCTGCCAGTGTCAGGACTGCCGCTTTTTTGCCATGTAGGCGCATGACATTTGTTGCGCCAGGATTACCTGAGCCTTCAGTCCTGGGATCGGCAAGACCAAACAACTTACAAATAAGAATGGCTGATGCGATTGAGCCCATTAGGTAGGCTAATAAGATGAGAATTAAATTAACTATCATGTTTGTATTGGAAACGTATCAGGTTTATAGGTCAAGTTATTTGAGGTGTCGACAAGAGTTAATGTTGAATTGTGAGAAGATCGTTATCAACAGGAATGATGACAGAATGGTTTAAGTAACCTTTTGCAAGAGATTGTTGACATTTCAGACATCACGCTTCACCTTTCACAGTAGAAAACTTATCAAGAGTATTGCTATGAAACAATTTATTAAGCACAAACATAATATCGAGAAAGGTTGATGGATATTATTTATCTCCGTGATCTAAGGATCGAGACCATCATCGGTATATATGATTGGGAACGCAGGATGAAGCAGACGATTATTATCGATCTGGAAATGGGGACGGATATTCGTCAAGCTGCTAACAGCGATAATATCGAGGATACGCTCAATTATAAGGCCGTTGCAAAACGGTTAATGAGTTATGTCGGTGAGAGTGAATTTGAATTGGTGGAGACACTGGCTGAAAAAATTGCGGAAATAATCATGACCGAATTTGCTGTGCCCTGGTTACGCCTGTCGCTTAATAAAAAGGGCGCTGTGCGTGGTGTCAGGGATGTGGGCGTTATTATCGAACGTGGCAGCAAAGAATGACGATGACTCGTGTTTATCTGGGTATTGGCAGTAATATTGATCGTGATATAAATATTCGTGATGGTTTAAAGGAACTTCAATCGCGTTATGGTGAATTAACGGTTTCTCCTGTCTATGAAAGCAAGGCATTTGGTTTTGATGGCGATGATTTTTACAACCTCGTCGTCGGATTAAGTACAGAACTGGATATAGAGGCATTGGGAAAACAGTTGCGAGAGATTGAATATCAATTCGGTCGAGGCAAAAATGAGATCCGTTATTCGTCCCGTACACTGGATATAGATTTATTAATGTTCGGTGACCATATCAGTGAAAAACATCATGTTCCCCGATCTGATATAACCGAGTTTTGGTTTGTCTTGAAGCCACTTTTTGATATCGCTCCGAGTCTACAACATCCACTAACAGGCCAGACTATGGTGCAGTTATGGGAAAAGTTTGATTCGACAGGACAAATAATGAGACCAATCCCGCAATCATTCGACTTATGATTAATATAGTTTGTTTTGGCGATTCAATAACCGAAGGCGCTGAGTTTTCAGTTAATGATCGCTGGACTACTCTTTTGCAAATGAAACTGGATGTGGTTAAGCCAAATGTGTTTCAGATTCATAATAAAGGAATTGGTGGTAATACAAGTGCTCAGGGCTTTGATCGGTTTTATATAGATGTATTACCCTTTTTGCCGGGTATTGTATTAATCCAGTTTGGATTTAATGACGCAAATGTTAAGGATTTCACTATTGAACCACGCGTGAGTCTGGCGGAATTTGAAAAGAATTTGAAAGAATTTCATCGCATCATTGAAACGCATAAAGGTATACCGGTTTTTTTACTTAATCACACCATAGGTGAGGTTGATGGTGAGCAAGGTAATGGTAAAAAGTATACTGATAACTTTTTGCCTTATAACAAGATGATCAGAAAAATTGCGGATCAACTGGATGCCGGATTAATTGATATTCCGTTGCATATGTCTGAACGTGGAATCAAGACCGCTGATTTTGTGTCGGACGATGAGCTTCATTTATCCTTATATGCAAATCATGACTATGCAGATATTATTTACTCAGGACTGAATGAGATAGAACTATAAAACTGGATGTAGTGATGAAAATTTCTCCAGAGGCTGTAATAATGCGAATTATAACAACGGGGTACCTGTGAAATGAAAATTAGCGTTTTATCTAAATTGATCTTTATTGTATTTATTGTGTTGCTCAGTGGCTGTAATAGATATACGACGCAAAAACGGGTGAATAATATTGAAGCCGCAATAACCAGTTACGACGTGGCGATGAGATGGGCGCAATATCCGGAGGCATATAGTTATCATGTTTCACCCAATGGTACACAACCGCCAGCTGATTTGGATGCACTTAAGGAACTGAGTGTGACCGGTGTGAAAGTTATTGAAAAAATTATTAATGAAGATCATACCGAAGCGAATGTAAAAACGGAGATAAGTTATTTTTTTAAGGATGAAGGCACCATTAGAAAGTTAAAATTGGATCAACGATGGTGGGTAAATGAAGAGACCAATCAATGGTTTATTGATGGAGAGTTTCCAAAATTTTGATATTTATGAATAGAGTGTTCTGCCGCCATCAATGTTGATTACCTGTCCGGTGATATAGTCAGCATCCTTTATTAAGAATAAAACGGCCTTGGTAATATCTTCCACATTTCCCATTTTCTTCATCATTGTTTCATTGAGTATTGCCTGCTTTTTTTCTTCTTCTAAATCTTCAGGCCACATGATGACTCCGGGTGATATCGCATTTACTCTGATTCCTGGCGCGAGTTCTTTGGCCAGTGATTGGGTTAACATGACCAGTCCGGCTTTGGAAACGCTATAAATAGAATGATTTCTTAAGGGGCGGTTTGCATGAATATCCGTGATATTGATAATGCAGCCCTTGTTTGAACGTAATGATTTTGCCGCTAGTTTTGATAGAAACAGAGGTGCTTTAAGGTTGGTATTTATTAATTCATTCCATTGTTGGTCGGCTAGTGAATCCAAAGGTGTTGGATAGTAGGCCGACGCATTATTGATCAAGACATCAAGACCGCCTTTAAAATCAAGACTTGCGTCTATCAATGCCGAGTAATATTCCTTATGTTCAAGATTTGCCTGAACCATAATAGCTGAATCACGACGAATGCCATTTAGCTTACGCACCAGCTCGTGAGCCTCTTTGGCAGAAGTATTATAGTGAATAACAACATTCATGCCTGATGAATGGAGTTGTGTTGCTATAGCTGCACCGATACGTTTTGCAGCTCCGGTTATCAATGCAGTTTTATTGTTCATGATTACTTGACTCTTTTAATTGTTGTTATTGAATCATTCCAGAAACAGAATAACATGGCTATATAATGACACAGTCTAAAGCATTAAATATAGAATCAGTATTGCCAGTACCGGAATCCGTGGCGCGCCAACAAAGTGAAAAATTGATTGGCCTTATTAAAGAGTCGTTGCGACAACAGGCTGGTGTGATCGGTTTTGACCAATACATGAAGATGGCTTTGTATGAACCGGGGCTCGGTTATTACAGCGCGGGTAGTCGCAAATTTGGTTTAGAGGGTGATTTTGTAACAGCACCCGAATTGTCGCCATTGTTTTCACAGTGTTTGGCGCAGCAATGTGAACAGATATTAAACGAACTTGATGCAGGTATTATTCTGGAGTTAGGGGCCGGTACAGGAGCCATGGCCGGTGATCTGTTAATAGCCCTGGAGAAACTGCATTGTTTGCCAGAAAAGTATTACATACTTGAAGTCAGTGCTGATCTTAAGCAGCGCCAGCAAGATTATCTGGGTAGAACTCTTCCGCATCTCGCCGACAGGATAATTTGGCTGAATGCCCTGCCGGAAAATAAAATAACGGGCGTCATCCTCGCTAATGAAGTGTTGGATGCCTTGCCAGTGAAGCGATTTAAAAAGACAGCGACCGGGTTTAAAGAAATGATGGTCGGTTTAAACGACGCTGAGTTTATCTGGGTTGAAAATGATGCAGAAGTGAGTTTGAGTATAGCCCTGCAGCAGCTGGAAGATAAGTTGCCCATGCGGTTACCCGAAAATTTTATCTCCGAGATTAATATTGACCTGGGTCACTGGTTGAGTGCATTAAACGATGTTCTGGAACAGGGTGTAATGTTGTTTATTGACTATGGTTATTCAGCCGCCGAGTATTATCATCCAGAGAAATCAGAGGGTAGTTTGCTATGCCATTATCGACATCGTGTGCATGCTGATCCGTTCATTTATCCTGGCCTACAGGACATTACCAGCTCAGTGAATTTTACCGCAGTTGCGGAGTGTACTGATTCTTTAGGGATGCATGTTAATGGATATACAAATCAGACCTATTTCTTATTTGCCTGTGGCCTGGAAAACCTGGTAGCAGATATGAATACACTTGATAGCAAAGCGCGGACAAAAATAGCACAACAAGTGCGAACGTTAACCATGCCTGAGGAAATGGGCGAACGTTTCAAGATTATGGCACTGACAAAAAAATATGATCGCGTCTTGCAAGGCTTCTCATTAATGGATCAGCGTGTCCGTTTATAAATCGACAGTGAACTTGCCTGGATATTTAATCCTGATTTTAACCCTGTTCGTTTTGTTGTCATGTAACAAAGAAATAGTCAGGGAAAACAAACCGGTCGAAAAAGCAAGTGGCGTTACAGCCATTGCAAAATCAGATATAGATAATGTGCTCGACGTTCATATAAGAGAGTCACAACGACTATTAAAAGAGCTGATGCTGAAACTTTATAAACGAAACCCGCGTGAACTTGAAAAGTCAGCGCTTAAACTTCCTCAGGAACATATCGTCCGCTTGTTTGAGTTGGAACATAGCTGGGATTTTCCAGAACTGGAGGGTAAGCATGATGTTGATGTTATTAAAATGACGTTTACCGACGAATATCAGGGTGACCGCGTGTTTTCGTTTATTGCCGGATTAATGTCGATGATCATGAAGTCTTATAATTATAAGTCAGAATTTTATATGTTTGATTCGGTAGACCCACAGAAGTTATATAATTGCGCACGCAATATTGAGATTGCAGTCTGGAAACTCGGTCATAATGTTGATGCAAATGGTGAATTATTTTTGTATAGCAATTCTTTGCCCGATGAAACAATTAGCAATCTGAGTTATGAACGTTTATTTGGTAAACTTATAGCGACACAAGATAATATTACGACAATAATTGCAAATAAAAAGAATCGAACCATAACTAGTGTGATACAAAAAATGGCCAGCGCCATATTCCTCCCTATATAACTGGAAAAAAATTGGACTTACTACAACTCATTATTCTTTCATTGATACAAGGTATCACCGAGTTTTTACCGATTTCGAGTTCGGCACATTTGATCCTCGTGCCGTTATTGACCGAATGGCAAGATCAGGGTTTGGCGATTGATGTCGCAGCACATTTCGGCAGTTTGTTTGCAGTGGTGTTTTATTTAAGAAAGGACATTTCACGCATCCTGCTGGCTGGAATGGATTCAATAGCAAAGCAACAGATTACGAATACAGACAGTAGATTGTTCTGGTATCTGGCCATTGCCAGTACTCCTGTTTTGGTGGCCGGCTTTTTGTTAAAAGAGTTTGTTTCTATCTATTTACGAAACCCATTGATTATCGCCTATGCATCTATCGGTTTTGGACTGCTGCTCGGGTATGCTGACCTTACTGGCAAACGTTTGCGCCAGATCAATTCCATAAACTTGAGAGACGCAATCCTGATTGGCCTGGCGCAGGCTTTAGCTTTAGTTCCAGGGACATCTCGTTCAGGTATAACAATGACAGTAGCATTGATGTTAGGTCTGGACAGAGTGAGTGCTGCCCGATTTTCATTTCTGATGGCAGTGCCGATCATACTGGCGGCCGGCAGTTATGAGTGTTTGAAGCTGCTGCAAATGGATATTGGTGTGGATATAGTCAACTTTATGATTACCGCAACGTTTTCAGCGGTCAGTGCATTACTGGCAATACATGTTTTTATCAGGTTTTTAGACAAGGTAGGGATGTTGCCATTTGTCGTTTATCGTGTGCTATTAGGGGTCGTTTTAATATTCCTTTTTATTTAAAGCCGAGTACTGATCAGGCTTGATAAAGTGTGAATGAACCGATAACAATAAATCCGATCCCGGCAATATAGGCAAGCACTTTTTCATCAATATATTCAGACAGCAAACTGCCAATTACGACGCCTATTGCAGAAGCGAGTACTAAAGCTGCTGAAGACGCAAAAAATACGGTGAGCTTGCTGACTTCTTTATCTGATGCAAACAACATTGTAGCGAGTTGGGTTTTATCACCCAGCTCTGCAATAAAAATAGCTGCGAATATCGTAAAAAATATTTTCAGTTCCATATCATTTCCTTTTGCTATTAAGCCAACAATTCTCTTATATTTTCTATTTGATGTTTTTTTATTGCTTGTCCCAATGCTTTTCCTTCCAGTCCTTGTTTTTGTAATTCGTTGCTATCAACTTTATTAGCCGCGTTTAAACTATTTCTGAAATATTCGGCCTGTGGGTAATCCCTGTCTTCAAAGCCGGCACGACCACGAGCATCGGCTTCGCAAGCAATCAGGAATTGTGTGAATCGTTCCGGTCGTCTAAAGGCATCAAGTTGTTCGAGCTTTTTTAGAATTGTTTCCGGTCTCATTTCTTGTATGCGATGACAATCCAGGTGGTATCTGGAGACATTCATGGCGAGCTCACGATACTTGTTTGGAATCCGATAACGTTTACATAGTTTATCAATTATTTTTGCGCCACGTTCTTCATGACCGTGATGGCTGGGTAATTTATCTTTAGGTGTTGTTGCTTTGCCAAGGTCATGAACCAGCACGGCGAACCGTATCATTGGATCGGGAGATAAACGCGTCGATTGATTTAAGCTCATGATTGTATGCAAGCCGGTATCGATCTCTGGATGGTATTCTTTTGTTTGTGGCACACCGAATAACGCTTGTATCTCGGGAAATAACTTCTGCAGGGCATTGCATGATTGTAGTGCCAATATAAAACGTGCCGGGTATTTTCCAGCCAGGGCCTTTTCCACTTCTGTCCAGACGCGTTCAGCCACCAGTGCATCCAATTCATCAGACTCAGCAATTTCTCTTAATAAAGTCATGGTCTCTGGTGCAATTTTAAACCCCAGGGTTGCAGCAAAACGAGCTATGCGTAAAAGTCGTAAAGGATCTTCTATAAATGCAGGTGATACGTGGCGCAACATCTTTTCTTTCAAATCTGCCGCACCTGAATAAGGATCAATCAGATTGCCATCTTCATCTTCGGCAATAGCATTGATAGTCAAATCACGGCGTTGCAGGTCATCTTCCAGTGTGACATCAGGAGAAGTATAGAAAGTAAAACCTTTATAACCTTTGCCCGACTTTCGTTCCGTACGAGCAAGCGCATATTCTTCCTTTGTTTCGGGATGTAAAAAAACTGGAAAGTCTTTACCGACCGGTTTAAAGCCTTTTTTTAGCATCTCTTCCGGTGTTGTGCCAACGACAACCCAATCCCGATCTTTCACCGGAATTCCCAGGAGTTTGTCCCTTACAGCACCACCGACCAGATAGGTTTTCATTTCATTAAGGTTATTATTTAAAAGTGAAAAACAAACTACAGTTCGTTCAGGCTTCAAGTATGAACGACAAGCTCTTTTTGTTAAAGAGAAAGACTGGAAACCTTATGCAGAATATTATCGATGCGATGTGCTACGAAACTCAGTGTAACGTGATCGATAGGAGTGGTTTGTTAAGTACTGTGGCACAACACTTTCGATAGCGGTCGGACGAATACCATAGCGCATAAGATCATTGCACTCACAAACGCTGTCAGTTTTTGCCGAGAGATAATTGTCAGTCGAAAAAGGTTTGCCGGGAACGAAATCGAAAATAGTTGCCTGGACGCGCGACAGAATATCATTGAGCGGAATTATTTTGCGGTTTACAGCTATTGTTTTTGCAGTAAAACTAACCAGTTCTTTTAATGTATATACCCTGGGCCCACATAATTGAAATCTTTGACCATAACTGTCCGGGTCTTTAAGACTACGCACCATCATTTCTACAATATCTAAAACATATACAGGTGCAAACTTACTTGAGTGACATGCCAGAGGAAAGAAAACAGGTGTCATTTTTAGTAGCTTCGCAAATCGATTAAAGAAGCTATCACCACTACCAAAAATGATAGATGGGCGAAAGCTGGTGACATGTATCTTTGCTGTATTTGAATGTAATAAATCTTCCGCTTGGCCTTTAGTTCGCAGGTAGTGACTTTTGCCATTGGTGGCATCTGCATTCAAGGCACTCATTTGCAAAACACGATGTATATTATTCTCACTACAGGCTGTTATCAGTTTTTCTGCCAGTTCGACATGTGCATGTTTAAAACCTTTGCCGCTATTTCCTTTTTCGTTAAGGATACCAATCAGGTTAATAACAGCATCACAATCGGCCAGGTGATGGGTTAATTGGGCCGGATCATGTACGTCTGCCTGTACCAGATCCAGATCGGGCAATAGTATTAGATTGTCGCGCTTATATTCACGGCTACGAGTAAGGACTTTAAGTTCATAGCCCTGTCCGGATAAACGGTTACAGAGTGATTGTCCGACAAAGCCGGTTCCGCCCAATATTCCTATACGTTTAATTAACATGCGTATTGTCCGAAATTTTAATCGCGGTACAGCTCAAGTTAGCTGCTAAATTGTTCTTACCTGAAGTTATCATCGTCATGCGTTCTCTTATTGGTTTTATACTTGTTTCTAAACGCCAGTCATATATATTGGCAAAATAAAGTACCCGGCTAACATATTTACGGGTTTCGTTAAACGGAATCTGTTCCACCCAAATATCAGGTTGTTCACATCCTTGTTTTGGTAACCATTTGGAAACCCGATGGGGACCAGCATTATAGGCCGCTGTTGCTAAAACCATATTGCCATCAAATTTATCGAGCATCTGCTTCATATAGGCACTGCCAATTGGAATATTGGTTTCCGCCTGCTTTAACTTGCTTGTTTTAAATCCTTTTAAGCCAATACTCTTTGCCGTCTCGCGTCCGGTTTGAGGCATGACTTGCATCAAACCAATTGCACCAGCCGGTGATCTTACATCTTCAATAAATGCGCTCTCTGCGCGGACCAGACCATACATCCAGCTTGGGTCAATGTTACGTTTCTTGGCATACTTATCCAGCAGGTCATTAAACAGAATTGGAAATCGCAATACCAGATTGTCATAGGCCTTGGCGCGCCCCATGGTCACTATTGCTCTATCATGCCAGCCCCATTGTGTTGCAACAGCCGCAGCTATTTGCATTTGATAGCTGGTCATTTTATTCAGTGCATAATGCCATTCGCGTCTGGCGGGATAAAGCATGCCCAGTTTATAGAATTCATAAGCACGTTTAATTGCAGGTAAAGATTCAACTCTTATATATTCCTCTTTGTTTTCCGGTAACGGGTAATGATTCATGTTATAGGAAACATTAATTTTATCGGCAGCAAGAAACCCATAGTAATCACGTTCTTTAGCCAGTCGAGCATAAATATCATTTGCTTTATCTGGTTCTCCCGTCTCTTCCAGAGCACGTGCATGCCAGTAACGCCAGCGCAAATCAATGTCACTACCGGGCGCTTTTCCGGTAGTCCACTTTTTTAAGAGAGGCCAGTCCAGATTAGCCAGTGCTGTGCGCAGTCGATAATGAAATACTTCATCATTAACATGTTGATTGTCGATCTGATCAAGTAATTGTGAAGCTAAATCACTGTTGTTCCTGGCTGCCCGAACTGCCAATGTTCGTTCAATCTCTGCAATTTCGGCTGGCTCAAAAGAGAATTCGGCTTTTAGTTCGTTCAAACGTTTTACGGCCTTGGCAACATCCTGTTTTGCCAAACGTAACACCCCGTGCGTCAGCATTTCTCTAGCAGTGACTGTATCGTCAAGTTCTGGCTTGTGCGTATATTTATAAGGATTCAGATGAATATTCACCCATTGTTTCGCAAGGGCCCTGTGTGCTGGATCAAGACGAGCAGATAAATAATTAACCAGATTAATCTGGTTGTTTTGCATAGATAAGCGAACACGCTCCCAGACTAAATCATTTGTCATTAAGTCGCTTTTATAGAGTAATTCAAATGCCGGATCGCATTGGGGTGGAAGAGATTCTCCAGAAAGCCAGATTGATCGAATATCTTCCAACAGGAATGTTTGATTATTTGTATGCATGCGAGCTTGCAGTTGATAGCACTGCATTTTCAAATCAGATTGCGGGCTGTAATTATCAAGGAAGGTTTGCCAATGCCCGCGTTTTATCAATAACTTTAACCAGGATGTTCGTATGGCATCAGTGACTGGTAAATCGTCATAACGTTTGAAAAATGCAATTATCTCATCATCTTTTACTTTCCAGAGGTGTTTTCGCAGGTACTCATAGCGTAAATAAGGATAGAGCGGATAATCCTTGAGTGTATTAGCGATTTTTCCGAAGGTTTTATATTGTTTGGTATCCAATGCTTTTTTTGCAGCAAGATAATCTTTGCGTTGAGATTCAATTGAGTTAGCAAAAACAGGATTGCTTATACATATAGTCAGGAGAAATATGAACAGGAAGGTCACAAAAGTCGGCTGCTTTGCTGCAGTCGAGGCGAGCTTATTGGTCATTTTGGAACTGACGTTTGTTTGCATAGGATAAATTTTATTCAAAAATAACATTAAGAATTGTCCTTATTCAGCGATAAATTCGCAACATTTTTCTATCTAGATCGCTAATATAGACAACTATTTAGACATTGTAGCCAACGTGCAGTCATTATGAAGGGTCCAAGGTAAAAAGTATCATGCTTTCTGAAATCACACTACAAATTATGTTTTTCTATGCACTATCCGGTTTTTTTGCCGGGCTAATCGGCGGCACAGTAGGTTTAAGCGGTGGCGTGATTATCGTTCCCATATTACATTTTTTATTCATTAAGCAGGGGTTTCCTCCCTCGTTGCTGATGCAGTTGGCTGTTACGACCTCGCTGGCAACGATAATTATAACTTCTTTGTCTGCGACGTATGTTCATCATCAAAAAAATGCAGTCTTATGGTCCACGGTATATCGACTTGTACCGGGTTTATTAATAGGTGCCGTTCTGGGCGCAATACTGGCAGATTTAGTCTCGAGTACTGTGTTACGAATTGCTTTCGGCATCTTTGAGATCCTGGTTGCGATACAAATATGGCTGGATTTTAAACCAAAGCCACATGCCGTATTACCAGGGACAGTTGGCCTGGTGGGTACTGGCACAGGGATAGGCTTACTTTCAACCCTGATGGGTATAGGCGGTGGCAGCCTGACCGTGCCATTTATGTTGTGGTGTAATGTAAATATAAGAAATGCAGTAGCCGTTTCATCTGCATGTGGTTTCCCTATAGCGGTAGCCGCTACGATATCCCTGATCGTTGCAGGCTGGAATGAACAGGATATTCCAGCACATTCGCTCGGCTATTTATATTGGCCTGCAGCGCTAATCATTAGCGCTATAACATTATTTTCTGCACCTCTGGGTGCACGTTTGGCACATTATCTTCCGATTCGAACCTTAAAACGTGTCTTTGCTGTTGTGCTCGTGATAGTAGGAATTCGAATGCTTATGTCATGATAAATTCAAGTCTGACTATGATTAGTAAAGGTGAACAGATGCTACTCGTATCTAGTCAATACTACTTTAAGAAACCGGTATTTCAGACAGAAAATTTAATAAATTATAAACACGATGAACTTATAGAGCAGAATAAAAAACTATTTTGTAAGTTTTGCAAAAATGGCATTACTGATTTGGATGCGGCTATTTTTGTAAATGGATCACAGACGCATACGTTTTCTAATCCGGCAGGGTTCATTTATACTATCCAGTGTTTTGATTCGGCGCCTGGTTGTGACGTTGTTGGTGAGGGCACAAATGAACACACGTGGTTTCATGGTTATGAATGGCAAATAGCCATATGCCATTCTTGTAGACGACAACTTGGTTGGTTGTTTAGCAATGACGATTATTTTTATGGATTGATTAGTGATCATTTAATTAACGCTATCGAGTGATTTAAAAAATAGTTTTGTAATGACTGTAATTCAAAAGACACTGGTATTTAAAACGAGTGCTCGTCAACCGCATGAGTTTACCAGGGAAGTACAGGCTGCTGTTGCCAGGAGTGAAATCAAGCAGGGTATATGTCATTTGTTTATTCAACATACCAGCGCCTCATTAATTCTATGTGAGAATGCTGATCCAGATGTGCGAACGGATCTCGAAACGTTCATGCAAAGTATCGCGCCAGATGGTTCCCCGATGTTTTGTCATACAACCGAGGGGCCTGATGATATGCCGGCACATATCCGAACCTTGATTACCAATGTTAGTTTAACTATCCCCATTTCAGATTCACGTTGTCTATTAGGTACATGGCAAGGAATTTATTTATGGGAACATAGGACTAGTTCTTATAGTCGTAGTATAATTATGACGCTTTATGGAGAATAACAAGATGGCAAAGGCAATCTGGAATAATGTGACATTAGCCGAGAGTGATAACTATGAAAAAGTAGAAGGCAATATTTATTTTCCACCGGGCTCTATTAATACAGAATATTTCAAAGACAGCGATACACATTCAAATTGTTTCTGGAAGGGTAAAGCGAGTTATTACACTTTAGAAGTGAACGACCAGCAAAATAAAGACGCTGCCTGGTATTATCCTGAACCGAAGTCTAAAGCGGAAAATATAAAAGATTATGTTGCCTTTTGGAAAGGCGTTGAAGTAATAGAATGACCGCTGTAAAAAAGTAATTCTATAGAGAAGAAAAACTATAACTGTAATCTGATCGACAAAACACATTGTGTTTTGTCGATCAGATAAGTTTCGATTAATTAAATAACCTTGTTAACCAGGAAGTGATAGGCAGCAACCATCTCGTCTGCTGGTTCTTGTTCCATACCTTTAATACTAAATTCACCGATTTTACCGATTGCAATGCCCGAACCGACAACATGTCCGTTTCTTACCATGCCTCTTTTAACATTAAACAGTGCCTTTCCATCGCTATCATTAACGAGACCTTTTTTTACATTGCCGAGCGGATTACCGGCACCTCTCGCTTCACCATCCCTGATAAAACCATTAAAAATATTACCCAGAACTTTGCCTTCACCTACGGATGCGCCATCCCGTATTACGCCGTTATCAAAATTACTCATTTTTTTACCCCGTTGTTCCACCTTATTTGTTTAGACAAAGTGGTGGTTGACTTTAACTATGCCTAAATTGTTTTTTTAGAGAACTACCTTTTCTATTATATATTCGAGTTTTTCGAATCATATATTCGAGTTTTTCGAGCCATATGTTCGAGTTTTTCGAATAGTTAGCATGATCTGATGAGAATCAATAATGTTTTGGAAACATATAGCATTAACATAGGGATTTTTAAAAGATGTTGTGGTGCAGCAATTAAACAAAGCCTAACCATATTACTATTGTGTTGCTCCAACCTGTTTTGCCCTCTCTAATCTTTTAGATAAATCTTCCGTGGTCTCTCCCCAACCATGTGTATGTGTCTCAATAATCCTACTGAGAAGTTGAATGTGCTCATCAGATTGGTTTAGCGCAGGAATATATGAAAACTCTTTGCCACCGGCGGCTTTGAAAAAACCGCGGTTTTGTAAATCTATTTCTTCGAGTGTTTCCAGACAATCCGCAGAAAAGCCGGGACATATAATCTGTACATGTTTAACGCCTTTCGCGCCAAGTTCTTTAAGCGTGATATCGGTGTATGGTTGCAACCACTCGCGTGGACCAAAGCGCGATTGAAAAGTGAGTTGCCATTCATCTTCATTCAGTTCGAGACTTTCTGCTACCAGTCGTGCAGTTTTGTGACACTCGCAATGATAAGGATCACCTGCCAGAAAATAATCTTTGGGAAGACCATGAAAAGAAAATAATAACTTCTCAGGTCTTGGGTTTGTTTCCCAGTGTTTTTTAATGCTGCTAGCTAATGCATTAATATAATCCGGATTATCATGATAATGATTGATCATCCTTAGTTCAGGAATCCAGCGCCAGGTTTTAAAAACTTTAGCAATGGCATCAAATGTTGATGCCGTTGTTGCGGCTGAATATTGTGGGTAGAGTGGAAATATAAGGAACCGATTTGCATTAGCGTCTCTTAACTTTTCCAGTCCAGACTGGATTGATGGGTTTCCATAACGCATTGCCAATTCAACTTTTACTTTTCCAGAGAAACGTTTATCGAGCTCTTGCTGAATGCCCTGGGCTTGCCTGGTTGAAATATCAAGCAGCGGCGATCCATTCTTTGTCCATACTTTTTCATAAGCTTCTGCCGAACGACGTGGACGAACACGTAAGATGATGCCATGTAATATGAACCACCAGATTAATCTGGGCACCTCAATAACGCGTGGATCAGAAAGAAACTCAGCCAGGTATTTTCTTAATGCCGCAGGAGTAGGCGCATCGGGCGTGCCCAAATTCGTGATCAGGACACCAACGCAGGGTGGACTGTCGTGTTTATATTCTGGATTGCCTTTATACTTCATGGGGTATTTATATAGGAGTCACACGTGTTTGTAAAAAATATTAATGATTGCGAGGAATTCATCGCTAATGATGGATGTAGAATTAAAGAATGGCTACATCCAAAAAATGATCCGATTGACCTTTCTTATTCTGTTGCGATGGCAACCATAGACATTGGCGAACAGAGTTATAAACATAAACTGGAACAAACAGAGGTATATATTCTGTTTTCAGGTGAAGGTGTAATGCATATCGATGATGAAGAAAAAACTGTAATAGCGGGAGAAGCGGTATTGATTCCTGCCGGTGCAGTGCAATGGAT
>JBFIJV010000008.1:0-24753 GCA_041600575.1 Gammaproteobacteria bacterium | reverse complement strand
GTTAACTGATCTGATAGCGCAACAATCATTTCAAAACCATCGACTATTTGATCTTTATAGAGACTTAAAAATGGTTCAAATAAACCAGACCTTGGTTAATATGAACAAAACACCAACTAACAAGTCGCATCATGTGTTCAGGTTAATTGAACAGATAGAAGAAAAATTATTAGCGTTTGTTAAACGGTCGCATTAACTGTGATCAATAATCACACTTTTAAAAATGTCTATGCATTTACGCTGTTGAACAATGTTATCGACATTAAACTAATGATCATCCTGAGCTATTAATAAATATCGTTTACTTAACTAAAGCCAGAAATCTTTTCTATGAAAATTGTACCGTTGTTACCATTAGGTGAAATGGCATTAGTAATGGGTAATATTTGCAACAACTGAAACTATTATTTAGTCCATTCGAATCTAAACTAAAAGTTAACCTGTAATTGAGAACACAGACACTTACTAATTATCGAAGACGGTTAGATACTAAGGTACAATCATCCGTTATAAATCTTTTCAACTAATGAGCATGTCCCGATTTAAAGTTAATAATCTTGAGTGTATCCGCCGAGACAATATTTTGTTTCAAGGATTAAACATTGATCTTGAAGATGGTGGATTGCTGCAGGTAGATGGTGTCAATGGCAGCGGTAAAAGTAGTCTGTTACAAATGTGTTGTGGTTTGATTCAGGCATCAGAAGGTGAAATAAGCTGGAATGGCGAGGACATTGTAAACTGTCGATATCAATTTCAATCCGACATTAGTTATTTTGGACATAGCAATGGTGTGAAAGCCGGATTAACGGCTAGAGAGAACATGACTGTTATGCATGCCCTGGCAGGAACTTCATCGAGCATTGATTATTCCTCTATTCTTGAACGGATTGGTCTGACCGGAATGGAGGATGTGTTATCAAGTCGAATGTCGGCTGGTCAAAAAAGACGTTTGGGACTCGCTCGTTTGTTTATGAGTCAAGCAAAATTATGGCTACTAGATGAACCTTTTAATGCACTCGACAAACATGGTAAAGCTGTTATCGAACGCATCATAGTTCAACATTGTTCCGCCGGGGGCATGGCTATTTTTGCGACACATCAGACGATGGAGATTGCGGGCTACCCCTTACAACATATTCATCTTGGTAATGAAGAATGAGTGAATATTTAAATATCTTCTTTGTTATTTTGCGGCGTGATTTGATATTGGCCTTTCGCAATAAAGGCGAGTTTGTTAATCCACTCATGTTTTTTGTTATTGTAATTGTATTATTTCCTTTGGCTTTTGGATCTGACTCAACATTATTAAAGCAGCTCACTTCTGGCATCATCTGGGTTACTGCATTATTGGCAACCTGTCTCTCGCTTGAAACAATTTTTCGTTCAGATTTCGAAGACGGGTCAATTGAACAATTTACTTTATCCCGATACCCGTTAACGTTACTTGTCACTGCAAAAATTCTGGCCCACTGGATAACCTTTGGATTGCCTTTAATTGCAATATCATTATTCACCAGTGTTGTCCTGTCATTGCCCAATCAAACCATAATTGCTCTTTGCATCACATTAGTGCTCGGCACACCGGTATTGAGCCTGATTGGTGCTATTACTGTTGCCTTAACAATCGGTTTAAGAGGTGGTATGTTACTGAGCCTGTTAATTTTACCCTTGACCATGCCAGTCCTGATCTTTTCTATGCTAGCGATTCAAAATGCCACAGTTGGCCAGCCTATTTCTGCTGAAATATATTTCCTCGGCGGCATACTCGTACTCGCAATAACACTGGCACCAATTACAACTGCGGCAGCCATACGGATCAGGTTAAGTTAATGTATTTACCTAAATGGATTCATCAGTTTGGTGCGCCCAAATATTTCTATGATATCTCCTTTTGCATATCGCGCTGGTTCGGGATTATCTGCATTATTTGTTTCATTTGTGGTTTATACGGCGGTTTGATTTTAGCCCCTGCTGATTATCAACAGGGCGACAGCTTCAGAATCATGTATATTCATGTTCCGTCTGCCTGGATGTCACTCTTTGTATACATGGTGATGGCCATAGCCGGCGGCATTGGTCTTATCTGGCGTATCAAACTGGCAGAAATTGTTGCGCGTAGTAGTGCACCAATTGGCGCATCGTTTACCTTTTTAGCATTGGTTACGGGTTCTATTTGGGGTAAACCGATGTGGGGGACCTGGTGGGTATGGGATGCGCGTTTGACCTCGGAATTGATACTGTTATTTTTGTATCTGGGTTACATTGCGTTACAATCGGCATTCGAAGATCGTCGTGTTGCAGCGCGCGCTGGTGCGATACTCGCATTGGTAGGAATCGTAAATATTCCCATTATTCATTATTCAGTAGAGTGGTGGAGTACTCTGCATCAGGGTCCAACTATCAGTAAATTTGATAAACCCTCAATTCATCTGAGTATGTTGATTCCCTTATTATTTATGGTGTTTGCTTTTAAAACTTTTTATATCACAACACTTCTAATCCGGGTACGCAGTGAAATACTGGAATATGAATGTAATACATCCTGGGTTAAACAGTTACTAGGTAATAATAATGTCGTTAAATGAATTTTTCTCCATGGGCGGATATGGCATTTATGTCTGGTCGTCCTATGGTATCTGTGCCGTTGTCTTATTGCTCAATGTTATTCAACCGATCATGAGAGAACGCAGAACAATACGTGAACTACAAAAACGGTTTTCACTAACAACAGTAAACAAGTCGGATGAGCATTTATGACGCCTAGAAAAAAACGAATTGTTGTTGTTTGCTCAATATTGGCAGGTATGGCTGTTGCAGCCGCATTAATATTAACTGCATTCGAAAAAAACCTGTTGTATTTTTACAGCCCAACCCAGATTGTGAACGGTGAAGCACCGACAACACGATCATTTCGTATTGGCGGCCTGGTAATGAGTGATAGTGTTAAACGTAATAAGGACACTCTTGATGTCAGCTTCGTATTGACCGACACGATTAATCAAATTGAAGTTGTCTATAACGGCATACTCCCGGACCTGTTTCGAGAAGGACAAGGGATTGTTGCTAATGGAAATCTTGTAGGTAATAAACTCTTTAAAGCGGATGAAGTATTGGCTAAGCACGATGAAAACTATATGCCGCCTGAAGTAGCACAAGCATTGGAAGAAGCTGGTGCAGAAATTCCTCACCAACAATATAGTACAGCACAATGATTCCTGAACTAGGCCACTTTGCTTTAATTCTTGCGCTGGCAATGGCGATCATCCAAACCATCTTTCCGCTCGCTGGTGCCGCCAATGGTAATCAGGCATGGATGGCTCTGGCGCGCCCGGTAGCACGCTTACAATTTTTATTTATCAGCATCGCATTTGGTGTTTTGATCTATTTATTTTTAAGCAATGATTTTTCGGTTGCTTATGTAACGCAAAATTCAAATTCATTATTACCCGCTATCTATCGCTTTTCCGCAGTCTGGGGTGCACATGAAGGTTCACTTTTACTTTGGGCATTAATACTCAGTCTCTGGACAACTGCAGTCACTTTTTATAGCAAACGATTGCCTGTGTTCTTTGTTGCACGGGTGATCGGCGTCATGGGTTCAGTCAGTGTCGGTTTCCTGTTATTTATGCTACTCACGTCAAATCCATTTGCACGCCTGTTTCCTATTCCTGCAGATGGCAGCGATCTAAATCCATTATTACAAGACCCGGGGCTGATAATTCACCCACCAATGTTATACATGGGTTATGTCGGATTTTCTGTCGCGTTTGGTTTCGCAATTGCTGCTCTGTTAGGTGGCAACCTTGATTCAAGTTGGGCGCGTTGGTCTCGTCCATGGACCTTATTGGCGTGGTCGTTTTTAACCATTGGTATCGCACTCGGTAGTTGGTGGGCCTATTACGAATTGGGTTGGGGCGGATGGTGGTTTTGGGATCCGGTGGAAAACGCATCGTTTATGCCCTGGTTAATTGGCACAGCCTTGATCCACTCATTTGCGGCAACGGAAAAGCGTGATGTCTTTAAAAACTGGACAATCTTATTAGCTATTTGCGCTTTTGCATTAAGTTTACTTGGCACTTTTCTGGTACGTTCCGGTGTACTAACTTCAGTACATGCGTTTGCTACTGATCCAGAGCGTGGTGTATTTATTCTGGTATTACTTGGTTTTTTCGTTGGCGGTTCATTATTACTCTATGCCCTGCGCGCACCATCAACTATAAAAGGCGGACAGTTCAGATTATTTTCTCGCGAAACATTATTATTATTCAATAGCATTTTGTTTTTAGTGGCGATGTTGACTGTGCTGCTAGGCACACTCTATCCGTTAATCGCAGAAGCACTCGGCATGGGTAAATTATCCGTTGGTGCGCCCTACTTCAATGCGGTCTTTATACCCGTCATGGCCCCGGTTGCAGTCTTGATTGGGATTGGTGCCATCGTTAAATGGAAACAGGACGACTATAAACGTGTCGGCAAGCAGTTACGTTTCCTGTTATTGGCAAGCGTGATTATCGGAGCCGCCTTGAGCATGGTATTTTTCGATAGCCATTTGTTTAGAACCAGTGCCGGTATAGTCGCTGCATTGTGGGTTAGCTTCACCAGTATTGCGGCATTAATGAGTCGTTTAAAACATCGGCAGAACAAATTAATCGCATTACAAACTATCCCGCGCGGTTTTTACGGGATGACAATGGCGCATATCGGTTTTGCTATCTCGATAATTGGTATCACTATCACCAGTCAACACAGTGTTGATCTGCATCAACGCATGGCTCCCGGAGATAGGGTTGAATTTGCTGATTATCAATTTTCTCTGGAAGAATTACGACCTACAGTTGGCCCGAATTTTACAGCCACTGAAGCGGTTGTTAGCGTGGTAAAAAACGGTGTACATGTTACCAAGCTGCATTCACAAAAAAGAATCTATACCGTACGTAACATGCCAATGACAGAAGCCGGCATCGACTCTAGCCTGATGCGTGACATTTATATCTCATTAGGCGAGCCCCTGGATGGTGAAGCATGGAGTATTCGTCTTTATCACAAACCTTTTGTACGCTGGATTTGGTTAGGGGCAATATTTATGGCTGTTGGTGGTCTATTGGCGGCAACGGATCGACGTTATCGGCTTAAGGTGGAAAAAAATAAAACAGCATTAGTTGAAGGAAACGCTGTTTCGTTAAAATCATAAAATGCTCCGCTATTTATTACCTCTGGCTTTCTTTTTTTGTCTCGTCATAATTTTTATTTATGGCTTACAACATGACCCGCGTCAGATACCCTCCCCGTTCATCGGTAAACCGGCACCGGCATTTAAACTACCAACACTCCATGCAGCAGACATTGATATTCAATTGGATGATTTAAAAGGCAACGTCTCATTACTAAATGTTTGGGCCTCCTGGTGTGTTGCCTGCCGTTCTGAACACCCTTTGTTGGTTGCGATGGCAAAAAATAGACCGTTAAATTTATACGGGCTTAATTATAAAGACACGCGAGAAGAGGCATTGAGCTGGTTAAAGGAATTAGGAAACCCCTATATTGAAAGTGCCTTTGATCAAACGGGCAAGACCGGGATTGATTATGGGGTCTATGGTGTACCAGAGACCTTTGTGCTTGATAAGGAAGGCGTTATTCGTTACAAACATATTGGTCCCCTTAATCAACAAGATATTGATAATATAATCCTGCCATTGATAAACCAGCTTGAGTCGCCTGCATCATGATAAAAACAGGGTGTTTCATTTTATTCTTGTTGTTGAATCTATCAACGCTAGCCGCCGACGATCCGGTTGAGTTTAGTAATCCGGAAATGCAGCAACGCTATTATGAATTAATCGACGAGATCCGTTGCCTGGTATGTCAGAATCAATCATTGGCTGATTCACATGCCGATCTGGCGCAAGACCTGAGAAACGAAATCTATAATAAGGTTTTAGCTGGCGAACAAGATGAACAAATTGTGGCCTTTCTGGTTGAACGCTATGGTGATTTTGTTTTATATCGACCACCGCTTACAAAAAATACCTGGTTACTTTGGTTCGGACCATTTTTATTCATGCTGATCGGTATTGTTTTCGCCATCATATTGATTAAAAAACAATCTGCAGACAAAAGTGTTTCGACCGAACTGAATGAGAGCCAGCAACAACGTTTAACAGAACTATTAGAAGACGATATTCAAAGGGACAAAGATTAAACATGTTAAATTTCTGGTTGATAGCAGGATCAATGCTAACATTATCACTTGTTGTGATAGTGGCGGTCTTACTTAAAAAATCAAATAACAATAACCATCAGGAATTTGGTTCCGATCTCTATAAACAGCAGTTAAATGAACTGGAAACAGATATTGAAAATGGGCTATTGAGTGAAACAGATATCGAATCAGCTAAAAAAGAATTACAGCTATCAATCTTAAATCAGGATAAAACGATTAAAAAACAAATGTCAGATAACACATCTACAAAATCGAATATACCCAAGGTTACAGCAATCATTTTGTTCATGTTGTTACCGCTGTTCGCAGTCGAATTATATCAGCGTCTGGGGCGTCCCGAACTTATTGAACAAACTGCTTTGCTGGAAGAGTTTAATAACGCCCAAACTGAAGAAGAAAAAGCAGCCGCAATTGAAAAAATGCTGGTTCGCATGGAACAGCGCCTGGAAAGCACCCCCGATGATGCTGATGGCTGGCTAATGCTGGCGAACTCTTACACTTCGCTTGAACGCTATCCGGAAGCGCTCACAGCAGTCGAGAATCTTTATCGCCTTAAAAGTGATGACGCCTCGGTTATGCTGCGTTATGCAGATATATTATCGATGGTTAACAACGGCAAATTTGAAGGCCAACCGACTGACCTGATTAATGCAGCGATTTTGCTTGAGCCCACGAATAATAGTGGTTTGTGGCTGGCAGGTCTTGCCGCTATTCAGCGCGGCGAAATACAAACTGCAATTGACTACTGGGAAACATTGGTAATGCAGTTTGAAGAAGATTCAGAATCAAGACAACAGATACAACATTATATTAATCTTGCACGCGAACAGTTGGTAGAGACGGATAATTCTAATAACGCTGAACTTGTTAGTGATGTAAAAATTCAGGTTAATGTAAAGCTATCTGAAACATTACTAAATCAAACGAATGACAACGACATAATCTTTATCTATGCGACAGCTATAGACGGCCCACCAATACCGCTCGCCATATTGCGTAAACAAGTAAGCGATCTTCCCGTGCAAGTAGTACTGGATGACTCCATGTCGATGCTGCCATCAAACAGATTATCTAATCATAAGCAGGTAAAACTTATTGCAAGGATATCCAAAAGCGGCCATCCCAAACCGGAGCCTGGCGACCTGGAAGGCATTATAGATTCCGTTGAAACGGATTTAAATGAACCTGTTAATTTACTTATTAATAATCAAATCCAATGAGAGAAGTCCAAATCACAAAAGAACCTGTCGAGTTATACAAACTTCTGAAATTTGAAAGCATGGTCACCAGTGGCGGTGAAGCAAAACATGTCATTGCTGATGGACAAGTCAGTGTTAATGGCCAGGTTGAACTACAAAAAAGAAAAAAAATTGTCTCAGGCGATATCGTCGTATTTGGCGAAGAACAGGTTTTAATTACAGTGAAACAATAATATTTCTATATTCAGAATATTAATCTTATTTAGCATCACATTTAGTTTATTAGTAGCCCTATATATATTCAAAATTATGACAAACAATGACCTCTTACGCCGCCTTCGATACATCTTTGATTACGATGATTCAAAGATGATATCTATATATGAACAAGCTGAGCACACTGTCAGCCGGGCGCAGATAAGTGATTGGTTAAAAAAGGATGATGATCCAGCTTTTCAGGAATGCACTGATAAACTGCTAGCTATATTTTTGAATGGCCTAATCAATGAAAAGCGTGGTAAAAAAGATGGCCCGCAAGCTGTGCCTGAGGAAAAGTTAACGAATAACATTATCTTTAATAAATTAAAGATCGCGTTAAATATGAAAGCGGAAGAAGTATTGGCGACACTTGAATTAGCCCAGTTTAGTATTAGCAAACATGAATTAAGTGCTTTTTTTCGTAAGCCCGGTCATAAGCATTACCGTGCATGTAAAGACCAAATATTACGGAATTTTCTCAATGGCCTCCAGTTAAAATTTCATGGCGATAGTGAACCAAAGCCCGCTTTTGACTGGAACCAGACTTCTGATTCGGAGTAAATCAATAATGACCACAAAAATTCTGCAAGAAATCATCATGCCTGGCTTTTATGAAACGGACGCCATAGGGCATATTAATAATACAGTTATACCGATGTGGTTCGAAAAAGCACGTATGCCACTGTTTAAATATTTTACGCCAGACCTTGACCCCGGAAAGTGGAATTTAATTCTGGTGCGGATCGAAGTGGACTATATTGCTCAAATTGGTTACGAAGACCAGGTCACCATAAAAACAGGCATGCAGCGCATCGGCACCAGTTCATTTGTCGTCCGGCAAGAAGCATTTCAAAAGCAGACACTTTGTGCTCATGGTCAGACAACACTGGTGCATTTCGATTACCAACAAAACAAATCGATGCCGCTTCCAACTGCTACACGAAAGAATTTAGAACAACATTATTGGACTGATGATTAAATCATTACCATGCAAATAGACAACAGATGAATAATATTGCTTAGTTAAATCGTATTACCGATAATCACTACTCCATAATATAAATAATCAGGTTACCTCTTAGTACTATGGCTCAATACGTATATACCATGAACGGCGTTGGCAAGATCGTTCCTCCCAAACGTCAAATATTAAAAGATATTTACCTTTCATTTTTTCCGGGTGCCAAGATTGGGGTACTCGGTTTAAACGGTGCTGGTAAATCAACATTACTGAAAATAATGGCTGGTATTGATACTGAAATCATCGGTGAAGCGCGTCCGATGCCGGATATAAAAGTAGGTTATTTGCCACAAGAGCCACAACTTGATTCGAGTAAAGATGTGCGGGGTAATGTTGAAGATGGCTTACGTGAACCACTTGATGCGCTGGCAGGCCTGACTGAAGTTTATGCCGCCTATGCTGATGCCGATGCTGATTTTGATGCGCTGGCCAAGAAGCAGGAAAAACTGGAAAGTGTTGTTGCTGCCTGGGACGCTGAAAACCTTGAAAACACATTAGAAATAGCTGCCGATGCATTACGTCTTCCGCCCTGGGATGCTTCTATAGAAACTTTGTCGGGTGGTGAAAAACGACGGGTGGCGCTTTGTCGTTTATTACTTTCACGTCCTGACATGTTGTTATTAGATGAACCAACCAATCACCTTGATGCAGAATCCGTTTATTGGTTGGAGCGTTTTCTAGCCGACTTTAATGGCACTGTCGTTGCTGTTACTCATGATCGTTATTTCCTTGATAACGTCGCTGGCTGGATACTGGAACTGGATCGCGGCGAAGGTATTCCGTTTGAAGGTAATTATTCGCAATGGTTGGAGAATAAGGAAAAACGTCTTGAGTCTGAAGAAAAAGCTGAGTCAGCCAGACAAAAAGCCATTAAACAGGAACTTGAATGGGTACGCACTGCGCCCAAGGGACGTCATGCGAAAAGTAAAGCGCGTCTATCCCGCTTTGAAGAAATGAACTCGCAGGATTTTCAAAAACGTAGCGAGACTAACGAAATTTATATACCACCAGGTCCGCGTCTGGGAGATATGGTCATTGAATTGAAAGGCGTAAATAAAAGATTCGATGACCACATTCTTTATGAAGATTTGAACCTCACTATTCCTAAAGGTGCAGTGGTCGGCATTATTGGTGGTAACGGTGTGGGTAAATCCACGCTGTTTCGGATGATCTCCGGCACAGAACAACCGGATAGCGGCGAGATTCGATTAGGTGAAACAGTACAAGTTGCCTATGTTGAACAAAGCCGCGAAAACCTTGATGATAAAAAGACTGTTTGGGAAGCTGTTTCAGATGGTCTGGACAACATCACTATTGGTAACTATGAAATTAATTCGCGTGCTTATGTAGGACGTTTCAATTTCAAAGGCACCGATCAACAAAAACATGTTGGCGATTTATCCGGTGGTGAACGTGGTCGTCTACATTTGGCGCACACTTTGAAACAAGGTGCCAATGTGTTACTACTTGACGAACCATCCAATGATCTGGATATTGAAACTTTGCGCGCATTGGAAGAAGCGATTCTTGCTTTCCCCGGTTGTGTACTGGTTATCTCACATGATCGCTGGTTTCTGGATCGTATCGCCAGTCATATACTTGCATTTGAGGACGATGGTGAAGTTGTCTTTTTAGAAGGTGATTTCAGTGAATACCATGAGGACTTTCTAAATCGTAAAGGCAATGATTCACAGCCAAAACGAATGAAATATAAACGCTTAAAAGCTTAATCGACTAATTGATACATTATATAAGATCTAGATAACACTAATGCCAACGTCCGATATCGATTCATTCAATTTTCACCCCGGACGCATTATTGCCCGAAAATATGTCATTGAACGATTGTTGGGAGCGGGCTGGGAAGCGGAAGTTTATCTGGTTCGTGAATGTGCGACCGGTATTGAACGCACAGCAAAATTCTTCTTCCCACAACGAAATATAAAAGATAAGTCTTTAAAGTTTTACGCTCGCAAACTTCATAAACTTCGCAAGTGCCCTATCGTTATACAATATTCAACCCAGGATAGTCTCGTCTATAAAAGAAAAGCAATCTCGTTTCTTGTATCAGAGTATGTCGAAGGTGAATTATTGACCGAACATTTAAAACGTCAACGCGGCAAACGACTGCATCCTTTTCAAGCAATACATTTACTTTATGCGCTGGCACAAGGAATTGAATGTATACACTCAGTAGGTGAATATCATGGCGACCTGCATTCAGATAATATTATCGTGCAGAATGTTGGTCTTGGTTACAATTTAAAAATAATTGATATGTTTCAATGGTTCGACTCACCGGGCGCAAATATAAAAAGTGATGTAATGGATTTAATTCGAATTTTTTATGATGCATTGGGTGGCCAGAAACATTATTCAAAACAGCCTCCGGAGATCAAGGCAATCTGTTGTGGATTAAAGCATTCTATTGCGCTTAAAAAGTTTAATAGCGCAGGGAAATTACGTCGCTATATAGAAAGCATGCAATGGGATAAACTATAAGAATGGGCCATACAATTAAAACTATTACGAGATTTGATGCTACAGATAATGAGCCATTGGCTATCACAATCAATCATGGCGAAATAGTCTGTTATTCAAACAGATCGCCTAAAAAAGATACCCCGAACGAAGACGCACTGGGTATTATTCCTGTTGATGAAGAAACTACCGTTTTAGTCGTTGCCGATGGTCTTGGTGGTATGCCTGCCGGTGAACAGGCTTCACAAATTGTTGTTGAATCTTTAATTGCATCCTTGAAAAACACTGATGGACTTGTACGTGAAGCTATATTAAATGGCATCGATGATGCCAATAAGGCGATACTGGATTTGAAGACCGGTGCCGGCACGACAGTTTCAATCGCAGAGTTAAGTGGTAACAAACTACGCACATACCATGCGGGAGATTCGCTGATATTACTCACAACTAATCATGGCAATATCAAGTACCAGACGCTGTCTCATTCTCCGATAGGATATGCGGTTATCTGCGGTGCACTTAATCAGGAACAGGCCATGCTACATCCCGAACGTAATTTAATTTCAAACTATGTTGGCTGTAATGATATGCACATTAATATTGGACCAATTATAGAACTTGCGGCAAATGATACGGTTATCCTTTCTAGTGATGCGCTATCTGATAATCTTTATGAAGAAGAGATTTGTGAATTTATCCGTAAAGGTCCCTTGCTGGACGGCGTCAATGAACTTATTACACAATGCTATCAAAACATGAAAGAACCTTTGCCTGACCGACGTTGTCACCCGGATGATTTTACATTGATAAGCTTTAGACAAAACACTTGATGACAAGGCTTCTTTCAAGCTTATTTGAAGGTACGTTACGTAGCTTTTGATAGTGGAAATTATTCATGAGAAAACAAAAGAAGCCTACATAAGAAACCCCCGTGAGAACGTCACGCGGGGGCTTGTGTCACTGATAGTGACATGGTACAGGTGATAAACACCTTAACTAAAGTATAGAACAAATTTACAAATTATCAGGATTAATTTTCTTGCAAAGTTTGCTTACCTTAACTCAATTCTTGAATAGTTTGATAACTAATTGAAATGCTTGTCGTCGCAATTAAAAACTTAAATCTGATACATTATTTTTATAAAAAAATAATTATTTACAAAACCGCAGCCTGGAAAAATCACTAAATATCGACCGTATTGCTATTACAAATCTTTACACTATAATCCGCCGATGCAATTTTTCCGCAAATTAATCAACTATAAAAAACTAACCGGGTTACTGTTATTCGGGTTGTTAATGCGTTCATTAATTGCGGCCGGTTTCATGCTTGACACCGAGCCTGCTGATGGCAAGTTCTTTTCCATCATTTTATGTGAGGGACCCGCGGGCATTAACGCCATTGCCGGCTTATCAGAACGTCCTCAACCGCATGAACATCATCATCATGATAATGACAAAGATGGAACCACGCATGATCATGAAATACAGGATCATGGGTTTTCTGCCTGTAGCTTCTGGTCCTCAAGTACACAATCATTACTAGCTGTACAATTTTTCTTCGATGTAAAAGACTCGAGATTAGCCGATGAAGTCGTTGTCTACCAATCTCAATTCATACAACGAGTAACAAGCAATTCACGTTTCGCCCGCGCCCCCCCTGCCCTGAGTTAATTCATAAAATATTACCAGTGTTTACTACTGCCATCCTTTGGCAGTGGTTTTATTTGAATTACCAGGAGTAATCAATAATGATTTCTATATTAAAAAAGGAAGCCATCATTGCTTCCAGTTTATTATTTATTTGTTTAAACGTGTTTGCGGATGCTGATCATGGTATCGGCATGGAATTAAATAGTGCCGGGCTTAAGCCTATTCGTGCAGATAGTCATGCACCAATCGGTGTCATGGGTGAACATATGCATAGCAAAGGTGAATGGATGCTTTCCTACCGTTATCAATATATGGACATGGGCGGTAATCGTATCGGGAGCAGCGACGTCAGTTCAGATTTCATTGTACAAAACGTAGCCAATCGTTTTTTTGGTGCCCCCGGTCAACCAGCTACCTTAAGAATTGTACCGACTAAAATGACCATGGAGATGCATATGTTTGGTGCTATGTATGCGCCGACCGATTGGTTGACTCTTATGCTGATGGGCATGCATATGAATAAATCAATGGATCACACTACTTATAGGGGTGGTGCAGGAACGACTGTTCGTGGCCACTTTAATACAAAATCCAGCGGCTTAAGTGATACAAAAGTATCCGGTATGTTCAGGATTTTTAATAATGGCATGCATAAGGTTCATTTAAACGCCGGCATTAGCTTACCAACCGGGGATACCGATGAGACAGATAATATTCTGACGCCGATGGGTATGACACCTACCGTAACCTTACCTTATGCAATGCAATTGGGCTCAGGCACGTTTGATGTAATGCCGGGTATTACCTATAGCGCTACATTAAATCAGTTAAATTGGGGCGCACAATATATGGGAACCATTCATACTGGCGACAACGATGGTTATAGCTGGGGGGATAAACACGAAATAACCTCATGGTTAAGTTATCAATGGCGACCCTGGGTAAGCACATCAGCAAGGGTTGCATACAAACACGAACAACAGATTGATGGTATCGATTCCCGAATCGCTGGACCAGTACAAACTGCTGATCCGGATAACTATGGTGGTGATAGCGTTAGCATGAATTTCGGGCTTAACCTGGCTGGACAAACCGGACTTTTACGTGGCCACCGACTTGCATTTGAAGCAGGGATTCCGCTTCATCAAGACTTGAACGGACCACAAATGGAAACCGATCTTGTTTTAACCGCAGGCTGGCAATACGCCTATTAATTCTCTATCCTTAGTAGCCAAGTTCGCCCTTCAAGCGCTTGGCTATTATATAAAACAATGACTTATATATATAATTTCAGGTTTTATGGGTAAGTTTTGTGCAGTGCACAAATTCGTTTATACTGCGCACTCAAATTAAGGACTAAAAGAGGCCTAAAATATGTTTTCTGGCGAAACAGTAGAACTACTTAAAAAAATATCGGAATCTCATATTGAGCTGACGACTAACTTTCTCAACTCAAGTCTGGATAATCTGAATAAGGCAAACCCGAGCCTGTTCAACTCAGACAGGATTGAGGAATTGAAAAACAAGATTAGTAAGTCAACTGCATTAGGTCAGGACAATATTCAATTATTCACTGAATATGTGAGACTTTGTCAATATACAATGGCCAAGTCGATCGGCATGGAAGCAGATCCTATTATCGCTCCCGACAGATCAGACAGACGTTTTTCTGATGAAAACTGGAATGAAAATGTCGCCTTCGATTACATAAAACAATTCTATCTATTAAGCTCCAGATACATTCTTAATATAAGTCTTGAAAATGAACATATTGATAAAAAACACGAAAAACAAATAGAGTTTTATACAAAACAGTTTACAGATGCTTTGTCGCCGAGTAATTTTGCTGCGACTAATCCTGTCGTTTTAAAACAAACTATAGACAGCAAAGGTGAAAACCTCATTCAGGGTTTAAATGCTTTCATTGAAGATTTAAGCCGAGGTAAAGGCCAAAAGTTAATGACCAAAATGACGAATAACGAGTCATTTGAGGTTGGTAAGAATATTGCGACAACTGCAGGCAAAGTTATATTTCAGAACGACTTGATGCAGCTTATTCAATATAAGCCAACAACCAAAACCGTTTTTGAAACACCACTACTGATTGTGCCACCCTGGATTAATAAGTTCTATATTCTTGATCTAAGAGAAGAAAACAGTTTCATTAAGTGGGCTATTGATCAAGGACACACTGTTTTTGTTATATCATGGAAAAATCCTGATGCGAGTTACGCGGATACAAAATTTGAAGATTACATGCTTAAAGGCGTACTCACGGCAACGGATAAAATCAAACAAGAAACGGGTATAAATAGCGTCAACAGCATTGGTTACTGCATCGGTGGTACTTTGCTTGCTGCAACAAATGCCTATCTTGCGAGCAAAAGTCGCAAACCAATTAAATCTGCAACTTACTTTACAACGCTGGTAGATTTTGAAGAACCGGGTGATTTGGGTGTATTCATCGACGAAGAAAAACTCGATGCACTTGATGTTGATATGGAGAAAGATGGTTTTCTTGATGGCACTACAATGGCCACCGTATTTAATATGTTACGTGCAAACGATCTGATTTGGCCGTTTTTTATAAATAATTATTTATTAGGTAAAGAACCCACAGCCTTTGATCTACTCTACTGGAATTCCGATTCAACTCGAATCCCGGCAGCAGCTCATAGTTTTTATCTACGCCAATGCTATTTGCACAATTTATTACGTGAGCCAGGTGGTATTGAAATGAATGGCACACCAATCGATCTACGTAAAATAAAAATACCGACATATTTTATCTCGACTCGGGAGGATCACATCACTCCGTGGAAATCGACTTATGAGGGAGCAAGGCTCATGTCCGGTCCTACTCGTTTTGTATTAGGTGGCTCGGGACACATCGCTGGCATCATTAATCCTCCGGTTAAAAATAAGTACAATTACTGGACCAATGAAGAAATTGAAGTAGATGCAGATAACTGGCTGGACAATGCCAAGAGTAATGAAGGATCATGGTGGCCTGATTGGCAAAAATGGATCAAAACAAAAGCCGGTAAAAAAGTACCTGCCAGAGATCCGGCAACTAAACTCAAAGCACTGGAAGAAGCTCCAGGTAGTTATGTAAAGGAACGAATTGTACCTGACTAGCAATCAGGTCATATTTTGTTTAAATAAACTTATAACTAAAAATTAATAATGATGACCGTCATCATTATTAATAAAGTACAAATAAATTTAAAAATACGGGGACATAATTATGGCAAAAGCAAGCGCACGACACATATTGGTTGATAATGAAGATCAATGCACATCATTAAAAAAAGAGATTGAAGATGGCGCTGATTTTGCCGAAATTGCAAAAACACATTCCAGTTGCCCTTCCGGCCGTAGTGGTGGTGAACTTGGCGAATTTGGTCCCGGTCAGATGGTAAAAGAATTTGATGAAGTTGTATTTAGTGGTGAATTAAATACCGTTCATGGTCCGGTTAAGACCCAATTCGGTTATCATTTACTGGAAATTACCAGTCGAGAAGATTAATAAGCTGATGCTCCCAAATATATAATATTTGGGAGCATCGCGTTAAGCTGTTATCACTGTGCAGGTCTTACCCTGAGCAACTTTCCTTTCGGATCATCGGTTATGAAATAAATATAACCATCCGGGCCTTGTTGTACTTCTCTTATCCGACCATATTTACCGTCAATCAATCGTTCTTCACTGATCACTTTATCACCTTTCATTTCCAGTCTGGCTAATTCTCCAAACACAAGCGAGCTTACAAATGCATTACCCTTCCAGTTCGGAAACTTATCACCCTGATAAAAGAGTAGGCTAGATGTTGCAATGGAAGGCACCCAGTAGTGAACTGGTTGAGCCATCCCTTCTTTATGAGTACCTTCACCAATCTGTGTTCCGATTACATATTCCACACCATAGGTAATAACTGGCCAACCGTAATTAACCCCGGGGTTCATTAAATTTAATTCATCACCACCTTGAGGACCATGTTCTACTGTCCAGACATCACCTGTATCAGGTTGCATCGCTATACCTTGCATATTCCGATTACCATAGGTATATATTTCAGGCTTGGCATCTGGATTATTGATAAATGGATTATCTTCCGGGATAGACCCATCTGTATTAATCCGAATGAGTGAACCAGCATGATCATTAATATCCTGTGCGCGTTCCTTATCGCCACGTTCGCCTAATGTTATAAATAAATTACCCGCTTTGTTTATTAGTAACCGGGAACCAAAATGATAGCCACCACGTGATTTGGGCAAGGCCTTGAATAGTATTTTTAGTTCTGTTAACTCATTGCCAACCAGTTTTGCACTTGCTACCTCAGTACCGACACCGGCTTTATCTTCTCCGGAATAGGAAAAATAAATCTTCTGATTATTTATAAAATCAGGATCGAGCGCTACATCAAGTAAACCACCCTGTCCCTCAGCTTTTACCGCTGGCAAACCTTTTATCAAGGTTAAATTTCCATTTTCAAAAACACTCAAACGCCCGGGGCGCTCGGTCAAAATGATGCGTCCATCAGGCAAAAAATCGACTGACCATGGATGCTCCAGACCTTCAACAACTGTTTCAATGACAAAAGAATGCTTATCTGAAATAAAGGTTTGATCCGCAACAACGCAGGAATTGAAGATGGTAAGAAATATTACACTAACGATAATCTTGTACATTTTATAGATATCCATATTAACTATTCTAGTTCATAACCTTATGGCTTTTCAGCTACCAAGATAGCACGAATTGGCGCCGGATAGCCTTCAACCGTTCTCGTCTTATCATGTTTGTCCAAATAATCATCTAAAGATTCAAACGTCATCCATTCTGTCCTACGTTGTTCATCATTTGTTGTTTTTGATATATCGACGATTTTGACATTTACAAACCCTGCTGCCTCTGCCCATGCAATCAATTTTGCCACATTGGGTATGGCCCAGACATTATTCATTTTCGCATAACGCTTTTCAGGAATTAATACATCGATATCACCCTCATCAATAATCAATGTTTCTAATACCAATTCACCACCTGAGTTAAGGCAGTCACGACATTGTTTTAAATGTTCAACCGGATCACGACGATGGTATATAACACCCATTGAAAAAACAGTATCAAAATTTAATTCAAACCCGGGTAATTTTTGTATGCCAAAAGGTAAAACATCAATATTGGCATCAGGTATATATTTTTTAACCGCAGAAAACTGCATGTAAAACAGTAATGTTGGGTCGAGACCCACAACATAACGCGCATTTTCTCCCAACATTCGCCAGCCGTAATAACCATTGCCACAACCAATATCCAGAACCAGACGATTTTCCAATGGTTTAATAGTCTGGTTTAAGCGCGACCATTTCAAATTTGATCGCCATTCTGTATCAATAAATTGACCAAAAAAATTGAATGGCCCTTTTCTCCAGGGCATCAATGTTTTTAGCTGATGGGTTAGATTATCAATGTCACTCTTATCACAGTCGGAACTATCACCTATGACAACAAAATCTGAATCAAGGATGACTCTGGAAGGTTTTATTTCTGGCAGTTGGTCAATTGCAGATTGCCATCTTGAATAATCACCATGATTGATATCATCAAAATACTCCTTCATCTGTAATGCCAGAAGCTCTGACCATTCATGCATAGAATGAGCTGATAGCTCAGCAAATAGTTTCTGATAATTCATACCGTGATTATCAGTCTATTTTATCGCTATCAATGAGATGAAATTAAAACATTTCAGCCAGACAAATGATTGTGTGAAACCTGCATTTTTTATACGTTGCTGATGGTTTTCCTGTGTCTCTGGAATTAACACCTGTTCCAACGCATCACGTTTATTCGCAATCTCAAGTTGATCATAACCATTCAGCGCCTTCATGTGATGGTGCAGATTATTCATCGTGTCAGTTTCCGCATTATCATCAAATATTATTTTTTCAGACAAGACCAAAACACCGCCCGGCAACAAACCCTGATAAATTTTATTTAGTAATGTTTGACGCGATGCCAGGGGAATAAACTGCAGTGTAAAATTCATTACAACGATCGAAGCTTTTTCTATTCTGGTCTGAAGTACGTCGCCTAGCTCAAAGCATATACGATTATTATTTTCATCATCAGCAATATCTTTAACACATGCATCTATCATGGCGGGTGAATTATCAATTGCAATAATTTTACATGACTTGTTTTTCAACCCTTGCCGAACCGCCAGACTAGCCGCGCCAAGCGAACATCCGAGATCATAAATATTGGAATGTTCTTGCGCATATTCACCGGCAATAACGCTCAACATTGAAATCGTCAAAGGATAACCGGGTACTGACCTCTCAATCATATCGGGGAACACATCAGCAACATGTTGATTGAATTCAAATGGCTTGATGGGTTCATTTACAGAACGGTATAAAGTATCTTTTTTGCGCATTGTTAATTGCTTTACTTAATAATTAACTATAAAGGAAAGTAAACGGGCGACTGGTCTGGAGACCATTGCTTATATTTATGCATGCAATTCTGAAATAACTTGCTCTGTTCAATATTGACGTACCAGTTTTTTATCCATTTATAAGAACTCTTCGTGAACCAGTGCAAATCAACATTGGCAAATTGACGAATAAACGGAAATATAGAAATATCTGTAAATGAAAGGTGGTCACCACTCAGGCTAACACCACCGTTATCGCTCAAGGTCTGCTCCAGTAATTCCAGATAAGGCAGTGTTTTATCACGATAGAATTCCTGCGTATGTTCAGGATAACCCACATGGTATTTATAACGATCCAGATAATACTTAAACTCATTATCATTTTTTTCAATTAAATCTTTAGAACAGAAATTATCTTCTATTAGCCAGCCATCGGGATCATTCTGCGTTAATGCCCAGATCATAACTTCCAGGCTTTCATCAATAATTTTTTCATCCGGCGTAAGCAGCACCGGCACCGTACCTTTATTTGATAATGACAACATTGTTTCCGGTTTATCTTTCAATAAGACTTCCCTGTGTTCACATTTTATTTTTGCCTGATAAATAGCCATTCGTGCACGCATGGCATAAGGACAGCGTCTGAAAGAATAAAGAATGGGATGGACTAGCATGAATGACTTTTAGCGTCTTAAAGTTTTTGAATTGAATAATAATTTACATCTTTGCGCCAATGTGTTTTTGATTGCGTTGCTTCGCCAGTGTCACTTGGCGTTGACGTTCGTCAAAACCCGCGCGTTGCTCTTCAGTCGTTTCATTTATGCAATATGGGCAGGATACGCCCTGGACATAATCCCTGGACTTCATGTCTTCATCAGTTATAGGACGTCGACAGGCGAAACATTGTTCATAACTACCTTCGGCCAGTTGATGATCGACAGATACCCGGCTATCAAAAACAAAACATTCGCCCTGCCATAAACTCTCGTTTGAACCTACTTCTTCAAGATACTTAAGAATACCGCCGTTCAGTTGATAGACTTCTTCAAATCCTTGCTCAAGCATATAAGCACTGGCTTTTTCACAGCGTATACCGCCGGTACAAAACATGGCTACTTTTTTAGTTTTTGCCGGGTCCAACTGTTTTTTTACGTAATCTGGAAATTCGCGAAAATTTGTCGTATTCGGTGATACTGCATTTTTAAATGTACCGATGTTATATTCATATTCATTTCGAGTATCAATTAACAGTATATCCGGGTCGCTGATGATCTCGTTCCATTGTTGTGGTTCCACCCGAATCCCGGAGCGATCGGATGGTTTTATCTCAGGCTGACCCATAGTAACGATTTCTTTTTTCAATTTGACTTTGGTTCTATGAAAAGGGATTTCATCGGAAAATGATTCTTTATATTCCAGATCGGCCAGACGTGGGTCTGATTTCAGATGTTTTAATAAGGCGTCTATCGCACTACGTGTACCGACTAATGTTCCGTTGATACCCTCTTCTGCCAATAATAAAGTCCCATAGATTTCCCGTTCCTGACAAAAAGATAATAATTCAGGCTGCAGAGTTTCGTAGTCTTCAAGACGGACAAATTTATACATTGCCACAATGACAAAGGATTTAGACATTTTCTTGTTCTCTATACATTATTAAACAGGTTTCTGATTATAATATTAATCGCTAAGGCAACAAATTACATTTATATTTTTACATTAAATATCAATTACTTACAGGCTATTAAGCGTCTAGATGACGTGTGTAACAAATCATCATAGTGTCTATAAAGGGCTTATAGGATTAAATTTTACTACTACAGTTCAGGATATTTTGAGATGACAGAATAGCATTTATTGCACGCTGCCGATAAACCTGAACATACTAAATGAACTATCAAATGTAAGTTATCGTATTATTGTTCCAGTGTGTTTCAAGGCTAAAAGAGAATCGTGCTAAAGATGGGGCATTCTCCGACACGCTATAGTTTACCAAACATTACTTACACAGGACGTACACAGACCGCACCATTATGTAGCGACTGTAAAAACCTATTACGTCCTGTTTTAAAATGATGAGTATTATTTTGTCGATACAGCAGAAAATATCTCTTTTATATATAATATATTTTTTGTTTAAAGCATAAACAGGATAAGATTTGCCTTACAAGACATATGCATCTAAATATGTTTGAATATTAAACTATTAATAACCCATAACTTTCTTAATGAATTTTAAAAATTATAAAATTGATGGTCTTTACGACGAGTTGCTAACGCCGCGCCTGCAGGCACGCTCGAGTGCCGGCAAATTACTTAAGTATCTTAAAAGTCTGAATTACGAAGAGATAAATAAGCGTAAATATGCGGCAGAACTCGCTATAAAAACAATGGGGATAACCTTTACTGTTTATAGTGAAGGTGAAAACATCGATCGAGAATGGCCATACGATATTATTCCCAGGATTATACCTTCAAGAGAATGGGTCAAAGTTGAACAAGGATTGCACCAGCGAATGGTCGCCATCAATCATTTTATAGATGATATATACAATGACCAAAAGATCATAAAAGATAAGGTCATACCAAAAGAATTACTCAGGAGTTCCAAAAATTTCAGAAAGGAATGCTGCGGCATTAAGCCTGTGTTTGGTGTCTGGGCACACATCTGCGGCAGTGATCTGATACGCGACAAGGATGGCACGATTTATGTGCTTGAAGATAATCTACGCGTTCCTTCTGGCGTATCCTACATGCTGGAAAACCGTAAAGTTACCAAGCGCGTTTTTCCTGAATTGTTTGAAGACTACAATATAATACCTATGGGTGATTACCCGACTAATCTGTTTGATACTTTGAGCTCGATCTCACCCCGACCATTAGACTATCCGGAAGTCGTTGTATTAACTCCTGGTATTTATAACTCGGCTTATTTCGAGCACTCGTTTCTGGCACAACAAATGGGCGCAGAACTGGTAGAAGGTTCTGATCTGGTTGTTGCCGATGACGATTGTGTCTATATGAAAACGATTGAAGGTTTATCACGAGTTGATGTCATATACCGTCGTATTGATGACTTGTTTCTCGATCCTGAGGTATTCAATAAGGATTCTACGCTTGGTGTTCCGGGTTTAATGCGGGCCTGGAAAAAGGGCAATGTGGCGTTGGCTAATGCGCCCGGTGCCGGCGTTGCTGATGACAAGGTCGTGTATACCTACGTACCGGACATGATCAAATATTATCTGGACCAGGACCCGATTATCCCGAATGTCCCCAGTTATTCATGTTCGAATGAAAAAGAGTTGAAACATGTGCTGGCCAATATCGGCAATCTTGTTGTTAAACCAGCCAATGAATCCGGTGGCTACGGCATGCTGGTAGGGCCACACTCCACTAAAAAGCAGCAGTCAGAAATGGCAAAACAGGTAAAAGCAAACCCACGTAACTACATTGCACAACCGGTCATCTCGCTATCAACAGTTCCAACGTTATGCGATAACACGATTGAACCTCGGCATGTTGATTTGCGGCCCTTTACCTTACAAAGTAATCGTACTTATGTGACGCCCGGCGGTTTAACCCGTGTTGCTCTGGTCAAAGGTTCTCTAATTGTAAATTCATCTCAAGGTGGCGGTAGCAAAGACACCTGGGTTATTTCACCGGATAAGGATTAATTTATGTTATCCAGAGTTGCTGAAAGAATGTATTGGTTTGGGCGTTATATGGAACGCGCCGAAAATACAGCTCGTCTTATAAATGTTAATGCCAACCTGTTACTGGATTTACCACGCATGATAAAAACCATCTGGGGTGGTTTGATCGATATTACCGGTACTAATGAAACTTTTTATAAAAAATACGAGAACGCTGAAGAAAGAAATGTAATTCGTTTTATGTTGGCCGACGAGAAAAACCCTGGTTCGATATGTGCGGCAATCAGCATGATCAAGGAAAATGCCAGAATCACACGCGAAGTTATGCCAAGTGAAGCATGGGAACAAATTAATGAACTGAATTTATATGTTAAACAACATGTAAATGATGCATTAAAGCGTGATAGGCGCCATGAGTTTCTGGATGATGTTATCCATTACTGTCATCAGATCACCGGTCTATTACATGCCAACATGAGCCACGGTGATGCCTATAACTTCATCCGCATAGGAAGAAACCTGGAACGGGCTGACATGACGACGCGTATTGCCGATATAGGCTGTATGTTCCTGATCAATCCCCAGGTTGATATCCCCGACGCATATGAAAATATTCTATGGATGAATGTTTTACGCTCTCTTAGTGCGTATCAAATGTACCGCCAATACGTACATGATCGGGTTAATGGCGAAGACGTGGTCGATTTTTTGATGCGTGACCAGGAATTCCCACGTGCTGTAGCGCATTGTCTTGAGGAATTAAATCTCTGTGTCAATAGGTTACCCAATAGTGATCACTCATTGCGCATCATTACTCGCGTCCAGAGAATCGTAAATGAAATGGATACTGCCAAGGTCATGGATACGCGACTACATGAATTTATTGATGAATTGCAGATAAATCTGGCCGAGATACATGACCAGGTTACAAAATCATGGTTCGAGTATTCACCGCTCATTAACGAGCAGGAATAATCTACAGATTAGGCGGTCTTCTCAAATCCAGACTATACGGCTGGTCCTGAGATGGATGTTCCTGTGAGACTTCAACTTTTCCTTGCGTATGACCTAGTGACGCAAATCGGTTATTACGTCTGGCTTCTGCTTCACTGGCGTTAACCGGGAACGTCTCATAATTGCGCCCGCCGGGATGCGACACATGATAGGAACAGCCGGCTATTGAATGACAATTTGCCGTATCCACAATATCAAATACCAATGGTGTATGTGTCTTAATGGTCGGATGTAAGGCTGAGTATGGATCCCATGCCTTGTAACGAACGCCAGCGACGTAACTTCCTCGAACACCGGTTGGTTTAAGAGGCACTTTACGTCCATTACACGTCACAATATAGCGATCCCCAGCCATGCCATTAACACTGACCTGCAATCGTTCTACAGAAGAGTCTACATAGCGTGACGTACCCTGACCAGAACTCTCCTCACCTAATACATGCCAGGGTTCCAGTGCTGAATGTAAATCCAATTGCATACTATGACTAAATAATGAACCAATAAGAGGAAAGCGGAACTCACGAAAAGGAGCAAACCATTCCATTTCAAAATCATAACCTGCATCACGTTGATCATTGATCACTTGAGCAAAGTCTTCCCATATATAATGCGGCAACATAAAACGATCATGCAGTTCTGTGCCCCAACGTATCAAAGGACGTTTATAGGGTTCTTGCCAAAAACGCGCTACTAAAGTTCTAACCAGCAATAATTGTAATAGACTCATACGCTCGTGTGGTGGCATTTCAAAGCCACGGAACTCAACCAGCCCCTTGCGACCACTGGCACTATCCGGAGAATAGAG
>JBFIJV010000007.1:0-25521 GCA_041600575.1 Gammaproteobacteria bacterium | reverse complement strand
ATGAGTAGATCAGAATATGTTAATCCTGAAACAATTCGTTACATAAATCGTTTGTCTGATTTGTTATTTGTTCTGGCAAGAACACTGAATCAGGGGAAGGGTGGTAAGGAAATATTCTGGGACAGCGAGCGATTAAAACGCTCTGTTTAACAAACTAATATTTTTTGTGTAATTCCATTATTCGTCCTTCGCGTTTCATGTCGAGTTTTTCAAGGAACGACATACCCAACAGGGTGATTACCGGGAAATCACCTTCATGGACGGCACCTTTTACGTTTCGTAGTTCTATATCGCCCACTCTTACTTTGTTTAAATTAACAACATACACTTTGTCTTTGCCTGATGCTGTATAGGAGAAACTTTCCTCGCCGGTATGTTTATAATCAATCCCAAGTTTATCGGCCACATTGCTATTCATTGAAACCAGAGTCGCACCTGTATCAACTACAAAACTAACGTGTGAACCATTGATTGAACCGCTAACGTTATACATTCCACCGGGGTCAGGGGTAAGGATTAATTTTTTACCATCAGTTGGCTTTTTAAATTTATTTCCTATATGCGTTCCCAGAACATAGGTTTCTTGTTCACCATCAATTTCAATTATCGCTTCTTTACTATTAGCTTCTATTAACAAAACGCCTTCCGGACTTGCTATCCCTTTTGTCAATACGCGTTGTTTTCCGTCAACAGTAACGATTGCCTTATCCTGAAATAGACCATTGATAATAATTTTCTCAATAGCATATGTTGGTTGACATATGGGTGTTAACGCTAAAAATAGTGCCAGTCGATTTATTTTAGAAAAAGACATCAAAGCTTAAATTGTTATTTATTTATAAAATATTAAATGTAATGATTTGAAACATTATTTTTATACAAGTTCTGTAAAGATTTGAGTGAATAAACATGATTATTATATTAAAACCTGATTCCGATAAGGGTAGCACTGAATACACTAATCTAGTGGAATATCTGGAAAGCCTGCCGAATATTACCGTGCGCATGCATGAAGAAATAGGCGAGCAACAACGTTTGACAGAGTTTTATCTTGTCGGTGACACCTTGCCGCTAGATGACTCTTATATTGGTAATTTGCCGTTGGTGGAACGTGTTGTCCGGGTTTCACGCGAATACCGCGTTTTAGGGCGACACAATCAAGATAGTAGAACCAGCTATTTTGATTATAACGGCGTCAGATTCGGTCAGGACGAGTTCAATATTTTTGCTGGTTTATGTGCAGTCGACACGCGTGGACACGTTGAAATTATGATGCGTGCCTTGAAGGAATTAGGTCTGAATTGCACCCGTATGGGCGCGTATAAACCACGCACAAACCCTTATTCATTCCAGGGCTATGGCAAAGCATGTTTGCCCTATGTATTTGAATTAGCAGGAAAATACGATATCAAGGTCATTGCTATGGAGATTACGCATGACATTCATATCGAGGAGATTAGCGAGGCACTGGAAGGCTCGGGAAATCCGACTGGTGTGATGTTACAAATTGGTACCCGTAATACCCAAAATTTTGAGTTGTTGAAAGCCGTTGGACGTCAACGGCAATTTCCGGTGTTAATTAAACGCGGTTTCGGCATTACACTTGAGGAATCGTTAAACGCGGCTGAATATCTCGCCAGTGAAGGCAACCATAATGTTGCATTCTGTCTGCGCGGTATGAAAACCAATATGGGTGATCCGCACCGCAATCTGGTGGATTTTGCGCATGTGCCAGTAGTTAAACGCTTTACTCACATGCCCGTTTGTATCGATCCGTCTCATTCGGTTGGTTCAAGAGACTATGGCCCGGACGGTATTCTGGATGTTATGCATGCTGCTGCACAAGGAGTCATCGCCGGTGCCAACATGGTGTTGGCAGACTTTCATCCAGCACCGACCAAGGCGCTCGTGGATGGTCCACAAGCCTTAATGATGAATGAACTTGAATGGTTTGTTGAAGACTTGAAGATTGCCCGGGAAACTTATCTTAAGCGAGTGTCGTTACACGATAAATATTTTGTTACAACTTAAGCGGGCATGATTTCTCTGGCTTGGGGTATGTTTTTCAGTGTCCAATTATTTATTGCCCACTGAAGCACTTCTTTAACCGTTGCTTTTGATAACTGTTCATGCGGCGACTGCCCTAAAAAAGTTAATGCTTTTATCAAGGTATCTACGGGGTTATCTACATTAACCGTTTTTGTGATACTGGCTTTACTTAATTTGTTTCCAAATTCATCAATGACAACAGGCAGATGTATATAAGCTGGTGTAGGTAATTCCAGCAACTGTTGTAAATATATTTGTCGGGGTGTTGAATCGATTAAATCTGCTCCTCTCACAATCTCTGTAATCGATTGTTCAGCATCGTCAACGATTACAGCCAGATGATAGGCGAATAAGCCATCTGCACGTTTAATGACAAAATCACCGACATCGGCGTGCAGCGATTGAGAATAGGGCGCTTGCAGATGATCGCTAAATAAAATTTTCTGATTATCTGTTTTGATTCGTATCGAACGACCTGTTTTTCCATTTTCAATACCATTACGGCATGTACATGAATGTGGGTCTTCTGCGATTTTTTTGCGCGTACATGCACATGGAAAGGTGAGCCCAAGTATGTCCAACTTTTCAAGTGCTGATTCATACAGGGGAATGCGCTGACTTTGATAAACTATTTCATCGTCCCAAAATAAACCAAGACTTTCGAGTTGATGAAGGATGATCTTGTCTGCACCGGAAACAGTTCTTGGCGTATCAATGTCTTCAATGCGAACGAGCCATTTACCCTGTTGTTGGCGTGCCTGTAAATAGCTACCCAAGGCTGCAACGATGGAGCCAAAATGAAGCGGGCCACTAGGACTTGGAGCAAATCGACCAATATATCGCGGACTTTGCATCTTAAGGAGAACTAATCTTTTAGATTATGCAGCCTTCAGACTCGTGCATTGGTGAATCTGAAAAGAGCAAGAGTGTAAAAAGTGGTTTTTCCCTCTTCTCGTTTCTTGCTGTTACCCGAGTTGACGTTCTTTAATCTCATCCAGGGTTTTGCAATCTATGCATAGTGTTGCAGTGGGTCTGGCTTCGAGTCTGCGTACACCTATTTCAATACCACATACTTCACAATAGCCATAATCACCACTGTCGAGTGTCAAGATTGCTTCATCGATTTTTCGAATTAACTTTCTTTCTCTGTCTCTGGTTCTTAATTCCAGTGCAAATTCTTCTTCCTGGGTAGCGCGATCATTTGGGTCCGGAAAGTTAGATGCTTCGTCCTGCATATGATGGACAGTACGATCCACTTCTTCCATCAGGTCCCGTTTCCACGCGTTTAATATTTTACGGAAATGCTCTGTTTGTTCCGTCCCCATGTAGTCTTCACCTTTTCTCTCCGTATAAGGGGCAACTTTTGTCTTTTTGTCTGTTTTAGTGGTGATTTTAGTTACTTTTGCCATTCCTTTATTTTTCTTCTTGGTAGGTTTAACGGATTGTTTTTTTACGACCGCTTTTTTAGCTGTCTTTTTCGAGGCAGTTTTTTTCTTGGAGACTTTCTTTTTGGCAGCAGTCTTTTTCTTAGCGACCTTTTTCCTGGAGACTTTCTTTTTGGCAGCCGACTTCTTCTTACCTACTTTCTTTTTCGAGGCAGTTTTCTTCTTGGCAACCTTTTTCCTGGACGCTTTTTTAGGGGCGACTTTTTTTCTGGCAACCTTCTTTTTCTTTGAAGGCACCTTCTTTTTAGTCACTTTCTTTGCGGTTTTTTTACTCGTTTTCTTCTTGGCAGCCATTCCAAGTCTCCGGCCTATAAAAATCAGCGTGCATCTATACCAGAAAGGTTGAGGCTAAGCAATAAATTATGAATTAATAATAATTTCATAATTTCAATCCTGGCGTTTCTAAATATAGTCTGGTTGCTCCGGCAACCGCCACTGGCATAGCCAAAAAGTTGACCACCGGGATCATGGTTAATAGCATGACACCGGTTCCAAAACCAAAAGCAAGTTGACGATTATCTGCAAATTTTTCACGTTGTTGTTTAAAATCAATATCATGATTTCCCATCGGATAATCTGCATATTCAATCGTCATCATCCAGGCGGTAAATAGAAACCAGATCATGGGCGCTGCTACATTAACCATTGGTATAATAAATAATATCAGAAGTGGAATTGCCCTGATAATAAAATAGAGTAATTTTTGAAACTCAGACTTGATTGATAAAATAATCACTTGCAACAAGGCTTGCCCATTTTCAGACGTGATCTCATTGCCCGTTAACGATCTTTCGACAGAAGCTGCTAAAAACCCATTAAACGGAGCACCAATCAGGTTGGCAATAATAGAAAAACAAAAGAAAACGATAGTTAATGCAACGATTACAAAGATTGGCCAAAGCAACCAGGTTAACCATTCAAGCCACTCCCATTGTGCCAAAAGACTATTAATCAAATCATTTAAGGCACTTGCACCGTAGATTATGACACCAGCGAATAAGAGACTGTTTATTAGTAATGGGATCACGACATAAAGCCGAACCCCTGGTTGCAAGATCAACTTGAACCCTGACAATAGATAGTTGAAGCCTTGTTTAAATTGTTTCATGTCTATTTATCATTCATAGGGTAGGGAAACGGGTGACCATCCCTCTTTGATGTGTTCAACAACAACACTGGTATAGACACCACCACGGACATTGAAAGTAGCCGTCAGTCGCATAAACCGTGGTGCTGTTGCTGCGACTAAATCATCCAGAATTTTATTGGTAACTGCTTCATGAAATGCACCCTGATCTCGATAGGACCAGACATAAAGTTTTAATGCTTTTAATTCGACACATAATTCATCCGGAATATATTCAATTTCCAGTGTGGCAAAATCAGGTTGACCTGTTTTAGGACATAAACAAGTAAATTCAGGGACCTCAATGCGAATAGTAAAATCACGCTCCGGTTTCGGATTTGGGAATGTATCAAGTGCAGCGGTAGCTTGCGTAGACATACTGTAAAATTCTCTATTAAGTTACAAAAATCGAACGATAACATAGTTCATTTATAATGTTATTGCATAGCTGTTCAGTTATTTTTTGAATATATTAAAAAACTATATAAATCAATTGAATATATAATTAATTTAATGTAAAATATAGTTCATATATTCACTTGGACAGGGGGCATGATCTCTAGTATTGTATCGCCCCATGCGTTTATGCAATATAAAACTTTCAGGCTTTAAATCCTTTGTAGATCCAACCAATCTTATCATTCCCGGTAGCCTTGTTGGCATCGTCGGACCGAATGGTTGTGGCAAATCAAATATTATTGATGCTGTTACCTGGGTAATGGGAGAAAGTTCTGCCAAACACCTTCGTGGTGAATCATTAACGGACGTTATTTTTAGTGGTTCCAGTGCCAGACAACCCGTTGGCCAAGCCTCTGTTGAACTCGTATTTGATAACACCGAGAAAAAGCTTGGTGGGCAGTATGCCAGCTACAACGAAATATCAATTAAACGACAGATAAACCGCGATGCTGTTTCAACCTATTTTCTGAATGGTACTCGTTGTCGAAGACGCGATATTACAGCTATCTTTTTGGGCACGGGTTTAGGTCCACGTAGTTATGCCATTATTGAGCAGGGCATGATTTCAAGATTGATTGAAGCAAAGCCTGAAGAATTGAGGGTATTTATCGAAGAGGCGGCCGGGATATCAAAATACCGTGAACGCCGACGTGAAACTGAAAACCGTATTAGACACACAAAAGAAAATATTGAGCGTTTAACAGATATACGAGAAGAACTTGAGAAACAATTAAATCATTTGCAACGTCAGGCAAAAGCCGCCGAACGCTATAAAAACCTGAAACAGGAACAACGCAAACTAAGCTCTGAACTGCTTGCTCTGAACTGGCGCGATTTAAATGCAGAGATGAGTAAGTTGCGTGAAGAGGCCGGTAAACGAGAAAATGCAGTAGAAGCATCTATTGCCAAAGTGCGAGAAACTGAAGCGGCGATAGAAAAACAACGTGAAGAACTAAGTGCGGCGAATCAGCACTTTAATAATATGCAATCCGAATATTATAAAGTGGGTAGCGATATCTCTCAATATGAACAAAAACTTCAACATACACGTGAAAAAATAACCTCGATTGAATCAGAACTCGAAAAAGCACGTCATACCTATGCCGACACAGTTAAACAGCATAAGCAGGACAAGGCTGAATATGAAAAATTACATTCTGAACTAGCGACACTTGAACCTAAATTACATGGCTCCAGGGATGAAAGTAATAAAGCCTATGAAATCCTTAATAATGCTGAAGAAGCAATGCAAGGCTGGCAAACAGAATGGGATGCTTTCAATGAATCTTTTTCCGAATTTACTCGTCAGGAACAGCGAGATAGAACCAGACTGGAACACCTTGAGTTTGGACTTGGAGAACTTGCCGAACGTCGAATCTTGTTAGAACGAGAGATAGTTAAATTTGAGGATTCTGATCTCAACAGTAATATCCAGCAATTAACAAAGAATCTGGAAGTTGAAGAGGAAAAACAAACTGCGTTATTAAAACAACATTCTGATAAACAGAATATTGTTAAAGAATATCGTGAAAATGTCAGGAATTTATCTTCAAAACTGGATACTGCACGTCAAAAATTTCAGCATTTAAAAGGACGTTTGGCGTCTTTGGAAACATTACAACAATCAGTCGTTGATGATAATCAAGAGTTGACCGACTGGTTGAAAGAGTATGGGCTGGATCAACAACAACGTCTTTCCCAATCGATTAAGATTGATTCACACTGGGCACATGCACTGGAAACGGTAATTGGCATTCATTTGCATGATATTTGTGTCGATGATATCAGTAATTACTTTGCCAGATTAGAACAAGCTCCGGGTAAAATCGGATTGATTAACTCAAGTCGCAGCGACGTTAATGCCTCTGGAAAAGAATTTCCGCGCCTGATAGATAAAATTACCACTGATATACGTGTTCCTTCTGTTCTGGAACAAGTCTATCTGGCAGAGTCTGTAGAAGAAGCTCGAATGATGATGTCCAGTTTGTCCATAGGACAAAGTGTTGTTACCGCCCAGGGTCTATGGATGAGTCATGATTGGGTGATTATCAATAATGCGAATGAGGCAAGTAATGGGGTATTAAACAGGGAAGCTGAAATCACAGAACTGAAACAAGAACTTGAAAACAGTGAAGTTGAAATAAAAACAATAGAAACCGACCTTAAAGCAAATGAAGAGTCGTTGGAACAGGCTGAAGCGACAGTTGATGAGCAACAGACTTTATTGAGCAAGCAACAACAGGACATTTCAGATGTGCGTTCCAGACTTGCATCAACCCAAACGGAAGCTGAACAACAATCTATTCGTTACCAGCAATATGTTGAAGAACGGGATTTGAATCAGGACCAGGATAAGACAGATAAAGCAGAAATCGATTCTATTAAAGAGCGTTTGGAGCAACTTGAAAAAGATAAAACTCAATTACAGGAACAGAGAACCGAGCTGTCCGAGATAAAAGAACGACATCGCGAATCATTGAATAATGCCAGAGCGCGTTGGCAGGAAACGCATAATGAAAGTCACGGTATTGCGTTACAACTCGAATCTTATAGTTCAAGACGTGCATCATATGAACAGGCTATAAAACGAAACGATATTCAGGTCTCCCAGCTTGAGACAAGAATAAAAGAATTGGAAAGCAATTTGTCTGAAAATAAAGCACCTATTAATGAAATACAGGAAAAGATAGAAGCTTGTCTGAAAGATAAAATACACGCAGAAAAAAATCTCAGTGATGCCAGGACAAATGTGCAGACCATCGAAAATAATATGCGAGAGTCTGAACAGAACCGACATAAATATGAACAAGACCTCGAAACGCTTCGCACAGATCTCGAAAAAGCACGACTCGGTGTCAATAGCTGTCAGGTCAGAATTGAAACAGTAGAAGAAAAATTATCTGCTGATGAACAAAATGTACAAGCATTACTTGAAACAATGGAAGAGGCTGCAAATCAGGAAGACTGGGGTAATCAGTTGGAAACGCTGGAACGAAAAATTCAACGTTTGGGTCCAATCAATCTTGCCGCAATAGATGAATACACTCAGAACTCCGAACGAAAAGAGTATCTTGATAGCCAGCATAAAGATTTGATTGATGCCTTATCAACTCTTGAAAATGCAATACATAAAATTGACAAGGAAACCAGAACCCGCTTTAAAGAAACCTTTGATGAGTTAAATACAAATATCAAAGACATGTTTCCAAAGCTGTTTGGTGGCGGTCATGCTTATCTGGAGTTAACTGGAGACGATCTATTGCAGACGGGTGTCGCTATTATGGCGCGTCCGCCAGGCAAGAAAAATAGCAATATCCATTTGTTATCCGGCGGAGAAAAAGCGCTAACGGCTGTTGCACTTGTGTTCGCCATATTCAAATTGAATCCGGCTCCTTTCTGTATACTGGATGAGGTTGATGCACCGCTTGATGACACAAATGTTGGACGTTTCAGCGAATTGGTTAAATCAATGTCTGATGAAGTCCAGTTTATTTTCATTACGCATAACAAAATTACGATGGAAATCGCTAATCAACTTCTCGGTGTCACAATGCATGAAGCAGGGGTGTCACGGCTTGTGTCAGTGGATATGGACGAAGCAGTTGAGATGGCTGCCTCTGCTTAACTACTTCAACAGCTTGTTTTCAGCTTTGATCGTTTGCATTAATACTACTATTCTATTGCAGTATATAACCACCGCGGATATTAAGCGCTTATGGATAAGTTGCGCCTGACATTATTGATAATTGGCTGTTTAATAGTTCTGGGCATTTACCTATGGGAAGTATTTTTTAAGTCAAACCCCAGAAAAAGGACAGATATCCTTGACGCAGTCGATGACATGCCGGATCTACCACTAACACCTTCCAATGACGAAACTGATGATTTTTCTGCCTCCATGTCAGATCTGGGTAGTTTGTTAACACAGTCACGCAACGAAGGAATGCAAGCTTATAAACAAGCCGAAACTTTTACTGCGCCTCGACCACCTTATGTCCCTGATGAATCGGGTGAGGACCCAACTTTGCCACTTGAAAAGAGTGTTAAAGATTATGAAACTGAATTATCTCAAAAGAATGATTATGATGTCTTTGCAGCAATAGAAGAAGATATCCAGGAACAAGAAATAAAGGCTACAGATGACGTTGATCAACAAGTTGATGTCTCTGGATTAAATGAAGATTCTAATGAAATTCTGGTGCTGTATATAACGAGCCCCGCGCACAACTTGTTTAATGGTCTTTCAATCAGCAAAGCTGCCGATAAAGTAGGCATGGTCTATGGTCATATGAATATTTTTCATCATTTTGGGCCCGGCAAATTACATTCCGGCCAACCATTATTTAGTATTGCTAATATGTATGAACCCGGTTCATTTGATCTTGGTCGTATGGCAGATTTAAAAACAAAAGGCATTGCTGCTTTTATGTATTCGCCGGCATCAATTGATGCAAGTGTCGTCTTTGAATTATATTTAAATACAACACAACGTATTGCGAAGATGCTGGGCGGTGATGTACGAACTTCAGATAATGAGCTTTTAAACAGTGCGTCCATTAACGCCTTGCGTGAAAAAGCCGCTTCGCTATCAGATAATAATTGAGAATCCTAAATAATGAAGCTGGAACAAGCTCGAAAAAGGGTAGATTCCTTACGTAAAACGATCAATCAACATAATTATCAATATTATGCGTTGGATGCCCCGACCATCTCTGACGCTGAATACGATAAGTTATTACGCGAGTTGTTTGATCTGGAGGAAGAGTTTCCTGAATTAATTGTTCCCGATTCGCCTACCCAACGCGTCGGCATTAGTCCTGTCTCTGAATTAAAAGAAGTGACTCATTTAGTCCCGATGTTGTCATTGGCAAATGCATTTAATGAAGATGAATTGCTGGCTTTCAATAAAAGAATAACGGATAAACTTTCAGTGGATTCTATAATGTTTTCCGGGGAAACAAAATTTGATGGTCTGGCGGTCAATATACTCTATGAACACGGTTTGTTAATAACCGCAGCGACGCGTGGCGATGGTTATGTAGGTGAAGATGTTACTCATAATATTAAAACGATTCATCAGATTCCCTTGAGACTCAGTGGCGATGATATCCCTGACTTGTTGGAAGTACGCGGCGAGGTTGTTATTACGCATAAAGGCTTTGAATCATTAAATGAAAACCAACGAAAACAGGGCGGGAAAGTCTTCGCAAATCCTCGCAATGCAGCAGCAGGAAGTTTACGCCAGTTAGATTCAAGAATAACGGCGCAGCGTCCATTATCGTTCTTTGCTTATGGTATTGGTGAATATCGGGGCAATATTGAATTAAAAAGTCATGCAAATATATTAAAACGACTACGGCAATGGGGGCTTCCTGTTTCATCTGAAGCAAGACTACTTGATGGCATCGAGGCTTGTCTTGATTATTATAATGAAATTGGCGAACGTCGCTCACAACTGGCGCATGACATTGATGGTGTTGTGTTTAAAGTCGATGATATCTCGCAACAGCGTGAGTTGGGATTCGTATCACGCGCTCCGCGTTGGGCAATTGCATATAAATATCCGCCACTGGAAGCAATGACGCAGGTATTAGACATAGAGATTCAGGTCGGTCGTACGGGCGCATTGACACCGGTCGCACGCTTATCTCCCGTTAGTGTAGGTGGCGTAACAATTACTAATGCGACATTACATAATGTTGATGAAATCAATCGTAAGGATGTCAAGATTGGTGACTGGGTTTTTGTTCGCAGAGCAGGTGATGTTATTCCAGAAGTAGTTAGCGTTATCAAAGAGAAACGCTCCAATGTTTCTGATTTTGTGATGCCTAAGGTTTGCCCGGTTTGTGGTGCTGATGTTTTACGTCAACCCGGTGAAGCCGTTTATCGTTGCATGGGTGGTATTTCGTGTGCTGCGCAAAATATCCAGGCAATCATTCATTTTGCATCGCGTAAGGCAATGAATATTGATGGGCTTGGTGAAAAATTGATAATCCAACTGACTGAACTTGGCTTGATTAAAACAGTTGCTGACCTCTATTTATTAGCTGATGAGCAACTCAGTGAACTTGATAGAATGGGATCTAAATCTGCAACTAATCTAATTTCAGCGCTTAATAAAAGTAAATCAACCACGCTGGAACGTTTTATTTATGCATTAGGCATACGTGATGTCGGTGAGGCAACAGCTCGTACTCTGGCGAGACATTACAAAACGATAGAATCAATAGAGCAAGCTACCATCGAGGAACTTGAAATGCTGAATGATATTGGGCCTGTTGTCGCTGCAAACATTCATACTTTTTTTAAACAAGAACACAATCTGGAGATTATCAAACGCCTATTGTCAGCGGGTATTAAGTGGGAGTTTAATCAAGATGAGACCAGTCAGGTATTTAATGGTTTATCTTTTGTGTTAACGGGTAGTTTACAAAAGATGACTCGCGATGAAGCAACAGAAAAACTGATTGCATTGGGCGCTAAGGTAACTGGCACTGTCTCGAGTAAAACAAGCTATGTCGTTTTTGGTGAAAATCCGGGAAGTAAATATGAAAAGGCGATCAAGTTAGGTATTGAAACACTGAATGAGGAGTCTTTTCTGGAGATGCTTGATAATATTAATTAAGCCGCAACGGGATCATCCTCGGATTTTTTTATCTTCAAGATGGTATTAATTGCTTTATCATCCATATTTGCAACTGGATAGTCGGTTGAATAATGAAGGCCGCGACTTTCTTTTCTTCTCAAAGCCGATGCGATAATTAGTTCTGCAACCACAGCTAGATTCCGTAGTTCTACCAAATCCTTACTGATTCTGAAATTTCCATAATATTCCGTAATCTCAGACTTCAGTAATTCAATCCGGTGTTGCGCGCGTTGAAGTCGCTTACTTGTCCTGACGATACCGACGTAATCCCACATAAACCGCCGGATCTCATCCCAGTTATGGCTTACGACGACTTCTTCATCGGAATCGGTTACCCGACTTTCATCCCATTCGGGAAGTTTGCCGGGGAATTTTGAGGTGACTAGCGACTTCCGAATGGAATTTGCAGCGGCATGAGCAAACACAATACATTCCAGCAGGGAGTTACTTGCCATTCGATTTGCACCATGTAAACCGGAACAACTGACTTCGCCAATAGCATACAAGCCTGATATATCGGTTTCACCGTCCTTATTAATGATGACGCCACCGCAGGTGTAGTGTGCTGCCGGGACGACTGGTATCGGCTGTTTTGACATATCAATACCCAGGTCCAGACAACGTTGATTAATAGTAGGAAAGTGTTCCTCTATGAATGTTGCAGATTTGTGTGAAATGTCCAGATAAACGCAATCATGACCCAAACGCTTCATTTCATAATCAATTGCGCGTGCGACGACATCTCTTGGTGCTAACTCTTCACGTTTATCATAACGCTGCATAAATGGTTGCCCGTCTTCAAGCACTAGTTTTGCACCTTCACCCCTCAAAGCCTCAGAAATAAGAAATGATTTTGCCATGGGGTGATAAAGACAGGTTGGGTGAAACTGGATAAATTCCATGTTGGCAATACGACATCCGGCACGCCAGGCCATTGCAATACCATCACCTGTACAGCCATCAGGATTACTCGTATAAAGATAGGCTTTTCCGGCTCCGCCACTTGCAAGAACCACATTTTTCGCACTAAATACCGACACATTATTATTAATAATATCAAGTGCATACGCGCCAAGACAACGATTTCCCGGTTTTGACAGTTTATTTGTCGTGATTAAATCGACTGCAATATGATGTTCGTACAAATCAATATTCGGGTGTTGTCGAACACGTGATTCAAGTGTTGTCTCAATTGCTTTACCGGTGGCATCGGCCGCATGAATGATACGACGATGGCTATGCCCCCCTTCTCTATGAAGATGAAAGGGTGAATTAGTCCCGGAATCAGCGTCCGAACGGGTAAAATCAACCCCTAAATCAACCAGCCAATCAATGCTTTGATGGGCTTGTTCGACCACAAATCGAACGACATCTGAGTCACATAATCCTGCACCCGCGATTAATGTATCCTGAACATGGGATTCAATTGAATCATGTTCGTCGAGGACTGCAGAGACTCCACCCTGGGCATATAAGGTTGCTCCCTCAGAGAGTGCTTCTTTGGAGAGGACTGCAACATTGGCAGTATCAGCCAATTTTAAGGCCAGACTCAGGCCCGCAGCACCACTGCCGATAATCAATACGTCATGTTGTTGTTGGTCATGCATGTTACTTAAGGTAGTATTGCCATTTTTTTAGCTAAGCCTTTGATTGTAGATACTTATATAGTTCATGATATATACATGTAATTTGAAACAGTTTAAACGTTTATTGCAACACACAAAATAATAGCACAAGAGGATAGGCCTGATGGCCAATAACATTACAGATAAACAGCTTATAGAGCGTGTTAAGAATGGTGAAAAGGCGGCCTATGATCTGCTCGTGCTTAAATATCAACAGCGCATTATTAATCTTGTCTCGCGTTTTGTCAGGAACCATAGTGATGCTTTAGATGTCACACAAGATGCATTCATAAAAGCTTACCGGGCACTACCTAATTTTCGAGGTGATAGTGCTTTTTATACCTGGCTTTACCGAATTGCTGTTAATACAGCAAAGAATCACCTTGCTGTACAATCGCGTAGACCAAGAGGCAGCGATTATGATGTGTCCGAGATTGAACAAATTGAAGGTAATACTGCTCTAACAGAACAAGCAACACCTGAAAACATACTGCTTAAAGATGAATTGCAGGCAACGGTCTTAAAAGCCATTGAAGAACTGCCTGAAGATTTAAAAACGGCTATTATGCTAAGAGAAGTTGAAGGTTTGAGTTATGAGGAAATTGCGAGTGTTATGGAATGCCCAATCGGCACTGTTCGATCTCGAATATTCCGGGCACGTGAAGCGATTGATAATGAAATGAATCCATTACTTCAAAATTGAAATATAGGCTAAAGATTATGAATGAACAAAATAAAGAGCTGCTTTCGGCATTAATCGACGGCGAAGTCGATGGCGACAAAACGACCATTGATGCCTTGATTCATGACCAGGAAATGAAAGATAAGTGGTCACGCTATCATCTAATCGGTGACTGTCTTCGCGGTCAGTTACCGGAAACAATTTCCGGCTATGCGACAAGTTGTGTTGCTGACTCACTTGGCGATGAACCAACAGTTCTTGCCCCGCAAAAATCGAAACAATTTAATCTAAAACCGCTTGCTGGATTTGCTATTGCAGCGTCTGTTGCCATGGTCGCGGTCTTTAGTGTCCAACGTAGTAATGATGTTGGTTCCGTATCTACTTCACCCTCGATAGCTGCCACAGCAGTAAATGAGATCGTTGCTCAGCCAAATAACACGTATAGTTTTCCTGAAGTTCAAATGTTACCTGCTGCTGTGAGTAAAACAGATACGCCAGAGGCAATAGCAAACCAACGACTTAACAACTATTTAATGAACCATAATGAATATCGAAGTAATGGCAGTGTGAATGGTATTTTACCTTATGTCCGACTGGTTACGATTGAGTCGCAGGAATAACTTTAATTGAATTATCAGTCGTTATTTTTCTCGTTAGCACTTCTATTCGGAAGTGTTCCTGTTGTTTATGCAGAGGATACGCCTCCTGATCCACAATTATTAATTGATGAGATGTCAAAGGCTGGTCGTGAATTAAATTATGATGGTGTTTTTGTTTATCGCTTGGGTAAACAGATAGATACAATGCGAATAATTCATAAAGCTGATACAGATGGCGCAATTGAACGTCTGGTTTCATTAACAGGACATGCCAGAGAAGTTATTCGAGATAAAGACCAGGTAAGATGTTATTTTCCTGAAAATAAAGCAGTAGTTGTTGAAAAAAGTCGTTTAGGCAAATTGATTTCAACTTATTTGCCTCATCCTGTCAAAACGATTTCTGAATATTATATATTCGAAATTGCCGGTGAAGATCGGGTAGCGGGCCTGGACGCGTGGATTGTCAATATCAGGCCAATTGATAAATATCGTTATGGTTACCAACTCTGGATTGATAAAAAATCCAGACTTTTACTTAAATCAGAACTTAAAAATCAATTAGGTGTGACACTCGAGCAAATCATGTTTGCACAATTAAACGTACTGGAGGAGATTGATGATGCTTTGTTAGAACCATCTGTTTCTGATAAGGGTTTTACCTGGCACCGCAATGAAGTCAATACAAACGTCGCTGTCGAACCTAATGCTAAACAATGGAAGGTGACATGGATGCCTGCCGGGTTTTCTATGAGAGAACATTCAAGAGAACCGATGATAACCAGTCGCATGCCTGTCGATCATTTAATCTATACCGATGGTCTGGCAATGGTGTCTATATATGTAGAGAAATTAAACCAACAACCTGATGCAAATACAGGCCATTCTAATTTTGGTGGCGTTAATACCTATGCAACGCATACTGATGGCTATCAAATTACAGCAGTTGGTGAAGTGCCTAAAACAACAGTTAAATTAATGGCGGCTTCAGTAAAATCGTTTCATTGATTAATTATCAATTAAAATATCATAAGCGCTGTTTGATTTTAATATTAGACGCCAGTAATCTTTAACAATATCTAAATGACGCCACAACACGGAACATAAAAGTAATGTATCAAAAATTATTTATAACTGTTGTTAGTTTATTTTTTCTATCCTATACCTGCTTGATCCAGGCTCGCTCATTGCCTGATTTCACAGAACTCGTTAATAAAAACGCATCCGCCGTAGTTAATATAAGTACAAGCACTAAAAGTGCAGGCCCCAAAGGGTTTCCGCCCGGATATAATTTGCCTGATATTCCTGAGGACAGTCCTTTTTATGAGTTCTTTAAAAAATATTTTGGTGAAATGCCAGAAGGACAAGAACCTTCACAAGAACGTTCATCATTAGGCTCAGGTTTTATAATTTCCCAAGATGGATATGTCATTACTAATCATCATGTCGTGCTTAACGCAGAAGAAATAATTGTAAGATTAAATGATCGTCGTGAGTTTGTTGCTGAATTAATTGGTAGCGATGAAAGAAGTGATATTGCTGTTTTAAAAATAGACGCGACTGATCTGCCATCATTGAAACTCGGTGATTCATCGAACCTTAATGTTGGGGAATGGGTCTTGGCGATTGGTTCACCCTTTGGATTTGATGCTTCTGTTACGGCAGGAATTATCAGCGCTATTGGCCGAAGTTTGCCAAATGAAAACTATGTGCCCTTTATACAAACCGATGTAGCGATTAATCCCGGTAATTCAGGTGGCCCATTGTTCAATCTTGAGGGCGAGGTTATTGGTGTTAATTCACAAATATATAGTCGAACAGGCGGATTTATGGGCTTGTCATTTGCCGTCCCGGTAAATGTAGTTGAAAACGTATATAAACAATTAAGAAACAAAGGCCGGGTTAGCAGAGGCTGGTTAGGTGTCTTAATTCAAGATGTCACTCGTGAACTGGCTGAATCATTTAACATGGATCATCCGCACGGCGCATTAATAGCAAAGGTTTTGCCTGATGGCCCGGCAGAAAAAGCGGGGATCGAAGTGGGTGATATCGTAGTCAAGTTTAATGGTAAGAAGGTTAGTTTTTCCTCAGACTTACCTCCATTAGTAGGTTCAACAATAGTTAATACGACAGTACCCGTCGAAATTATAAGACGTTCAAAACATAAAACTATACAGGTTAAGATATCAGAGTTGCCTACGGACGACGAAGTAATCGCGAAAGATTCGAATAAACCGAAACTTCCGGATGAAAACATTTTAAATATCGTCGCTAAAAATCTGACTAAAGATCAGAAAAAAGAACTGGATATCGAAGATCATGGTGTTCTGGTAGAGAAGATTGGTGCTGGCCCGGCACAAAAGGCGGGTATTCGACAGGGGGATGTCATACTTTTATTGAATAATATCAAGGTTAAAGATGCGGTCCATTTTTCAAGCTTGATTAAGGATTTACCTAAAGGCAAGTCTATTCCTGTTTTAATTCAACGTCGCGGTGGGCCAATTTTTCTTGCACTAAAAATTGATGAATAATGTCGAGCAGGTCTTATTTATCTACACAAGAGAAGACTGTTGTTTATGCCATGACATGATTGAGGGTTTAAAGACCTGGCAAAATCGGTTTAACTTTAAAGTGAAGATGATTGATATTGATCAGGATCCTGCTTTAACCGAGCGGTTTTCTGCCAGAATTCCCTTGCTTGCAGCGGGCGATATTGAAATATGTCAATATCATCTCGATGAGCAAGCACTATCAAGTTATTTCGAAAGCAAAGATTAGTCCTTAATTTCTGATTTATTTTTTGATATTTCATTTATGGTCTGTACAAGATCGTATAGAATCGCGCATTTTGCAGATACACAGCCCAACAATACCAGCATAAGTAACCCTTTTAATGCAGCATATACGTAATTTCTCAATCATTGCCCATATTGACCATGGTAAATCAACCTTGGCAGACCGTTTCATACAAATGTGTGGCGCTTTAACAGAGCGGGAGATGTCTGCACAGGTCCTGGATTCAATGGATATCGAACGTGAACGCGGGATCACCATTAAGGCTCAGAGTGTTACGCTTTTTTATGATGCGAATGATGGTGAGCGTTATCAACTAAACATTATTGATACCCCCGGTCATGTTGACTTTAGTTATGAGGTTTCTCGATCATTGGCTGCCTGTGAGGGCGCATTGCTGATTGTTGACGCGGCACAAGGTGTTGAGGCGCAAAGTGTCGCAAATTGTCTTACCGCGATTAATAATAACCTTGAGGTTTTGCCTGTATTAAACAAAATTGATCTGCCTTCAGCCGAACCCGAGCGTGTAATTAATGAAATTGAAGAAATTATCGGCATTGATGCACAAGATGCATTACGTGTCAGCGCCAAGTCTGGCGAAGGTGTAAAAGACCTTCTGGAAGAATTAATAAAAAAAGTTCCACCACCCAAAGGAAACACCCAGGGACTTCTAAAAGCCTTAATAATAGATTCGTGGTTTGATAATTATCTTGGCGTAGTTTCCCTGGTTCGAATTGTCGATGGTCAATTACCAGTCGGTAAAAAGATTAAAATTATGTCTACGGGTAGAGATTTCATTGTTGATCAAGTGGGGACTTTTACACCTAAACGCACCCCTAAAAATATACTTAATACGGGCGAAGTCGGGTATGTTGTTGCTGGTATTAAAGAAATAGACGGTGCGCCGGTAGGCGACACATTAACCCTTACCGAAGCGCCATCAACAGATCCATTGCCCGGTTTTCAGAAGATCAAACCACGTGTTTTTTCCGGCTTGTTTCCGATTGATTCTTCAGATTACGAATCATTTCGCGAAGCATTGGCAAAGTTACGGTTGAATGATGCTGCGCTCCACTATGAACCAGAGACATCACAAGCGCTTGGCTTTGGATTTCGTTGTGGATTTCTGGGTATGTTACATATGGAGATTGTTCAGGAACGTCTGGAAAGAGAATATGACCTGGAACTTATTGTCTCTGCGCCTACTGTAATCTACCAGGTGCTTACAACTGGCAACGAAGTCATCAGCATTGATAATCCAACTAAACTACCACCTCCAAACCAGGTATTGGAAATTCGTGAACCCATTATTACAGCAGATATTCTTGTGCCACAGGAATACCTTGGTAACGTAATAGCATTATGTATAGAAAAACGCGGCGTTCAGAAAAAATTACAATACCTGGGTAAACAGATATCATTGTCCTTTGAAATACCAATGAGTGAAGTTGTGCTGGATTTTTTTGACCGACTCAAATCTGTTAGCCGAGGTTTCGCCTCATTTGATTATACATTCAATCGTTTTGAAGCTGCCAAGTTGGTTAAACTTGATATTCTGATAAATAACGAACGAGTTGATGCATTATCTTGTATTGTCCATCAGGATTTGTCCGTTAGCAGAGGGCGTGATCTAACTGAAAAGATGAAAGAGTTTATTCCTCGGCAAATGTATGAAGTCGCAATTCAAGCCGCTATTGGTTCGAAAATATTAGCCAGACAAACTGTCAAGGCCATGAGAAAAAATGTCACAGCCAAATGTTATGGTGGCGATATATCTCGTAAACGAAAATTACTTGAAAAACAAAAAGCCGGTAAAAAACGTATGAAACAATTTGGTTCGGTTGAAATTCCGCAGTCGGCTTTTATGGCAATCCTTCATGTAGGTAAAGATAAATGAATTTTGATTTTTCAGCATTATTAGTATTTTTAACCTTTGTCAGTGGCGCTATCTGGTTATTTGATAGCCTGGTTTTTGCTCCCGGGCGCGAGAAGTCAGACATTGCTATCAAAGTGGCTGAAGTTACTCCCGAGAGCAAGGAACAATTAAAACTGCCAATCATCGTTGAATACGCAAAATCTTTTTTTCCTATATTCCTCATCGTTCTGATTCTTCGCTCTTTTATCTTTGAACCGTTTAAAATTCCATCAGGATCAATGATGCCAACCCTGTTAATTGGCGATTTTATCCTTGTGAATAAGTACGATTATGGTATTCGATTACCAGTCCTCAATAGCAAAATCATTGATAACAAAACACCTGAAAGAGGTGACATCGTTGTGTTTCGGTATCCTGAAGACCCGAGTATTCCATTTATAAAAAGAGTTGTCGGATTGCCCGGAGATAAAATTGCATACAAGGATAAAACACTATATATCAATGATATATCGGTTACACAGTCCAGGAATGGACGTTATAATGCCCATGGGTCGGGCTTGATGATGGATGGAGTCTCTTTGAGAATTGAACATTTAGGTGATATAGACCATGAAATACTAGTATCTCCAAACAGGCCGTCGCAGGAACTGGAAGTTCGGGTTCCCGAAGGCCATTATTTTGTTTTGGGTGATAATAGAGATAATAGTAAAGACAGTCGGTTTTGGGGGTTCGTGCCAGATGAGAATCTCGTCGGACGTGCCTTTATGATTTGGATGAATTGGGATACCAGGAATGGTGGTGTGGATTTTCATCGAATTGGTACAATAATCAAATAATCTAGATTTAACCTAGGGGGTATTATGAAACATATTTCTAAACGGCAAGGTGGCATGACAGCAATGGGCATATTCATAATTATGGCCATGCTAGCATGTTTTGTATTATTCGCTTTGACAGCGTTTCCGTTATATAACGAATACTTTGCAGTAAAAAAATCGATGCAATCTGTACTTAATCAGGATCCAAAATTAAGAAAAACAACCAAAGAAATTAGAAAAATATTTCTAAGAAATGTTGAGCTAAATAATGTAGAACGTTTCACAGATAAGACTGTAAAAGAACTGGTTAATGTTCAGAAATCAAAAGATGGAAAAAAGAGATATTTGAATGTTAAATATCAGGCATCAAACAAACTCTTTAAGAATATATTTCTCATGATGGAAGTAGATGAAACTCTTGAACTGACCGGGAGTGCACCACAATAAGTAAGTTTATTGATTATACATTTAAAGAGAAGAGTCTGTTAGAGCAGGCTCTGACACATCGTAGTATAGGAAACCATAATAATGAACGGCTTGAATTTTTGGGCGATGCAATATTAGGGTTTATTATAACTGACGCACTGTATCAAAAATTTCCAACGGCATCTGAAGGTGAATTAACGCGATTAAGGGCTTCACTGGTCAAGGGTGAAAAACTTGCAGTAATCGGTAGAGAGATTCAACTTCAAAATGAGATAAAACTCGGTGCCGGCGAATTAAAAAGTGGTGGCTGGCGACGAGATTCTATCCTGGCTAATACGCTTGAAGCACTAATAGGTGCCATCTATCTTGATTCAAATATTGAATCGTGCCGTAAATTTATACTCAACTTGTACAAATCGCATCTTGATAAAATAGATACCGCAGATATAAAAAAAGATGCGAAAACGCAATTGCAGGAACATCTCCAGTCTCGTAATGAAAACGTTCCCGTATATGAAGTTATTTCAGAAGTTGGTTCATCACATGAACCTGAGTTTACTGTTTCATGTAAAGTTGATTCGATCGAAGAAGTTATTTTAGCAAAAGGAAAGAGTAAACGAAAAGCAGAACAGGCAGTAGCAAAAAAGGTCATTACCATGTTGTTATCAAATGAGTTGAAAAATTAAATATGGATGAATTTAAAACAGGTTATGTAAGTATTGTTGGAAGACCTAATGTTGGAAAATCAACGCTGTTAAATCACCTTATCGATCAAAAATTAAGCATCGTTTCCAGAAAGCCGCAAACAACCCGTTGGAATCTTCAGGGTATAAAAACATCACCCGCATCTCAGATAATATTTATTGATACACCGGGTTTACAAAAACAACCTGCGCTGGCCTTAAATCGACATATGAATCGGGCAGTGTCACATTCCCTGGATCATATCGATATCGTCTTGTTTATTGTTGAAGCATTGAAGTGGAATGAATTAGATGAAAATGTGGTTGAAGTGTTAAAAAACATTTCACCGGAAAAATTATTTCTGGTCATTAACAAAATAGATAAAATTTCTGATAAAAGTCAGTTGTTATCTTATATCAATACTATTTCCGGCATGGTTGATTTTAAAGAAATAATTCCAATTTCAGCAATAAAGGAAAATGGTTTGGACGATCTGGAATCATTAATTGTCAGAGATCTACCCGTTGCGCCAGCACTATTTCCTGAAGATCAAGTCACTGACCGCAATGAAAGATTCTTCGCGGCAGAGTTTATAAGAGAGCAATTAATATCACGTCTCAGTGATGAACTGCCTTATCGTTTATCTATAACAATAGATGAATTTAAAGAAGACGAAAATATCATCCACATCCATGCTTGCATCTGGGTTGAAAAGAATGGGCAAAAATCAATAATCATTGGGAAAGAAGGTAAGGTATTGAAAGCGGTAGGCCAAGCGGCAAGAATTGAACTGGAAAAGCTGTATGAAAAAAAAATAAATTTGAAAACCTGGGTCAAAGTTAAAAATAAATGGGCTGATTCGGAGCAAGCATTAAAACAATTTGGTTATTACGAATAGATTTTTATTTGAATCAAATTGAATGAAAGTTGAGCTCACACCATGTTATATTTTACATAGTAGAGATTATCGTGAAAGCAGTCTTATCCTGGAGGTTATGTCCAGAGACTATGGCCGCATTAGTCTTGTGGCAAAAGGTGCTAAACGTAATAAGAAACATCAGGGTATAAATTATAATCTTTATCAGAAATACCTTATGTCGTGGGTTAGTCGATCCGAGTTAGGTACATTGATTGACATCGAAATGGCATCAACCATGAATTCATTGAGTCCACAGCAGATGATGACCGGTTTTTATATGAATGAAATCATACTTAGGTTATTGCACAAGCACGAATCTCATCCTGAACTATTTGACTCTTATGATGCGACTATTATTGAGTTAGCTGCGAAGAATACTGAGCAGACTTTATTACGATATTTTGAAAAAATATTATTGCAGTCCCTGGGCTATGGCGTGATTTTCGATCAGGATCAGAACACTGGCGGCCCCATTATTGCTGAAGATGACTATTGCTATAAACTGGATATTGGTCCTTGTTCTGATACACAGGCAAACGGTATTGCAGTTTCCGGTAAAACTCTTATAGAGCTGGACAACGAATCCTTGATCGATGCTAAAAATAAAAACGAAGCAAAAATACTATTAAGGTCATTACTGAAACAGTATCTGGGAGACAAACCTTTAGCCAGTCGGCAATTATATGAGGCTTACATTAAAAACAAACAAACGAGTTGATATACCTGCAAATTGATTATCGTTACAATATTATTTTTTAATTTTAAAACTTATTCTTATGTTACTTGGTGTAAATATTGATCACATAGCGACGCTTCGTCAGGCTCGTGGGACACGTTACCCTGATCCTGTCAGTGCTGCCCATTTGGCAGAACAGGCGGGCGCAGATTCAATAACTGTCCATTTACGCGAAGATCGTCGTCATATTCAGGAAAGAGACGTTCGTATTTTAAAAGATACCTTGCTCACACCGATGAACCTTGAGATGGCGTTAACAGAAGAAATGATGACAATTGCTGAATCAATAAAACCGGCATTTTGTTGTTTAGTGCCGGAAAAGCGTGAGGAGCTAACAACTGAGGGCGGGCTTGATGTCGCTGCTCAATTAGCACGTATAAAAGAAAGTTGTCAGCGTTTACAAGGATTGGGAACAAGAGTTTCTTTATTTATCGATGCCGATGAAAGCCAAATACTGGCTGCGGTTGAATCCGGGGCGCCTTATATTGAAATACATACCGGGCATTATGCCGATGCGGTTGATGATAGAAACAAGACACAGGAATTAAATAGAATAATAAAGTCTGTTGGGTTTGCTACAAACGCCGGGCTTAAGGTAAATGCTGGTCACGGTTTAAATTACACTAATGTAAAAGAAATAGCAGCTATTCCTGATATACTGGAATTAAATATTGGACATAGTATTATCTCTCGCGCTGTTTTGTCAGGTTTATCTGAAGCAGTTAGCGAAATGAAAAGACTGATTAATACAACAGCTCCTTCATCAAATTAATTTCACCTCTTTAAGACTATCAAGTAGATGTCAAACCAACGCGCGCAAACTCAAAAACGACGTACCTTTGCAATAATCTCTCATCCAGATGCCGGTAAAACAACTGTTACTGAACAGCTTTTATTGTACGGCGGTGCGATTCAAATGGCCGGAACAGTTAAGGCCAGAAAATCAGATCGTCATGCGACATCAGACTGGATGCAAATGGAAAAGGAGAGAGGCATATCCGTTACCAGTTCTGTAATGCAATTTGGGTATAAAGATAAAATTGTCAATCTGCTCGACACACCGGGACATGCAGATTTTTCGGAAGACACCTACCGGACATTAACTGCGGTTGATTCTGCGTTGATGGTAATAGATGTTGCTAAAGGCGTAGAAGAACGAACTGTGAAGTTAATGGATGTTTGTCGTTTAAGAGATACGCCAATTATCACCTTTATTAATAAACTGGATCGTGAAGGCAAGGAGCCTATCGATCTGCTGGATGAGATTGAGGCAGAACTAGGGATAAAGTGCGTGCCCTTTACCTGGCCAATAGGAATGGGATCCAGGTTAAAAGGAATTTATAATTTACTGGATGATAGTTTGCGTTTATATGATAAAAAAGGTGGCGCTAGTCATGGTGAATTGATATCGGGTTTACATAGTGAAGAAGCAAAAAAAATACTGGGTGACCAAATCAATGAGCTTGATGAAGAGATTAAGTTGATACAGGGTGTCTATGATGTGTTCAATCAGGATGATTTTTTATCTGGTCGAATTACGCCTGTTTTTTTTGGAACTGCATTAAATAATTTTGGCATTGAAGAATTTCTGGATTGCTTGATTGAACATGCGCCATCACCACAGGCACGATCAGCTGAAGAACGTAAAGTTGATTCTGAAGAAGAAAAACTAAGTGGTTTTGTATTCAAGATACAGGCAAATATGGATCCGGCTCATCGGGATAGAATTGCATTTCTCAGGCTATGTTCAGGTAACTATCAACGCGGAATGAAAATCCATCATGTCAGGCTGGGACGTGACGTTCAAATATCAAATGCATTAACATTTATGGCCGGTAATCGTGAACAAGCAGAAGAGGCCTGGTCCGGGGATGTTATCGGCTTGCATAATCATGGCACCATCCAGGTGGGCGACACATTTACGCAGGGTGAAAAGCTAAACTTTACCGGTATACCGCATTTTGCACCTGAATTATTCAGGCGCGTTCAGTTACGTGATCCTTTAAAGTTGAAAGCATTGCAGAAAGGTTTAACTCAATTGGGTGAAGAAGGCGCAACCCAGGTATTTAGACCTATTAATAGAAATGATTTGATACTTGGTGCAGTCGGTATCTTACAGTTCGATGTTGTTGCCTGGCGCTTGAAAGAAGAATATAGCGTCGAATGTTCATATGACAATATTCCAGTCATAGCCGCCCGTTGGATTGAATGTCACGACAATAAAATGCTGGATGAATTTCGAAAAAAAGCCAGCGATAACATTGCTCTTGATGGCGGCCAGCATTTAACCTATCTGGCACCTTCCATGGTTAATCTGAATTTAACAATGGAACGCTGGCCCGAAATTAAATTTCATGCCACCCGAGAGCATTAAAGCATCAGTCTTTGTTAGCTTCCTCCGCCACAGCGACTTTACGTTCCTGATTTTCACTTGTTGGTGTTTGCTTTTGGATATCATTTGGAACTGAGGCCACATGATTATTACTAACACTGGTGTGAGCAGGTTTTTCAGCAGGGGCATTCTGGTGTATAGGTGATACTTCATTGCTCTTGTCAGGAGTAGTATTACTAGTGACAGTTTCTACCTTTCTATCAGCCGAACTATTTTCAACAGGTCTAGGCGTTGTTTCAGTCTGATTAT
>JBFIJV010000006.1:0-28421 GCA_041600575.1 Gammaproteobacteria bacterium | reverse complement strand
TGCTGTGGGTGGTTATCGTAAACTGTTGAACTCTTCGCGTAATGCGGGAATTCTGATGGTTTTCAGTCTGCCATAAGATCTCGACAAACAAGCGTTTGTTAAGATGTCCCCGACACTTCGGTGTCGGGGATTTTTTTTATTAACCTCGATATTGAATATACAGTGCTGGAAAAAGTTTCATGAAAATCTGAATTAATCTAAAGAACTTGTTGCAAATTATTAAGTCATAAACAATGACAATATATTGAATTCAAGAGCCGATCATTGATTAGACTAGATTCAATAGAAGTTTATAAATTGACAAAAAGGACAAAGACCTCTTTAATTCGCCCCTTGATTTTAGACTGAAATTACAACAGAAAAGAAATAGTTTCAGAATTATTAAATACAATTAAATATTTATTTGGAGATGATCGATATGATTATGAAAAATATGCTGACCACATTTTTGGCTATTGCTGCATTCATGCTACCTAATTTTGCAAATGCGGCCGAGCATACAATCAAAGCAGGTCCTCGGGCATTTGAGAATGCAATTCTTTATGTAGCTGAGGGCGATAAAGTGCAATTCTCTAATATGAACTCACATAATTCAGTCTCAGTTGACGAATTAATACCAGAAGGTGCTACCCCTTGGGCTGGTGCTCTAGGTGAAAATATTGCGCCGCTTCTGGACAAACCGGGTATTTATTCCTATGTCTGTCAACCACATATTGGATTTGGCATGGTAGGTGTGATTGTAGTTGGTGATGTTTCGGCTGACGTCATAGCGGCTTATAAACAAAAGGCAATGGATACATTAAAAGGTCCTTTTCGCCGATTGTTAGGTAAGATAAATAAAATAAAACCAACCAAGTAAAAGTTAATTTTTTCAATATTTTACATAATAAAATGGAAAGTCCGCGATTATAGGCGGACTAATTTAATCTTATGAAACTGATACTCAATTTTTTAATTTCAATGTTAATGATGCAAACTAGCTTTGCTGAAGAAAGCTTTCCTGATCCTGAGTTCCTTAAAGTATGTGCGGATCCTTATATGTTGCCATTCTCTAATAGGGCGGAAGAAGGCTACGAGAATAAAATTGCAGAATTGTTAGCTAATAAATTAGGCTTGAAATTGAAGTATGAATTTTTTCCACAGCGTATTGGTTTTATAAGAAATACACTTAGAGCTGAATCGGAAAGTGGCCTTGGTTACAAATGTGATTTAGTCATTAGTGCGCCGTCAAATTTTGAATTAGCGGCGACTACTGAGCCGTATTTTACGTCTACTTATGTATTAGTGTATGCAAAAGGCAGGAAATTGGATTCGATAACGGATCCTTCCATGCTGAGTAAATTTGTGAATGAAGGTGGGAATGAAATCAAAATAGGGTTGCCAGATCGTGGACCTCAACAATTATGGGTGTTTTATAATGAACTCATGGGCAACATGGTTCGTTATCAAGGCCAATCTGGTGATCCGAAAGTTAATCCGGGTCAACAAATGATAGAAGATGTAGCTGCAGGAAAAATTGATGCAACTATTATCTGGGGACCGACTGCAGGTTATTTCGCAAAACAATATAAAGAGAACGATGTAGAGTTAGTCTTGCTGCCTTTAAAAGATGATCCTGAAAGACCAGAAATGCGATTTACATATAGTTTTTCAATGGCTGTAAGATACGGTGAAAAAGGTTGGAAAGAAATGATAAACAATCTAATAAAAGAAAATAAAGCGGATATTGAAAAAATATTAACAGACTATGGTGTACCATTAATTAAATAATTGAGTTGCTGACATATGAAATTTATTACTTACATACTTCTAACAATTTTTCCCTTACTAGTCAGTATTAATTTATCGGCTGCGGAACAAAAAGAAGCTGTTACTCCGAGTGGAGGAACACCATTAACACAAGAAGAACTTGATTCAAGAATAGGACGTTTTGGGGAAGTAGAGGAAATTCCTGAGGACTTTCAATTTAATGATGCTGAAAATATATTATGGCACACTGACCATTTGGGTAATATAAAAGCTCCCCTTAGTCTTTATTATGAATTCGTAAAATCGGGTACATATGAAGAAGGTTTCACTGATTCAGTGTATTTGAAAATACTTGAGTTGAATGAAGATGGCACCAAGAATGCCATGATGGAGTTTTTTACAGCTGAAAAGAAACAAGTTGTCACTCCAGATAACGTGACAAATATTACAGGAAATCCTGCTATTGGAATATATATGCAGGGAGATGTTTATGAAATGAATCGTTTGACTAATGGTCATTGGAGACATTTTCAAAAGTCTATTAAAATTTCATTGAGAAATGATGCGGTAGTTGAACCAACAACTTTCAAATTTAATGGCAAAGAATATGCGGGTGAAAAAATATATTTTTCACCTTATTTAAATGATCCGCACCGTCGTGATTTCGAACAATTCGCTGATAAATATTATGAGTTTATCTTTTCAGATGAAATACCGGGTAGCCTTTATCAAATAACAACAGTTATTCCCGATAGAAGCAAGGAAGATGCTAAACCATTAATCCTTGAAACGTTAACCTTGGTAGATGTAAAGAATAACGAATCCTGATTGGAATCCGTTTGTCCTTTTCAGTTAATCTGCGAAATAAACATCTGAAGTTTAATAAGTGATATTCTGATTATGTTTTTTATTGTTGACTTTAATTATTATTTTTCTGTTTACTAATCTCATCGTTTGCTCGAGTACCTTTCTTTAAGTTTACTGAACAAAACTTAAATTCTGGAATTTTACCGAAAGGATCCAGCTCTTCGTTAGTAATCAGGTTGGCTGCTGCTTCACTAAATGTAAATGGCATCATTACTACACCTTCAAGCATGTGTTCATCGGCTCTGGTTGTAGCTGCGATTCTGCCGCGCCTCGATTCTATGACGAGCATATCACCCGTTTTCAAACCAAATTTTTTCAGATCTTTAGGGTTAACCATAATACAAGGGCCGGGTTCAAGTGCATCTAACACGCGTGAATGACGCGTCATAGTTCCCGTATGCCAGTGTTCTAATTGACGTCCGGTTACGAACACATAAGGAAATTTGCTGTCGGGCATTTCTGCTGCTTCAATATATTCAGCAGGGACAAATCGACCTTTACCATCATCGGTTGGAAAAATCCCATCTTTAAAGATAATCGGCTCGCCAGAATCTCCCTCATTTAATAGTGGATAGGTTAACGAATCCTCTTTCTCTAACCTTTCCCAGGTAATACCCGCCATACTTGGTACTGCTTTACGAATTTCATTGAAGACATCTTCAGGCCCAGCATAATTCCAGTTAAGACCAATCCGGTTTGCAATTTCTTGAATAATCCATAAATCCTGTCTGGCGTCACCGGGTGGATCTATGGCTTGGCGACCCATTTGTACACGTCTGTCCGTGTTTGTAAAAGTACCTGATTTTTCAGGAAAAGCGCTTGCAGGCAATATAACATCAGCATAACTACATGTTTCAGTGAAGAAAATATCTTGCACCACACAGTGTTCAAGGTTTGCGAGTGCCTCACGCGCGTGATTAAGGTTTGGATCTGACATGGCCGGGTTTTCACCCATAATATAAAGGCCATTTAGATCGCCATCATGGATAGCGTGCATGATCTCAACAACTGTTTTACCAATATCAGGGTCAAGTTCCTGACCCCAAAGTTGTTCAAATTTTTTCCGAACACCAGGATCATTGACTGGTTGGTAGTCCGGATAGACCATTGGTATTAAACCGACATCAGATGTGCCTTGTACATTATTTTGTCCACGTAAAGGATGTAAGCCAGTGCTGGTTCTGCCAATCTGACCAGTCATAAGTGCCAGAGAGATTAAACATCGGGCGTTATCAGTTCCGTGTATGTGTTGAGATATACCCATGCCCCAGAAAATAATCGCCGTTTTTGCAGTGGCATATAATCGCGCCACTGTTTTTATCGTTTCCGGTGGAATTGCACAGATAGGTGCAACTTCCTCGGGGCTATATCTAAGTACAGTTTCTTTTATAGCTTCAAAACCATCAGTATGTTGATCAATGAATTCCTGATTTTGTAAATTTTCAGTAATGATTGTATGCATCATTGCATTAAGCAATAGCACATCTGTGCCAGGCCTTAGTTGCAGTAAATGTTCTGCATGCAGATACATTTCAGAACCATAAGGTTCTATCAATATTAATTTACTGCCACGATCAGTAGCATTTTTTATGAAGGTAGCGGCAACCGGATGATTATCATTGGGTCGTGCCCCTATAACGATAATTACATCGGCTTCTGAACCATCGGCCACTTGATTTGAGACGGCTCCGGACCCTATTGTTTCGAGCAGGGCAGCAACGGAAGAGGCATGACATAAACGTGTACAGTGATCGACATTATTTGTTCTAAAGCCAGTACGCACTAATTTTTGGACTAAATAAGCTTCTTCATTACTGCCTTTAGCACAACCGAAACCGGCCAAAGCATGAGGGCCTTTTGTGTCCCTGATGTTTTTTAGCCCGGCAGCAGCGAAATCCAATGCTTCTTCCCAACTCGCTTCACGGAAATACTTATCCATTTCGATTGGGTCAATCAAGGCTGCTGTTTTATCTACGCCTTCCCGACGAATTAAAGGTTTTGTCAGGCGGTCGGGATGATGTACATAATCAAAACCATACCTGCCTTTAACGCATAATCTGCTCTTGTTGGCTGGCCCATCACGCCCTTCAACATACTGAATATGATTGTTTTTGACGTTATAGGTTAATAAACAACCGACGCCACAATAGGGACATACAGATTCAACTTTTTTATCCGGTTCTATCAGGCCTACATTTTTGGCTGGCATCAGTGCACCAGTAGGGCAAGCCTGCACACATTCACCACAGGCAACACAGGTGCTTTCTCCCATGGGTTCAGCCATATCAAAAATAATTTCAGCATGCTTTCCTCGAAAAGCCATACCAATCACATCATTGACCTGTTCTTCACGACAAGCTCTTACACAACGCGTGCATTGTATACAAGCATCCAGATTTACCGCAATTGCAGGGTGTGAAAGATCCGGTTTAGGTTGCTCTCGTTGCTCAAAACGAGGATTAAATACGCTTAATTTATCAGCCCAATAATCGAGTTCTGAATTTAATTTATAAGGTGATTTACCTTGTTGCGGCATATCAGATAGCAACAATTCCAATACCATTTTTTGTGATAATTGAGCACGTTCATTATCACTGCTGACAGTCATTCCTTCTGTAGGTTGACGGCAGCAGGATGGTGCTAATACGCGCTCACCATCGATCTCAACCATGCATGCGCGACAATTTCCATCAGGTCGATAACCTTCTTTATAACAAAGATGGGGTATTTCTATACCGTTACGTTTCGCGGCCTGGAGAATGGTTTCATCGCCATACGCCTCAATTTCACCACCATTTAATTTAAAAGAGATGGCTTTCTCATTCATGAATTTTGGATTAGCAGCCATTATTTGAATTCCTCAGGAAAATATTTTATTGCACAACGCAAAGGGTTTGGTGCAGCTTGACCTAAGCCACAAATTGAAGCGTCGACCATGGCGGTGGATAATTCTTCTAGTAGAGGTTGGTCCCATTCCTCCTTTTCCATTAGTTTGACTGCTTTGGCAGTTCCCACTCTGCAGGGCGTGCATTGACCACAGGACTCATCTTCAAAAAAGCGCATGGCATTTAGCGCCATTTGTTTTGCGCTATCCTTGTTTGATAACACGACAATAGCCGCTGAGCCAATAAAACAACCGTAAGGTTGCAATGTATCAAAATCAAGTGGGATATCGCCTAATGATGCAGGCAAAATTCCACCTGATGCACCGCCGGGAAAATAGCCATAGAATTCATGACCATCAAGCATGCCGGCACAATATTCATCAATTAATTCCTGCATAGTGATACCTGCCGGTGCAAGATGTACCCCGGGCTTTTGTACTCGACCACTGACAGAAAACGAACGCAGACCTTTTCGATCATGCCGCCCATTCTTGGAAAACCATTCTGCACCATTATTAATAATATCTCTGACCCAGTGCATACTTTCCATATTTTGTTCGAGGGTAGGGTGTCCAAAAAGACCTACTTGGGCAACATACGGGGGACGTAAACGTGGCATACCTCGCTTACCTTCGATGGACTCGATCATTGCTGATTCTTCACCACATATATAGGCTCCAGCTCCACGCCTAAGATGAATTTCTGGTAATGCGCATGGCGGATTCTGCTTTAGTGATGCGAGTTCTTTTTCCAATGCCTTACGACATCCGGCATATTCATCCCTTAAATAAATATAGATCTTGTCAGCCTCTATTGCCCAATGTGCAATTAGAGTACCTTCAATAAAACGATGTGGATCCTGTTCAAGGTAAAATCGGTCTTTAAATGTGCCTGGTTCGCCTTCATCGATATTGATGGCGATCATTTTGGGTTTCGGTTGTTCACTTAGTATTCGCCATTTACGGCCAGTCGGAAATCCCGCACCGCCCAGTCCACGTAAATTAGAGTCTTCCAGTATTGATATAATGTCTTCACGCTGGTGTTTACCTTCAACACAATCTACTAGCGTCTGATAACCACCATTTTTTCTGTATTCGTTATAGTCTATGCCGTCGGGTTCATTATCTTCAAATTCATCGCTTTCAATAGCAGTTTTTATTTTAGCCAAATCTGCCGATTCTATCGGGTTGGTACCAACAACAGCAACCGGGGCATGATTGCAGCGACCGACACAAGGTACTGGCTGGATACGAACATCGTCAATACCTTCGGATTCAAGTTGTTTGATTAAATTTTTTGCACCAAACATCTCGCAAGTGAGTGAATCACAAACTCTAACTGTTCTGGAAGGAGGCGGCGCTTCATTCTCTGCGAGGACATCAAAGTGGTGATAAAACGTTGCTGTTTCATAGACTTCAGCCATTGGCAGGCTCATATCAATAGAAAGCGCAAGAATATGTCGGTTTGAAATATGGTGGTAATGATCTTGAATCTTATGCAGATTCTCTATCAACATGTCGCGGGTTCTTGGTGAATCACCAAGAACTTGTCTGATTTCTGCTAACGATTTGTGGGGTGTAGTGCGACCTTCGACACGACCTTTTTTTCCTCGAGTACGTTTCATTGATATTCGTTTCTATATTGATTTTAAAATTGTTAAATAAGTGTTATGCCACTTTTTATAATAATACTAACGCATAAACTTACGGGTCGGATTCACTATTAAAATATTAATGTTAATCGACAATTTCTTGATAGAAACGAACATCATCTCAATCCTATCAAGGAGATATATTAGTAATATTGATTCAGTTATTATCTAATGTCAATTATGTCATTTAAGACCTTGAATTTGCCAAATATTTGTTTAATTGACTCTATTTATAATGCTGCAAGATGAGAATTTCCCCCTTACCGTTTCTTGCCAGGTCGCCCGAGAAACGATGTGCTTCGGGCCCATATTTACTGAATAAGGCTAGTTCGTCATCAATATTGGCAAGCTGAGTAAACAGCAGACGTAAAAACTGCATTTTTAAATTGCCACAACTTTTAAATGTCGCTGATAAATGGGTAGGTTTTTTAGCCAGAATGATTGAACCTCGACGCATGCCTTCACCAGGCAGTTTACCGACTTTGTCCAATACGACTATTGTGCCCGCATGTATTCGGCTGCCACAGTAATTTCCGGATTTCCCCTGAATAATTATTATGCCACGTCGCATACGATCACCGACTCTGTCACCGGCGTTACCTTTTATATTAATCAGACCATTGGTCATGCCAAAGGTATCGCCCGGAGCACCTGCACCGACATAATCCAGGGCATTGCCATTTATATCAATACGACCACCAGACATGGCATTCCCAGCCCATGAACCGGTATTGCCATCAATGATAATTCTGCCATTCTTCATTCCCTGGCCAAGAAAATCACCAACATCACCTTTTATTGAAATAGAACCCTGAGTCATCTTTTGCCCAACATTGATGAGTTTACTTGAGCTTTTTTCAATACAGATATGGGTCGAATCGGTACCTTTGACATTGAATAATGAATCAAGCCTCACAGTTCGGTTGCCATATATGAGCTTGATAGCCTTTATCTTCGCCAGCGTTTTACCTTCAAGATTTTCCGGAATCAGCGGCGCAACATTCAGGGTGAACTTAGGCTGGTTTTTTAAGGTAAATATTAGTGCGCTCATTTAAGCAACTTCCTTAGATGGAATAAATGTGGGCCCAGGTTGCCACCATAATTGCCAGCGCTGATACGACAAATGCCTTTTGCTAAACCAAAAGAGCAGGCTGCTTTAATACCTACCCGCATCGCTTCATTTATTGAGGCTTCATCGAGACCATCAATAACGATTTCAAGCACTGATCCAATTTCATCAGAAAGTTCTGACTTTACCTGACCTTTCAAGGTCGGGCAGTACGCTTCATTTGTAGAAGCGGTAAGGAATTCATATTTAGAACCCACCTTCGAACCTGAACCGACAACCCCACCGGGAAATGCGGTAATTACACCGGGTAATTTCTGGATATGTTCGACCGCCTTTTCGCAAGCGGCTAGTCCATGGCGTGCTGTTTTTGCCAGTACCAGAAAGTTACCACCACCTATTGCCTTTGTTACACCGGTAGATTCTTCGCAAATAAATTCGCCGTGCATAACCGGTATTCGCCAGAAGCGTCTACCATTTACAACTTTTGATATTTGATAACCATCACCAAAGAAGCGCAGACTTTTTCCTATTGAAACAGTCTGCTCACTTTCCAGCCCGGAATAACATGCTGTAGTTGCCGTCGTCATAACCGATTGGCCGACGCGTGTGGCGACATGTTTTTCCAGTTCTTTTGTCGACATTGCAAAGATCATCACCGAAATACCTGGACGACCATCCGGCGTCTCGGAAGGCTTGAGTTCTCGTTCGATATCGGCCTCAATGCCACATGCTATAACCGAAGATGCAAATCCACGAATTGCATTCGCAGCCCGATAGGCCCACTTCAGTGTCATCGCTGTAATTATGATGCGAGTCGCTTTCATCGGGAAAGCCTCTGCAAAAGTATCGTCTATCTGTACGCCATTTATTTTCATAATTAATATTTACATACAGGGTTGGACAATGATTTTTCCATTACCGTGTTCAATAATTTCATCATCATCAATTTTAAAATTACTAAGACTAACCGTTTGGAAATCATCAAAGTAACGCTTTAGCGACTTTTCTATACTGTTATCATATTCCGGACGTAATGTATGAGTCGCGCCATTGACAACTTTAATGATTTTCCCGTTACGCACAATCAGTTCACCATTCTTGAATACATAATCCGGTTTACTAAACATTTTTTCTTTATCCTTGTTGTTGCTATAGACGGTAATGTCTGCAACTGCCCCGGATCCAAGATGTCCTCTATTTTTTAAACCCAGACTTTTAGCAGGCGCAGCTCGGGTCATAATCGCTATTTCATATAAGGAATATTCTCTATCGATACTGGCAAGGGTACTGGCAGCAGCAGCTTCTTTATTAATAGTCGATAGCATGTCATTTCTAAAACTTTTATCCATTAATAAACGTATCAGATGCGGATAACTGGTGAATGGCGCTCCATTCGGATGATCTGTGGTTAAAAAGACACGCCATGGATCATCTACCAATAGAAATATTTCAAGCCCGATGGCCCATTGCAATGCGTTTACAAAATTCTTATCACGATATTTGAAAGGAACTACGCCGCAACCCGCGTCACATTCAATATCCATAATGACCCATTTTTTGGGATGGGCATGCCAATGTCCCGCATATTGCAGCATTGAATCGCCGGATGCGGTTACTGTTTGTCCAAACAGAATTTGTCCAACATCTATTGAAATATTCGGGTTTTTATTGACCGCTTCTGCAATTTCGGCAGCACCTGAAGAAAACTTTTTATCACCTTCAGTACCGTAACTATGAAACTGAATATGAGTAAGATGCATGCGCATGCCTTCTACAGCATGAATTGTTTCCAGAGTCGTGTTTAGGTTGCCGGGCACACCAAGATTGCATCCATGTACATGTAAGGGATGAGGTATACCCAGTTCCGTCACTGCTCTGGCCAGAGATTTAATAATATCCCGCGGCGAAACGCCGTAGTATTGGTTTTGTTCATCCAAATTCAGTTTGCGCTGATTAAATTTAAACGCACTGATCCCGCCTGGATTAACAACCTTAATACCCATTGCTTGTGTAGCATTGATTGTCCAACCAACATAATCACTTATGGCCGCCTGGTCTTTTTTAGAAGCGAGCATGCGTAAAAAGAAATCGTCGCTACCAAGCATGGCATAGGCACCTTTGTCGACCATCGGTGTGTCTGCCATCTCCATATGTGTTTGTCGTGCATTTGAGGGTAGCATTGCTGGTTCAAAACAGGCGGTATAACCCATTTCAGCATAACGATAACCTGCGGTTAATGTTGAAGGTGCTGCATAACCACAGCCGGAACGTGTAAGTTCAGTCCTTTCAACCAGGTCGGTTGCATGATCTTCAGGTAACATCATGCGTGCTATATTGACCTTGCCGCCACCAATATGTGTGTGAATATCAATAGCACCTGCCATGATGACCTTGCCTTTAAGATCATATGTTTTGTCTATTTTTGCATTGCTGGATGGCTTACGCGTTATGTGACCATCATTGATATAGATATCCCTGTGTTCACCATTGATCCCATGCACAGGATCATAGACGATACCGTTAGTTAGTTTTATGTACATAAAATCTTGTTTACATCCTTTCAATAACTTGTTTGAGGATTGACTTAACGCTGGCGTATGACGATTGCCTTACTTGTTTTAAGGGTAAGGAAACGACGCTATCTGTGCGAAATAATTGTCCGGTATGATCAACTCCAGGAGTTGCTACCGGGATGAAGACGTCCGGTGTGAAATTTAATTTTGTATCCGGCGTTGCCATTACAATTGTTGGTATCGACGCCCGCGGTGAATTCACCTTTGAATTAAAACTGGATATCCATAGCAGGGAATCTACCTCTTTCTTTTTAAGAACGTTCTGAGTCGAATAACGTTGCGCATCGTATTCAGGATAACCTTTATTGAAATTAACTCTCAACGGATAACCACTCTGCCAGGCACATACATTATTCGCAGTTGTTGCACCATCATTTCCACCCAGCGAAAATCCTGCAAACCGGGTCGTTCGGGTCAAGTATTTAACAATTTCACAAAAGTTCTGAATAGTGAGTTCAGCATGAGGGAAATCCAGATCAGATGTAGACCAGACAATTACGCCATACTTGGCTGCCATCATCTTTTCACCCAGTTCCTGTAGTGTTTTAATCTTTATTCCAGCTACTTCACTTACATCAAGTGTTGCGCCAGTGACAAGTGCGTGCAAGCTTGAAATGACTTCGCCAATTTGGTCAGCTTTGCAGTTAAGTACAGATGGTTTTTTACCATTTGGGTTTACACCTGATTTTGTATTTAGTTTATCGCCTATATAAACAATCTCACGTTGTTCATTTTTTAATTTGAACATTGAGTGTTTATTCCAGATAGCCCGTTCGAAAAATCGCGGGTAATTTGTTGCATCAGTTCCGGCAAAAATAATCAAGTCAGCACGATTTTTAATTTCAGTCATCGAAGTTGTAATCCAACCAAGATCCTGCAAAACAAGTGAATTTCGGATCAATGCATTGCCATGCATATGGTCAATAACGGCGCCTGTTTTGTCTGCCAGGTTCATGATCTCTCGTATGCCTGCCACATCACTGCCGAGTCCCGCAATCAAGGGGGCATGTGATTTCTTAAGGATTTTACACATAGCATCAATAGCGTCTGACAGCGCGACAGACTTACCATTAATTTTTGGTTCATTTACCGCTACTGTAGATTCAAAAGAAGTGACTGCTTTGGGACAGCCATTCTTAAGTACTTTTAATGAGCCCTGTTCATTTTGGATTACCAGGTCATCGCATAGAATCCCACAAAAAGGACAAGTGACATCCCGGGTGATAGAGGCGTTCGCTTTTGATGCTTTTTCCAAAGTATTTCCTTTATAATCAATAATATACTATACATTTATCATGTAAAATATAGATTCTATTAAAGTGTTTTCAAACACTCGACGTTGCTACAGGTGAATATATGAGGAAGAGGCAGTACAACACAAATAATAAATAACGATTGTATTATCTTATTACCGATAACATCTCACCAATACTCGTATACTTCTCTCTTGGTTTTCCTTTGGCTTCTCCAAGTTCAATTTCACTAGCGTCAATTTTTTTCCAGTCATCAAAACTAATATGGCGAATAGCTTTATTATCCAGGATGGAATAAATCGCTTTCGCTCCTAATTTATTCGTACTGCTATTTAGTTTTTTAATATCTTGAATTAAACACTCGACTGTTTCGACACTGCAGGCGCGGTTTGTGCCAATTATGCCACTAGGACCACGCTTAATCCAACCCGCAGTATAAAGTTGATCGACCACATTATTATTGCTGTCTGTAACTCTGCCTTTATCGTTAGGGATGGTGCCCCAGCTCTCGTTAAAAGGTATACCTTCTATAGGAACTCCACGATAGCCTATACTACGAAACAGGATACCGGTATCGAGCTCAATTGTTTCACCGGTACCTCTTGCTGATTGTTTAAATGGTTCTCCCGATAATTTATTCTTTTCAAGGATTATTTTTTCCAGTTTTGTATTCCCTATCAGTTCTTTTGGGCTCATAAGAAAACTGAAAAAACATTTTTTTGATTTTTCTGAGTCAAGTTGCCGTTTTGAAAATTCACAAAATAAATCATAAATTTTCTTACTGCCAATATTACTTTTTTCCAGCAACTCTTGTTCGCTTTCAGTGTTAAGGATCAAGTCTTGTTCCAACACAACCGGTTCACAGTCTGCAAGCTCACCGAATTCGCGTAATTCTTTTGGTGTAAATTTAGCCTGAGCAGGTCCGCGTCTGCCAATAACGTGTATTTCCTTAATCTTACTTTCGGCCAACGTATCCAATGCGTGCTGGGCAATATCAGTGTGTCTTAGTTCATTGATCGTTTTTGACAAAATTCTACTAACATCAGCGGCGACATTACCTTGCCCAATTATTACCGCGACATCGTGAGACAGATCAAATTCACGGTCACGATAATCGGGGTGTCCATTATACCAACCTACAAACTCTGTCGCCGTATAACTACCTTCTAAGTCTTCACCAGGGACACCCAATTTACGATCAGATTCAGCGCCACAGGTAAAAATAACGGCATGGTAAGCATCACATAATTCTTTAACAGAGATATCAGTACCCACAGTCACATTGGCAATCAGATTAAACTCTGGTGATTCTGCAATCTTTTCATATAGTTTGATGGCTTGTTTTAACTTTTGGTGATCAGGTGCAACACCACTACGTACCAGACCAAAAGGGGACGGCAGGCGCTCCAGAATATCTACCTTTACGTTAACTTCAGATTTAATTAAAGCTTCGGCCGCATAAAAACCACTGGGACCACTACCCACTATTGCGACTAATAACGGGTTTTGTTCTGTGCCTGGGATCGACATATTTTACCTAAAATCCGAGAGCTGTTTTTCTTTCTTCCGCGCCGGGCAGGGGATCCATTTGCTCTTCACAAACAGGTAGATTAGGCGCTCTTTCCGCATTGATTTCGATCCAGTGTTCTTTATCTTCAGGGATATCATCACCTTCATAAATGGCCTGAACCGGGCATTCAGGTATACATGCACTGCAATCAATACACACGTCCGGATCGATGTAGAGCATATCATCATCATAATGAAAGCAAGCCACCGGACAGACTGTCACACAATCTGTAAAACGGCAGTCTTTACAGTTATCAGTTACGATTGTTGTCATCGTTTCCTCCTAGCCTGTTTAAGGCAGTTCCTCTAATAATAAAAAATGATGTTATATTTTACTTACCTGCGTATAACAAGATTTCTCCTCGATTTAATTCAACTGAATCTCCGCACCAGCGTTCAAATGAACCATTCATTAACGAGTCGTTGATAGCAAGACCAATTGATTTTAAATATTTGAAATAATGCTGCAGAAATAAAGGCTTATAATCGCAACTACGGGTAAAGGTAGGCAATAATTCTGATTTTGTTTGGCAAATTATTGAGCCTCGTTTCATGCCTGCGCCGGTACGTATGCCCATTTCGCCTAGTACAATAATAGTGCCTGCGACCATGTTTACGCCGGTAAAATCACCCGTGTTGCCGCCCACCACGATCAGTCCTCTTCGCATGACATGGCCCGTCTCATTTTTGACATTACCATGCACAATAATTTCACCACCCTGCATGCCAATCGTGCTGCCACGATAACCGCTGCCGACCATATGCCCCGCGTTACCTTTTACAGTGATTTTACCGCCAAGCATTTCGGGACCTAGCCAGTCGGAGACATCGCCTTCAATAATGATTTCACCACCACTCATTGCTGCGCCGACATGGACACCAACACTACCGTTTATTGTTATCTTGCCAAAGGACATGGCAGCACCAATATGTTTTACCTTGGATAAGTCACCGTCGATAAAAATTTCACCATCAAACTCACCACTACATTCAAAAAAATCTTTTAACGGTACCTGGCGGTTGCCATGAAAGATTATCAGATCTTCAATTTCGCTCTTACTCAACGATTGCATCCTGTCGGGGCAAATACAATCTGCTTCCAGAGGGACGTCAGGTTGTGTATGTAAATTTAATTTAAGTGCCATAAGCTTAAATTTCCCCACTCCAGTCTTTCGAGGCCAGGAGTTGATGTAAATGAAGATGGTGTTGGCCCAGGCCGCCACCATAATTACCGGCTGAAATTTTCTTTATCCCGGGTTTAGCGGCAGCGGTAATTCCAATTCGCATAGCTGTTTCAACTGATGCCAGTGACAGGCCATCAATGACAATTTCAAGTACGCTATTAATCCCGTCATCCAATTCTGAATGTTCGATCGCGCCACGCAAAGTAGGGCAATAGGGATGGTTAGTAGAGGCGATTAATGATTTGTAGCGAGATCCGACTTTACTGCCGCTGCGAACAACACCGTTAGGGAAGGGTAAGATAACATCGGTTAGCCCTCGTATCGCTTTGGTCGCAGCACTCGCCGCTCTTAATGTCGCTTTTTGATTTTTACCAAGGATTAACAGGTTGCCGCCACCTACAGATTCCTGCACATTGAATTTATCGTCGATCAGAAATTCACCGTCCATTACTGGAATTCGCCAGAGCTTCTTATTCGCAAGTACTTTACTGATTTGATAACCATCGCCAAAATAACGCAATTGTCCACCGACAGTGACTGGCGTGCCTTCATCTAAACCGTTGTAGCATGCGGTACTAGGGCAAGTCATGACGCATTGTCCTATGCGTTCCATGAGTCTTTTGCCAAGACTTTCTGCATCCATCGCAAAGATTAAAACGCTTACACCCGGTCTTAGATCCGGAGATTCATCGGCATTGATTAATTTCTCTATGCCAGCTTCGCATTTACAGCCAATGACAGAGGTTGCAAAACCGGTGATAGATTGAGCCGCAGCCATGGCCCATTCTTTTGTCTCAGCCGTAATGATAATGCGACTACCAAACATCTTGAACGCTTCAGCAAAGGTATCGACAATTTCTGTAGACTTAATCTTCATCCCTTGGTATTCCCGGTGTGAATGATTTCATGATCATGGAGATAACTATCATCTACTGCATAGTTTGAAAATTCGATTGAGTAATAATTTTCAAAGAAGGGTTGTACGACTTCTTCAATCTTCTTGTCGTATTCGGGGCTGATATGTAATAACTTACCGATGAAATCAGTTTTGAATTCGTGGTTATCAATAATGGCATGGCCGGATTTGATGACATAACGCGGTGCATTGAACATCATTTCCTTGTCTTCCATTTCATCGTAAATAGTAATATCGGCATCTGCGCCACTTCCTAAATGGCCTTTGTTACTCAGGCCCAGCGCCCGTGCCGGTCCCGCGCGAGTAATAATAGCGATTTCGTTTAAGGTAAATTCACGTTCCAGATCTCGCAGTGAGCAATTATCCAATGCCTTTTGATTAACGCGTTTCATTTCTTCATGACGAAACGATTTGTCCATCAGTAATTTAATCAATTTAGGATAATTCATGAACGATCCACCATTTGGATGATCGGTGGACAAAATAACGCGCCAGGGGTCTTTCGAAAGCAAGAATATTTCAAGACCAATAGCCCATTGCAGGGTATGCATATAGACATGTTCCTGATATTGGAAAGGCACAATACCGCAACCACTTTCACATTCGGTATCGGCATTCACCCACTTGCCCTTGGTATGACCTTTCAGTACATACGCTAAAGGCGCATCAGCAGTCATGATAGTCGATTTACCAAACATAACCTGGCCAACATCGCAGGTGATATTAGGATGATTATCAACGTATTCGACTATTTCAGCTGCTTTTGAAATCGGGTTTTTGCCCAGTTCACCACCGTAACTATGGAACTGTATATGCGCAATATGAGCGCGCATATCACCCGCTGTTTTCATTGTTTCGAGTGTTGTTTTGTAGTTGCCGCTATGGCCAAGATTATTACAATGAATATGTGGCGGATGCGGAAACCCCTGTTTATTAACGGAGACTATAAAGGCTTCAATAATTTCCCGGGGACTAAGTCCTTCGCCGGTTTTTTCATCGATATCAGAGACATTTGAATTTTTTCTACCTTTCCAGGGTTCATCACCGCCCGGATTGACCAGTTTCACAGTGTAAGCTTTGGTGGCATTAACCCACCAGGCAACGGCTTGATCAAATTCTTCCATGCGTTTTTCACGCAACAGGTTTTGTAGAAAAATGTTTTCACCCAGTAATACATAAAAACCTTTATCAATTACTGGCGTATCGTGAAATTCTTCCAGGGTATGTCTTGCACCTATCGGCGTGACTGCCGCTTCCATCGCCGTGGTATAACCCAAAGTGGCATAGCGATAGCCGGTTGCAAATGTAGAAGGGACTGTACCGCCGGTACCGGAACGAGTAAAAGGTGTGCCGGGATGGACATCGTGACGGTGATCTTCCGGCTGCAGTTTTCTGGCGGCATTTACCTTGGGTCCGGCAATGTGACAATGTATATCCACGCCGCCGGGCATGATAACCATCCCTTGAGCATTGATAACCGTTGCATCATCATCAACCGAATCAACAATCTTGCCATCCTTGATGTAAATATCTTTTATTTCACCATCGATATTATTGGCAGGATCATACACTTTGCCGTTTACGATGCGCATACCTGCTGACATCACATACCCCTAAATATTGTTGTTATATTTTAATGAGTAATTTTACGACGGCATTTAACTGCAAATCTTTAATCAAAAAACTAATAATGTCTTTGTTTTGATTACTAGTTATTTTCTCGTAAATGGTCTCAATTATTTCTAATAAAACTTATTCTGCAAAATACTATAGTTTATGCATTCCCAAAGTTAAAGTGTCTGTATTATTTTTAGATAGACGCCGCCACTTTTGCCTCGCCACTTGCTCCAGATGCAAAGTGCCTGGCCAACATTAGTTCATTCACACGCTTTCTTATACCCGTCAAAATAGTGTAGTCATCCGGGAAAGGTGATTCAAATGCGGGTCTCAAGGTTATGGGCACATCATCCATTCTATAAACCGTCCCGGAAGTATTGATGCCATAGGTGGATGTGCGAAAAGCAACATGTGCATCTTTACTGGTTTCCGTGCATTTAGTATCAAGTACTACCACCGGGATACTTTTTAAATGTTCAATCGCCTTCTTGGGAAAGTTTGAAGCCGGGTCACTGGCAATAATCAAGGCCGCGTCGGCATGTGCATTGGCCAGGGTATCCACCGTTGTAAATTCGCCTGGATTAAAACGCGGATAGCCGCGACTAAAATTAACACCGAATGGATAGCCGGTTTGCCAGGAGACAACATTGTCAGCGCCAGTTACATTGCCGTGTCCCCGAACGGGTTTGGCAACAAAATGGGTAAATTCGTTTAAATCAGTGGCCAAAGCGAGCAGGGCGCCGGAATTAAAATGACGACCGCGGGTCATGGTTAAACCCATGCCGAAGAACAGCACACCAAAACGACAATTTTTCATACGTTCGGTTAGATCTTGAAGCGTTTCTAATGGAACTCCTGTTCTTTGTTCAATATCTGGCGCTAATTTTTTGCCTTTAACCAGCGCACGCAAAGCCCATAAGACTTCAAAATCTTTGCCCGGTTTAGGTCTGATCAGAATATCTGCAACTGGCGAGCTTTTTGTCTTACGCACATCCACCAAGACAACGGTCCTGTCTTTCTTGCCGCCGGGGGTGAACATACCCTTTGGTGTCACCGCATATCGACCAAAATGTCGTGGATGTGACTCAGCCGGATTGCCACCCCAATAGATGACTAAATCGGCCCGGTTTTTTACTTCGCCCAGAGTACTGGTGCTTTCTCCAACACCTTGAAAGGCCAAACCCGATGGGCCATGGCAGACAGAGGTAGTGGTATCAATATTTCCTTTAATAATGTCGCTGATGGCAACCGCTTGTCGTTGTGCTTCACAGGTGGTGTCACTAAGACCATAAGTGATAGGAAATTTTGCTTTAATTAGTGTTTGTGCGGCTTCTTCAATGGCATCTTCTACCGGGACTGCTTTGCCGTCGATCATCGCCGCAGGGGCATCTTCAATGGTGTGTTCTGCAAACCATGCGCGACCCAGAACGCAGGCATTTTTTGCTTTGGTGATGCGCTTCTCATCCATATCAACGTGCAAAATCATGTCATCGCAGACACAGCCGCAGAATGTACATGTCGCATTTTCTACGATTTTAATATTTTCACTCATAGAAGCACCTCAGCATAATCCTGAAGACATAGTATGCGGTTAAGTTGAAATTTTCTCAATTTCAACTTCCATATGTTTGGATAAGGGCATGCCAGAACCAGCCGTATCACTTGCCATGAGTTGACTTGACGGTGGTCCATAAGGAATAAACAGCATGCCTGGTGGGAGATCCTCCGGTTTTACACCTAAGCAGCGGACAGTGGTTTCACCCGTTTCGTTGCTTAAACGGACTTCATCGCCGTCCATCAATCCCATTTTTTGCATGTCATCGGTGTTCATTTCAAGGGTGGAGGTGACTTGTTTATATTCATCCTTCAGTTTGCCTTGATTAAGAGAAGTCCCCTGCTTACTGGAACGGCCTGGGACGAGGATCATTTTATTTGACACATGCTTCTCCTGTTGATAATCGACTCTGATTATAATCCTGACTTAAGACTAAGAACAAACTTAAGTCTATATCTTATGCAGAATGCTATCTCAGAGCTGTAACATACAGTACAATAAAGTGTTTTATGTGTTTCAATCAAACTCCATTAAGAAAATGAATAATAATCAATTAAAAAGCAAATCAAAGCAGATTAACGTCTGTGCGTCGGCAAGACTACATCTCGGATTTCTGGATTTGCATGGTGGATTAGAAAGAAAATTTGGTAGTTTGGGACTCTCCATTACGGATGTCGAAACGGCACTGACCGCTGAATACGCTGATGATATAGAAGTGACGGGACTTTCCTCAAAACGTGCTGAAAATTATGCAGAGCAAATATTGTCTCATTTTGGGATTAATGGTGGCGTTAAGATGTCAATCAAATCGGCTATCCCTGAACACTCAGGTTTAGGGTCTGGCACACAGTTATCGTTAGCAATCGCAACAGCTATTGCGAAATTATACGAATTATCCGAGCAAAACCCCGGCCGGCTTGCAGCAATATTACACCGCGGAGCCAGGTCAGGAATTGGTATTGGTACATTTATGCATGGTGGTTTTATTGTGGACGGCGGTCGTGGAGATAATACTGAAGTCCCGCCAGTTATAAGTCATATGGCGTTCCCGGAACATTGGCGTATTGTTTTGATATTCGATGATGAGGCGGAAGGCATTAACGGTGTTCCCGAACGCCGTGCATTTAATACCTTGCCACCAATGGATGAAAATATGTCGGGTGTACTGTGTCGATTGACATTAATGCAAGTTTTGCCCGCAATCATCGAAAAAGATTGCGACCGCTTTGGTCACGCAATAACACAGATACAGAACATTGTTGGTGATTATTTTGCTGATGCGCAGGGTGGCCGCTATACCTCACCATTTTTGAAACCCATACTGGATAACATGAAGAGTGCCGGTGCGACCGGTGTGGGTCAAAGTTCATGGGGACCGACGGGTTTTGCTTTTTTTCCGGATGAGACAGCAGCCTTTCAAGCACTTAAAAAAGCGCGTCAACAATGGCAAACTGAATCAAGATTGCGATTTGTAATGAGTAAAGCCCGTAATGAAAAAGCAAAAATAATATCAAGCGACATTAATCTATCCGCACAAAATGAAAATTTAAAAGTAACAAATTTATAACTCAAAGCAGGAATAATAAGAAATGAAAGACCCCTATTTACTACATATGTTCAACCCCACAAAAAATGTTAGTCCATTTGATGTCAATATGGCCTATGAAGCAGAGTTTGATGGTGTTATCCCTTATTCTGAAGTCGCACTGGACGACATTCATGCATTGACTCAGGACACGATTTTCTCACGCGGTAAAAAGGGCGTTAAACGAACTGGAATATTTATAGGTGGTAGGGAATTTGGTCTGGCTATCGATATGCTGAATCGTGCCAAAACAGCAATGGTGCCTCCGTTTGAGGTATCTGTGTTTGCTGATCCGAGTGGCGCAATAACAACCGCCGCAGCGCTTATGGCTTGTGTAGAAGTCCAGTTAAAGAAAAAAACCGGCGAATCACTTGAAGGAAAGCGTATCGATATTATTGGTGGTACCGGTCCTGTCGGGGTATGTGCTGGAATTTTAGCTGCTAATTGTGGTGCTACGGTGTACCTCACCAGCCGTCGGGGCGCTAAGGTCGCCACTGAATATGCTTCCGAGTACAACTCCCGTTTTGGCGTGAAAATGCTAGGCGCAGATAGTAGTACCGACGAAAAGTTGATGGAATACTTTCCAGAAACAAATATTGTTATCGGCGCTGCCAAGGCAGGTATACAGGTGTTATCCAGGAAAGAGTTGGACCAGGCCACAAACCTGCTGGTTGCTGCTGATGTGAATGCAGTGCCTCCATTAGGTATAGAAGGTGTTGGTGTTCATGACATGGGTGTCGAAATAGCAAATACCCCACAAAAAGCACTTGGACTTGGCGCATTGGCCATTGGCGACGTCAAATATAAAACACACTTTAAAATGTTTGAAATGATGAAGAATACAGATAAGCCATTGTATCTGGATCATGAAAAAGCATTTGATGTTTCCAGGGAAATTGTCAGTAACCTTTAATTTCATTGATATGCAACAGCCCCATATCCGGGTACTTCACTGGATAGGGGTTTGCTAGATGACTAATTATGTCGTCATTGCTCGATCTGGCAGGTCTTTAGCCGCTTCAGCACATCGGGCAGCTTATCGGGTGCATGTGGTAGATAGTTTTGCCGATGAAGACACAAAACTGGTCTCGGACTCAACCCATCAAGTTGATTTTCTCGATGATGATTTTGCTGGGTCTGCATTACTTAAGAAAGTGCGCGAGTTGGTTTCATGTCTCTCGGAAGTGGTGCTGGTGACTGGTGCCGGTTTTGAAAAAAGAACGGAATTACTTGATAGGCTTGCGGACATTGCGCCTGTTTTCAGTAATAGTAAATCTGTTATTGATGCACTAAAAGATCCTGTTAACTTCTATAAGTTGTTAACCGATGCGTGTATTAGTACACCGGAGATTTCATCTTCAAGACCAATGGCAATTGAAAATTGGTTGATTAAACGGCCAGCAGCTACTGGTGGTGCGTATGTGCAGTGGGCAGCAAATATCGAAACTGATCCTGCCTCGGATAGCTACTATCAAAAATATATTTCGGGGACTGTATCAAGTGCGGTTTTTCTTGCTAAGAAGACACATGCAAATATAGTGGGTTACAACGAACAATTACAATCAGACAAATTTACAGAAATGCCTTTTTTGTATAAAGGGGCGATAACTAAGCCGACTATTGAAAATAAGCATAAACAGCGTATTGATAAAATTGTTAACGAAATAACAATGCGGACTGGATTGCTTGGTCTTTGCGGAATTGATTATGTAGTCGCTGATTCAGGTGAAATTTTTGTGCTTGAGATAAACCCACGGCCTCCAGCATCATTTGAATTGCATGAGCAGCAAGTCTCTTTATTTGAATTGCATATTGGCTGTTTTGAGGGAAGGAAGATTGATTACAAGTATCAACAAGCCGATACAGCGAAGGGATATGCAATTTATTATGCAAAATGTGCGGTTCATATTGACGAGACAATAGTGTGGCCGTCATGGGTTAAAGATATACCCGCCTTTGGTACAGTCATTAAACCAAAATACCCTGTTTGTAGTGTCCATACAGAAGCTGAATCGATAGTTAAAGTGAAGACAGATTTAGATAAAAAATTGAATCATATTGAAACGATGTTTATGGCTCAACAGCATGCTGCCTGAGTCATTAATGTCAATTAATTGAAAAGAGGAAAAATAGTGAATAAACAAACATCATCTCCCAGTATTAATGCACTGACTGAACCATTGGTTGAATACATGGTGACAAATGCAACTTCATTACGTTTGGGCGTTTCCAAACTGGATAACGGTTGTCGTATTATCGATGCAGGTATAAATGTCGCTGGTGGTCTTGAAGCAGGTCGCTTAATTGCTGAAATTTGTATGGGTGGACTAGGCACAGTCAAGTTACGTGCCTCAACCAATTTTCGACATTGGTCCTGGCATCTGGATGTGCATAGTACGAATCCGGTATTAGCATGTCTGGGCAGCCAATATGCGGGTTGGAGTTTAAATCACGGTGAAGGCAAGGGCGCATTCAATGCTTTGGGTTCAGGACCGGCGCGCGCGCTGGGTAGCAGTGAAACCTTGTACGATGAACTTGGCTATCGCGATGTTGCTGATAAGGGTTATATCGTTGTCGAGACTGATAAACTACCACCAGTAGAAATAGCAGATAAAATTGCTGAAAAATGTGGTATCCCGGTTTCTGCACTTACGATAATTTTGACCCCGACGTCAAGCCTGGCCGGATCTGTCCAGGTCGTTGGCAGGGTACTGGAAACCTCTCTGCATAAAGCACACGCATTACACTTCCCGCTGGAAAATATAATTGATGGGGCCGGTAGTGCACCAATATGTCCACCATCAAAGGATTTTCTAACAGCAATGAGCAGGACCAATGATGCAATTTTATTTGCAGGTCAAATTCATTTATTTGTTGATGCCAGTGATGATGATGCCAAAGATCTGGCAAACAAGTTGCCGAGTAGTTCTTCTGATGATTATGGCCGACCCTTTGGCGAAATATTCAAGGATGTTGGTTATGATTTTTACAAGATTGATCCGATGTTATTTAGTCCTGCGCGAGTAGCAGTAAGCTCTTTAACCACAGGGCATAGCTTTCATGCCGGAAATATCGATCTGGATTTGCTGGATAAGTCGTTTAGCTAAACTCCAATGCATGAAACACAAAGAAAAATCGCGATTATCACTGATGATCCTGGCTGGCATGGGCGCCAGTTAAAGGCAGCGTTGCATGAGCATGGACTGAAAAGTGATTATGTCTCTTTGACGGATTGCATCGTTGAAATAAATGGCGAGGGGCAAGAGCTTACATTGCCCGGTTTTGACGGACTTCCATTAGGCATTTTCGTTAGAGGTGTACCGGGCGGCAGTCTTGAACAGGTTATATTTCGGCTTGATATCTTGCACGCTATGCATGACCTGGGTGTTACTGTCTACAACACACCAAAATCAATAGAGCGTACGGTTGATAAGCCTCTCACCAGTCTGTTGTTAAGTCGTGCCGGTCTGCCGACACCAGCAACCTGGATTTGTGAATCCGGCGAACATGCGCAATCCATTCTTGATAGAGAAACATTAAAAGGCAATCACCTTGTTTTGAAACCATTATTCGGCTCACAAGGCATTGGCGTACACCTTGTGGATAAACATACAGGATTGATACACGATGAGAAGTTTGCCGGGATCTATTACTTGCAACGGTTTGTCGAACGGAAAAATAACGAATTTACAGATATTCGAGTCCTGGTGGTAGATGGCGTAGCAAAAGCAGCGATGCTGCGGCGTGGACAGGAATGGATTACCAATCGAGCACAAGGCGCGATATGTGAGCCTTTAGTCATTGATGAGAATATTGCGAACCTCGCAGAAACAGCTTGTAAGGTGCTTAATATTGATTATGCGGGCGTTGATCTCATGCAGGATAAAAATGGACAGTTTTATATTATAGAAGTTAATAGTATTCCCGCTTGGTATGGTTTACAGGGCGTTATCAATTTTAATATTGCCTCATGTTTAATCGATTCATTTATTATGCATATTGCTGAGAATAATAGTTTACAAGTGTGTGCAGAAATAAATTGAAGCATGGATAGGCAACAATTGGAAACTGCTGCAATGTCCAGTTTCCTCGGTGAACTGGAGGCTTTAAAGCCGGGCAATGTCAGTCTTTACGCTGATGGTCATGATATGACGGTTCATGATTTTCAGAAAAGCGCGGAAGTTTCTGTACCATTGCTTTGTAAACAACAAAGTGGTCTGGGGCAACGTGTTCTGGAAAGTGTCCGCGCAACGCAAGAGGCCGTGGGGTGTAATACGAATTTAGGTATGTTATTACTTTTTGCTCCAATCATCATGGCAGGTGAAGCTGAGTTCAATAACATCGGCGAGTTGCGTCTAAACTTAGAAAGTACTTTAAGTTCATCAACTCAAAATGATGCAGATCAAATTTTTGCAGCGATAAGTTTGGCAAAACCGGGTGGATTGGGGCAGGTCGATGCTCAGGATGTTAATCAAAAACCGACTTGTTCATTAATGACAGCGATGCAATTGGCAAAAGAAAGAGATTCTATTGCATTGCAATATACTAATAATTTCACTGAGATTTTTGAGTTTGGATTGACTTCCATTAAAGACTTTGAGAAACGTTGGAATAGTGTAAAATGGTCGACCGTTTCATGTTATCTTAATTTTATGTCGTCAATGCCTGACTCTCATGTTGAAAGAAAGTTTGGGTGGCAGGTAGCCGAACAAATAAGAATTAAAAGCGGGGCTATAGCGAATGAATTTAATAAAGACCCCGAAAAAAGCATTGGATTGCTACAGGACTTTGACAAGGAACTTAAGATAAAAAATTATAATCCAGGAACCAGTGCTGATTTAACAGCGGCTAGTCTCTTGGTATATAATTTGACTCAAAAAAAGAATTTATAAAATTACGGGCGAAAAGAGTAGTCTTTTGGTCAGTTTTACTGGTAGGGGTAAGCCCCTTTTTAATTTTAAATATAAACAAATAGGAAGGATGTAATATGTCTATATTCGGAAAACTATTTGGTTTTTTAACTGGAGGAGATGAAAAAATGGCAGTCATTGATAGAGTATTAATTGGTGAAGCATTAGTGGGTGATGGCAATGAAGTTGCTCATATTGACTTAATGATGGGTCCACGCGGTAGTGCAGCTGAATCAGCTTTTGCAAATGCATTAACCAACAACAAAGATGGTTTCAGCACCTTATTGGCTGTTGTAGCACCAAATCTGGCGTGTAAGCCTAATACAATTCTGTTCAACAAAGTTACTATTAAAGGCTCAAAGCAAGCTGTACAAATGTTTGGCCCAGCTCAGCGTGCAGTAGCAATGGCGGTAATGGATTGTGTTGAAGATGGTACTATTCCTGCTGATGAAGCGGATGATATCTTCATTTCTGTAGGCGTATTTATTCACTGGTTAGCAGATGATGACGCGAAGATTCAGGATTACAACTATGAAGCAACCAAGCTTTCAATTAAGCGTGCCGTTGCTCGTGAGCCAAAAGCTGCAGAAGTTGTTAGCAAGAAAGGTTCAGCTGAACATCCATTCGCAGCACACGCTTAAGCTATCGTTAGATAAAGCGTTTTGTTGCTGAATTAGGTTTCAGTAAAAATATATGCCCCGGTTATTAATAATAACCGGGGCATTTTTATGTGTGAATGTTCTGTATTCCATGGATTGTATGGCAGCGACGATTAGATAAACGCTATTTATTGCATTATTGCCGGGTTATTTATCAAGAAATTGCTTCAGATCCTGAGTTGTTATGGAGCCGTTATGCAGAGATGTGGCCAATAACACGCCTTTAACCCCGATTGCATCCAGCTTAATCAGGTCATTACTGTTCTGCACGCCGCCGGCTGAATAGATTTCATGCTTTTTAGCCATGGCTAAAACTTTATTCAGGCAGGGATAATCAATCCCTTTAGTTGAACCTACACGATGCAGCATCATGACGATTAGTTTAGGCGTCCATAGCGCAACTTCATCAAGTAAATAATCATTCTCGATCAAACCGTTTCCACTAAAGTCGAGAGATAATAAAATATCCTGATTCTTGTTTAACAAACCAGTCAGTGTTTTTCCGGGTAATTTATTTTCAGAACCAAGTACCAGTTTTATGTTTTGAGCCGTATATTCAGCCTTGCAGTTCTTAATTACTTCCAGACCGGCGTCTATCCAGAATTCACATTGTCCAAATTGCAAAGCTATTGAATTAATCAATGTGCTCTGACTTTGAAGTCCCTGAATTGCATCGAGATCAGCAATATAAATTATTTTGAAAGGGTATAATTTGAGAAAGGCTTCGACCACGATGATGGGATCCGGGGTCGGGGATATAATTGAAGATATGGCTTTATAATGCTCGCGCTCACCCTTTTTTGCATGAACAACCAGGCCACGACTGATATCTAAGACAGGGATAATTAACATAAATTAGCATGCATCATTTTTTATTCGAGTTTATCACAGGCGGCGGTTTATCTGGACAGGACTTGCCGGCGACTTTAGTGAATGAAGGTAAGATTATGCTGCAAACATTATTAAACGAATTGAATCAGCTTGATGATATTAAGCTTTCATTGTGTAGAGACAAACGTATCGATTCAATTGATGACAACGTTGAACAGTATCTTGTCGCCGAACAGTCCATCGAAGTTGTGTTACCAGCATTGATAAAAAAGTCGGATGTGGCATGGTTAATCGCTCCTGAAACGGAATATTGTTTATTTTCACTTGCTGAGTTATTTAGAGAACATGCCAATATATTTATCGGGTCTGAGCCAGAAGCTATCAAGCTAAGTACCAGTAAATCATTAACGACTGAATTGCTGGCGAAGGCAAATATTAGTGTTATAGAAACAAACAGAATAAATGAACCAGTCGTTTCCAGTACAACTGGCTGGATTGTGAAACCTGATGATGGTGTTGGTAGCGAAAATTGCTTTTTTATTAAAAGCGAAGCGGAATTATCTGGGATAATAGACAAATATAAAGATACCAATATGATTATGCAGCCTTATCTGGAAGGCGAACCGTTAAGCATGTCTCTGCTTGTTTTTGACAACCAGGTCCGACTGCTTGCATGCAATAAACAATATATTGAAATTAGAGAAGGTAATGTCAATTTGACTGCAATAGGCGTTAATGAATGTCTGTCATATCAGGATAAGATGTTGGTTTTAGCACAAAAAATAGTGGCAACGATCCCCGGTTTCGCAGGTTATATCGGCGTCGATATGATCATGTCTGATAATGAATTATTCGTAGTAGATATTAATCCCCGGTTTACAACCGCTTATGCAGGAATTTCCGCATCATTAGGTTGCAACATAACAGCAAAAATTCTGGATGTATTTTTAAATAAAAAAATAGTAGATATTGACTTAAGCCAGGCCAGGCCAGTAAGGATAAATTTATAAAGATTATGCAGGGATCTTATTCTATAGGATGGGATATCGGTGGCGCACACCTGAAGGTGGCGTGTGTCGATAGTAATGGCAAGATTAAACTTGTTGAGCAGATAGCCACGCCGCTTTGGAAAGGTTTGGAATGTCTAAAAGATTCGATACCCAAAGTAATTAAGCAATTACCCGCTGGTACTTATTCACATGCTCTGACAATGACCGCAGAGTTAGTAGATGTTTTTGACAATAGGGAATCAGGCTTGAATTCATTGATCACACTTTGTAAAGAATCGATTGGCAATGATATCGGTTTCTATACCGTGCAAGGTGAGTTCTTGAATTTTAATAACACACAAAACAAACTCGGGCAGATTGCGTCAGCCAATTGGCATGCAAGTGCGATATATGTTGCTTCAAGAATAGACTCCGGTTTGTTTATCGATATAGGTAGTACCACGACTGACATCATTCCATTCTCTGATAATAAGCTTATGAATCGTGGTCATGATGATCAAAGTCGTTTACGTTTCGATGAGTTGGTTTATACCGGTGT
>JBFIJV010000005.1:0-33483 GCA_041600575.1 Gammaproteobacteria bacterium | reverse complement strand
TTGTTGGTTTTTACTAACTATCTGTTTTTATTAAATTAAATGTTCATACTGAAATTACATAAAGGATTAACTCGTGTATAGCGCACTAAAACAGTGCAATAATAAGCAGATTATGAAGACTTTAAGTCAGTCAGCCGTAAGTATTGTTGAGAATTTAGCCACAACGGTGATGTTGTTTGATAAGAACCTTCACCTGTTATTTATCAATAGTTCTGGCGAAGACTTATTGTTTGTGAGTTATCCCAGAGTTTTGGGTATGACGCCGAAACAGATTTGGCCTCACTCTTCATTTTTTTACGAAGCGATTAAGCGCTCATTGAATTCGGGAAGTACTTGTATCGAGCGTAATGTAGATTTGAATCTTAATAACGGACAGCAAATAAAAGTCGACTGCATGATTACACCTGTCATCGAGGATGATGTTGCTGAAGAGATAGTCGTTGAATTAGTTGATGCCCAGGTCTTTGTGAGAGTGATGCAAGAGGAGAGTCAGCAGACCGTACAGGAAGCAGCGAAAGAGTCAGTACAGGGTATGGCACACGAAATTAAAAATCCTCTAGGAGGTATTCGCGGTGCTGCTCAATTGCTTGGCAATGAACTGAAGGACAAGGATCTGCTCGAATATACAGGCATCATTATTAATGAATGTGATCGCCTTAGACATTTTATCGATCGTATGCTCACAACAAGTAATCAACCGGTAAAATCTGAAACGAATATTCATGAGGTGTTGGAGTATGTAGTTTCTGTGGTACGTGCAGAGAACACCCACAAACTGAATATCAGGAAAGACTATGATCCCAGCATCCCTAATATAAGGGTTGATCGTGAACAGGTCATACAGGCTGTTTTGAATCTGTTACGAAACGCTGTGCAGGAAATTGACGAAGCTGGTGAAATTACACTGGTAACACGTATTCAACGTCAGGTGACTATTCGACATAAATTACACCGACACATAATTGTTGTCGATATTATTGATGATGGTCCAGGTATCCCTCCGGATATTGAGTCAGGGGCTTTTTTTCCTATGGTGACAGGGCGTGCAGAGGGGACCGGTTTAGGTTTACCAATTGCGCAACAACTTATTCAATCACATGATGGTTTAATAAATTATGAACGAAAAGAAAACAATACCTATTTCAGTATCCTCTTACCAGTCGAGCAGTGCGATGAGTGAACGAAAAAAAGTATGGATAGTTGATGACGATAAATCCATTCGTTGGGTATTAGAAAAAGCATTACAAAAAACGGATGTTGATATTCAAAGCTTTTCTAAACCGGAAGATGTGCTGAAAAGGATTATTACAGAAGAGCCTGATGTAATTATTTCTGACATTCGTATGCCAGGCATGGATGGTATTACGCTTTTAGATAAAGTTAAGCAGCACTCGCCCGGTGTACCGGTCATTATAATGACGGCGTATTCAGATCTTGACCGGGCTGTTTCTGCTTTTCAGGGTGGAGCATTTGAATATCTGTCCAAACCATTCGATGTTGATGAAGTGGTTAGCCTGGTTAAACGCGCTATCACCTATAAACAAAAAAATGAGATTCCGGCTTTACCAGAAACTGTAGACGCGAACACATCGATTATTGGTTCTGCACCGGCAATGCAAGAAGTGTTTAAAGCAATTGGTCGATTATCCAATTCTAATCTGACCGTACTTATTACGGGTGAATCTGGAACAGGCAAGGAATTGGTTGCCAGTGCATTGCATGCCCATAGTCCCAGATCAGGAAAACCTTTCATTGCTATAAATACGGCAGCAATACCTAAAGATTTATTGGAGTCTGAATTATTCGGTCATGAAAAAGGGTCTTTTACCGGAGCCACCGGCCAACGCCTGGGCCGATTTGAACAAGCGAATGGCGGAACACTGTTCCTTGATGAAATCGGAGATATGCCAGCAGATTTACAAACACGCTTGTTACGTATACTCGCACAAGGTGAGTTTTACCGTGTTGGCGGTCATTTGCCTATTAAAGTAGATGTAAGAGTCATTGCGGCGACACATCAAGATCTTGAACAACTGGTGAAAGAAAACAAGTTTCGTGAAGATTTATTACATCGTTTAAATGTTATCAGGGTTCATGTGCCTTCATTAAGAGACAGAAGAACGGATATTATTGAATTGACGAACCATTTTCTTAAGATAGCGGCTTCCGAAATGGCTGAAGAGACTAAACAGTTATTGCCCGAGACGGCTGATTACCTCTCCAGTTTGCCTTGGCATGGAAATGTTCGACAGTTAGAGAATTTTTGTCGATGGATAACGGTAATGGCATCTGGCAGTGAAATTCATATTGATGATCTGCCACCTGAGTTAAAACGTGATAATGAGATACCTGAAACAGCTGATGAATGGGAAACTACCTTTAGAAGGTGGGTAGAGTCGAGTTTATTGCAGGGCGAGTCAGAAATCTTACGCGATGCGGTACCTCGATTTGAATCTATTTTGATTGTTGAGGCTTTAAAAAAATCAGGCGGTCGGCGTCAGGACGCAGCAAAGTTATTAGGTTGGGGACGTAATACCCTGACCAGAAAGATTAAACAACTGGCGCTTGATGTTTAACGGAATCTGTCAGTAATCGGATTACTTTATCTTAAGCCACTCTGCGACCTGCCTGGCATAGTAGGTCAGTATCGCGTCTGCGCCGGCACGTTTACAAGAGAGTAAGGTTTCCATTACGGTACTTTTTTCATCCAACCAGCCATTATCTGCAGCGGCCTTTAACATGGCATATTCACCACTCACATGGTAAACAAAAGTCGGACGTCTGAAAGTTGATTTGATTCGATAAACAATATCAAGATAAGGCAGGCCCGGTTTAATCATCACCATGTCGGCGCCTTCATTTAGATCCAGTTCAACTTCTGTTAAGGCTTCATTGCTATTGGCAGGATCCATTTGATAAGTATATTTATTCGCGCTGCCCAGCTTTGTTGAGGATCCAACGGCATCTCGAAATGGGCCATAAAAGCTGGAGGCATACTTTGCTGAATAGGCAAGAATCCTGGTATTGATATGCTTGCTTGATTCTAAAGCATTCCGTATTTGCCCGATTCGACCATCCATCATGTCGGAAGGAGCAACAATATCTGCACCAGCTTCTGCATGTGATAGAGCCTGTTTCATCAACACATCAACCGTCTCATCATTCAGCACATATCCTGCGTCATCAGTCAGACCGTCTTGTCCGCTAAGAGTGTAAGGGTCAAGCGCGACATCAGTAATAATGCCAAGTTCGGGGCAGACTTGTTTTAATTTTCGAACAGCAGTTTGTATCAGGCCATCAGGGTTCCATGCTTCCGCAGCATCGTTACTTTTTTTAGCGTCGGATACCACCGGAAATAAGGCAATTGCAGGTATGCCCAGTTCTAATAGTATTTTTGCTTCGGCTAATAATAAATCAATACTTAAGCGTTCTATTCCGGGCATAGAATCAATAGCGCTACGTTGATTATCTCCTTCGATAATAAACATAGGGTAGATGAGATCATCTACTGAGAGAGTTGATTCGCGCATGAGTCTTCGTGAGAAGTCATCACGACGCATTCGCCTTGGGCGCGAAGCTGGAAATCCCGTAGTTTTTGAGGTTTCAGTCATTATTATCTGAATTTAAGGTTATGCTATTGGTCTATAAGTGTAACCCAAAAGCGGCATTGTCATAAATTTTCTATGTACGAAATAAATCAACTTCAGGCACTATTGCTCGAGCATGAAGCAACATTGAGACTATTCAGTTTCATTTTTCTGATATTACTGTTTACGGGGCTCGAATTAATCAGACCTCGACGTCTGCCAGACAAGGCAAATCGAACTCGACGAGTTAATAATATTTTATTATTAATACTTAACATTATTGCAGTACGTTTAGTAATGCCGTTAGCCATATTTGAAGTCGCCATTTTTGCTGCGGATAACAACCTGGGTCTCTTCAATGTCTTGCCTGTCCCACTGTTTCCGAATGTTATATTAACCTTGATTATTTTAGACTGTCTGATTTATTTTCAGCACGTGATTACACATAAGATTAATTTTCTTTGGCAAATCCACCGTGTCCATCACACTGACCTTGAAGTTGATGTCACAACCGGTATCAGGTTTCATCCCCTCGAAATAATTTTTTCCATGATGTATAAAATAGTTGCAGTGCTATTGTTGGGACCGGTCGCGTTTGCTGTAATTCTCTATGAAATACTGTTGAATGGTGCTGCCTTGTTTACCCATAGTAATGTTTTGCTCAACAGCAAGCTTGATAGTGTACTGAGAGTTGTTTTTGTTACGCCTGATATGCATCGTATACATCATTCTGTGTTAAGACAGGAAACGGATAGTAATTTTGGTAATATACTGTCTATTTGGGACAAGCTGTTTAAAACCTACCGCGCTGTTCCAGTGGCAGGTTATGCTAAAATGAAATTAGGACTCGAAGAATTCAGCGATCCATCTTTTGGAAAATTAATACAACTATTGAAGATACCCTTTATGACGGCAGGTAAATTATGAATCAGGAAAATGCAGTTCTGGATCGTTACTCAGAAGGCGCGAATCAGCGTCAGGAATCCTTATGTTGTCCGGTGGACTATCAGACAGAGTTATTAAAAATATTACCGCAAGAAATTATTGAAAAAGATTATGGTTGTGGTGATCCCTCTCGTTACGTCAGGCAAGGTGATGTTGTACTCGATCTTGGCAGTGGTAGCGGCAAGATTTGTTATATGGCGGCACAGTTGGTTGGCGATAATGGCAAGGTTATTGGTGTCGATATGAATAACGATATGTTGGCGTTGGCGCGCAAATATCAGCCTGAAATGTCAGGCAAATTAGATGGTGATCGGGTTCAATTCAAGAAGGGCAAAATACAGGATCTGGCACTTGATATTGATGCAGTGGAACAAAGACTCGCATCACACCCGATAACGGATGCAAATGAATTGGCGGTATTTGATGCATGGAAACATCAGCAATGTAAACAAGAACCGCTGATAGCAGATAATTCGATTGATTTAGTCGTTTCTAACTGCGTTTTAAATCTTGTTAATGATGTAGAAAAGCAACAGTTAGTGGATGAGATATTTCGAGTGGTTAAACCCGGTGGTCGAATAGCTATCTCTGATATCGTGTCTGATGAATCCATACCCGAACATTTAAAGAATAATAAAGAGTTATGGAGCGGTTGTATCTCTGGCGCATTTCAGGAATTGGAAATGTTACAAATGTTTCATGATGCTGGTTTCATAGCCGTTACCTACGATAAATGGTCTGATTCTCCCTGGCAGGTTGTAGAAGGCATTGAGTTTCGTTCAGTGACGTTAACGGCAATAAAGCGCGAACAGACAGATTGTATCGATAAAGGGCATGCCGCAATTTATCGTGGGCCATTTAGTTTTGCTGTTGATGATGAAGGACATGAATTTCCGCGTGGACAAAGAATGGCAATTTGTGAAAGAACATTTAATGTATTAAATAATGAACCATATAAAGACAGCTTTATATGTATTGCGCCTGCTATTGAACGAGAGGCTAAACAGTGGTGTGCACCAGCAGGGACATTACGATCCGCTAAAGAAACAAAGGGCAGTTTACATTCAGTAAATGCGTCCGGTTCACCTTGTTGCTAGAAATTAATAAAAACTTTTAAAACTATAAGGGCCAGATTATGACCGCAGAATTAATAGACGGAAAAAAAATATCGGAATTTGTTCGACAAGAATGGAAAGGCCGTGCTGACAGACTGAAAGCGAAAGGCGTATTGCCAGGTCTTGCCGTTATTATTGTTGGCGATAATCCCGCATCAAAACTTTATGTTAATAACAAGATTAAGGCTTGCCATGATGTAGGGCTTCACTCTGAAGTACATGATTTGCCCGAAGACGTCTCGGAAAAAATGTTACTTAAATTAATAGAAGAATTGAATCAATCAAAAAAAATCAACGGGATTCTGGTTCAATTACCCTTACCGAAACATATCGATGACAGTAAGGTTCTGGAAGCAATCAAACAGGATAAAGATGTCGATGGTTTCCATCTCTATAATGTCGGTGCATTGATGACGGGCAATACTGTATTTCCACCGTGTACACCTTTTGGTGTGATGCGCATGTTGGAATATTGCAAAGTTCCGATAGCCGGGCAGAATGCTGTGATTGTTGGTAGAAGTAATATTGTCGGTAAACCTATGGCCATGATGCTTTTGCAAGAAGATGCAACAGTCACAATCTGTACATCTAAAACCAAAGAACTGGAAAAACATACTACAAACGCAGACATCCTGGTCGTCGCAACCGGCCGCGCCGAAATGATTAAAGCCAAGCATGTTAAACCAGGAGCCGTTGTCATTGATGTGGGTATAAATCGTCTTGATAGTGGCAAACTGGTTGGCGATGTTGACTTTGATGAGGTAAAGGAAGTTGCCAGCTTGATAACACCAGTGCCAGGCGGGGTCGGACCGATGACTATTACTATGTTGGTCGCCAATACGGTTATGGCAGCAGAGCGAGACAGCGGGTTTATCCCAACCGATTAATTATTCGAAATTAGTTCTACTGTTGATAAAGGCTGGAAGCATTTCAGTATTTCCCGTTACAGGCCAGTTGTTTTTATCAGCCAATTTTTGAATTTCATCAATACGGTTTTCGCTTAACGGGTGGGTACTGAAAAATTCAGGTATATATTTTTCAACCTGATATTGGTTTTTTATAAAGATATCAAAAAGTGCGTTTGCACCATTAACATGACCATAATATTTGGCTAATGCAGCGAGTGCTAGCTCGTCAGCATGCTTTTCCTGTTTACGATTGAAACCCAGCATTGATAATGTTCCGGTCTCGCTGAGCAGATTCCCCGTAAGCCGGTCTGTACTGAAACCGGTTAGCGTAAATAAAAAAAGGCTAACGACCGTGCCACGACTTAAAGCTACTATTGGATCACGATGCTTAATGTGTGCAATTTCATGAGCAATCACCATCGCCAGTGCATTTTCATTTGGCAATGATTCAACCAGCCCACGATGGATTAATATTTTTCCACCCAGTGTTGCAAAAGCATTTATCGTGGAGTCATTAATATAATTTACATCAACAGTAATATCCTCCGGCAATAACATGTGTGGTAATAATTTTAATGTTAGATCATCAATATATTTTTTTATTTCAGAGTCAGAGTCTTCAAAATGACTAATATCAATTTTGCCAAGTAATTTTTGTTCTACTGAAAAAGGGATATAGAGTGCAAGCCGCTCTGCAAATAAGCTTAGTAGAAATATGCATAATACAATACTGGCTAATACTCCAGCAGTTAAAATAAAAAAATCTTTTAAAGGATGTTGTTGACTGGTGTTAATACCTTCCGGTATTTCAGGATTAGAATATTCCATTATTAAGCAGGTGAAGTTATTATTAGTTGGTGTTCAGGTTTATTCAGGCAAGTTATTATAAATATAGGCAAATACAGCGCCAGCTATGCTGGCATCAACAATGCCATACAACGTTCCTATAATGATACTATAAATTCCATTTGTCGCTTCATAGCCTGGATAGATTGATGCAATTATAGTTAGAAAAAGAACTCCATAGTCAGGCCATATAAAATTAGCAACACTAACCATAAAAATAGCCAGGCCCCAAAGAATCCCGCAACTTAATGTAAATTTCCTGATAGATAGTTTCATGTTTATGTCCAATCAGTTAATTATACGTAACGCCAGATAAGGGGTGATGTTAAACAGGAATATACTGATTTTAAATATAGCCATACCACAATAATGAATGGCATCGAAACGTTCAGTGCTGATATAAAACCATTTACTATGTAAATGATAAGTCCAGTCATGAGCAAGGGTTATAAAAGTAAACCACCACAATAATAAACCAATATTGATGATGGCACACCAGCCCAGAAAAGAAGTAAGTTGTTCAATGGTCACACTCAATCTCCCTTCTACGTGCTGCATAAAGTGTGGTATGTCGGGTCAGTTAATTCAAGCAGGAATAGCCTGACTTTTGATCTTGATCAATTAAGAGTGGTGTAGGCAATTGTTTTTATAAGAAATAATGGCTGTTCCATAGGCTAGAACCTCTACTGAGCCAATACTGTTTCTTTGTCCTTTCGAAATAGATGAAGTCTCCATTTTTATATTAAAGACATGACTGGCACCATGCGTGACAGCTTGTTCTTTCATCCTTAATAAAGCTTCGCGTCGTGCACGATCTATCAAGGTCTCATAACTGCTGACACGTCCGCCGACAAGGATTCTTAAACCGGAAACAAATTGTTTGAAAAAGTCGATTGATATAACAACGTTTCCACAAACTAACTGTGTAGTGCAAGGCATGAATTCAGTCGGTAAATGTTTTGAAGCTATTGCCGGAATATCTCTAAGAGAGGACTCTCTTTTGATGATGGATTTATAATGTTGATTTTCTCTATATTGACCAAACCCAAAGCCTAGTGCCAAAAGTGATATCAATATAATGAGGTCAACCATATTAATCGAGTTTAACCGCAGTACCATAGGTGAATAGTTCAGACGCCCCTTGTGTAATAGACGATGTTGAGAAACGAATATTCAGAATTGCATTGGCCCCAATCGACTCGGCTTGTTCGATCATGCGATTAATTGCTTCTTCACGGGATTCTTGTAGTAATTCTGTATAAGCTTCGAGTTCACCACCGAAAATATTTTTCAATCCCGCCATAATATCGCGCCCTGCATGTTTGGCTCTGACAGTACTGCCTTGAACTAAACCAAGGTGTTGGATAATAGATTTGCCCGGAATACTTTCTAATGTAGTTAAAATCATAATAGAATCCACTGCTAATTTATAACTTATAGAATACAGGATGTAGCGTTTATGGATAGCTCTTTAAGCTTTAGCCTCTAATTCTGGATTAGGTAAATCATTAACCGTAGATTCAATCCATGTTTCAACTTCTTGCGTTATTTGTTTTGCGCTTTTGTTTGCAGATTCTATAACTGGCCCGATAATCAGGGTAATAATGCCGGGCTTTTTTAACAGCGAATTTCGCGGCCATAAATAACCTGCATTGTGGGCAATAGGGATAACATCCGAACCTGACTTTACAGCAAGCATACCGCCGCCCGGAAGATAAGTTCCTTTTTCGCCAGGTGCAACCCGTGTACCTTCAGGAAAAATGATAACCCATAGATTTTCTTTTAAACGTTGGCAACCTTGTTCAACGATCTGACGAAATGATTTAATTGCAGAGCCCCGATCAATGGCTATTGGTTGCATCGAGGCGAGTCCCCAGCCATAGATGGGTATCTTTAACAGTTCGCGTTTTAATATCCACACCTGCGGTACAAAGATAAGCTGTAATGCCAATGTCTCAAAAGCCGACTGGTGTTTGCACATAACAATACATGCCTTATCTGGTATATTCTCACGGCCTTCTACCTTGTAATGGACGTGGCAACATATTTTCAACCACCATAGATTGAAAACTGTCCAACGCGTAATCAGGTAATAGCGGCTATTGAAGTTTAACGGAAAAGCGAGAATGCCAAGTGGAGCAAAAAGCAGGGTACTGATTATTTGCCCAAAATAAAAAAACAACGAACGGATGAGCAGCATTATTATTTAGAAATTACCAACTCATCAACAAATGCTGCCAGATTGTCATAAATCGGGATTCCTGCAGGGACCAGCTCCTGATCTATTTCGGACTGACCTTTGCCAGTGCGAACCAGTACAGGTTTTCCACCAGCACTTTGAATGGCCTTGATATCTGTCATCTTGTCACCAACACAAAAAATCTTACTCAATGACACACGTAATCTCTCTGATACATCATTATACAATCCAGGTTTTGGTTTACGGCAACTACAACGGTCTCTTGGTATGTGTGGACAAAAGAAGACAGCATCAATGACACCTCCATACTGGGAAAGGTGTGTATACATTTTCAGATGTATCGCATTCAAGTCTTCGATGGTGAATAATTTTCGGCCGATACCCGATTGATTGGTCACTATGACAACCCGATAGCCATTTTGATTAAGTTTGGAAATTGCAGCAAGACTTTCTGGTATAGGTTCCCACTCGGATGGTGATTTTATATAGTCATCAGAATCTTCATTGATTACACCATCTCGATCTAGAATGATAAGTGCCATAAATTAACCCTGTAGTTTTGAGATATCTGCGATCTTTAGAAATAGAGTACTCAGATTATCAAGTAATGTCAGGCGATTTGCTTTAATTTTTGGATCATCACACATCACCATCACATTATCAAAGAAACTATCTACGCCTTCGCGTAAACCTGCCAATTTAGTCAAGGCAGATTTATAATCACGATTATTTATCATTGGCGTCACTTCTTTCTGGTACTCTTTTAATGAATTTGCCAGTGCAATCTCGGCGTCTTCAGTGAGTAAGTCATTATCAATTTTACTGTTTTCTAGATAGTTTGATTTTTTTAATATATTACCGATGCGTTTATTTGCCGCTGCCAGGCTTTCTGCTTCCGCCAGCTTTCTGAATTCAGTCACTGCCATTAAGCGTTGGTGAAAATCCAGTGGCCTGCTTGTATTTATTGCGAGTACGGATTCAAAGGTATCATTGCTTACTCCTTCATCAAGATAATACCGGCGTAAACGCTCCATCAAAAAATCAAAGATCTCGTCAATACATTTATGTGCTTTGCTGCTATTTGAATAACTGTCCGCTGCTAATTCTAGCAATTCCTTCAGATCAACATCAGCCTGACACTCAATAATTATTCGTAATAGTCCTATTGCGGAGCGACGTAAGCCAAAGGGATCTTTGTCACCAGTAGGTGCTTTACCAATTGAAAATATACCCGTCAGGGCATCGATTTTTTCACTGATAGCCAGACATTGACCAAGTGCTGCAGACGGTAAATTATCTCCGGAAAATCGAGGCAGGTAATATTCTTCAAGAGACCTTGCAACTTCAGCCTCTTCACCATCAGCTTCGGCATAGTATCTTCCCATCGTGCCTTGTAGTTCGGGGAACTCAAATACCATTTCAGTTAACAGATCACAAAAGCATAATTCAGCAGCACGTTGTGCATTTTTCAAATCCACGTCTAACGATTTTGCCAGTCCTGAAACAATATGACTCAGACGCTCTGAACGTTCATGCAGGCTGCCCAATTCTTTTTGGTAGACAACTTTTTTTAATCCCTGAATCTGTTTGGACAAACCATTTTTTAAATCACGATCCCAGAAAAAAGCAGCATCGCTTAAGCGGGGCTGAATGACGCGTTCATTACCCTGTTTGATTAAATCCGGATGCTTGCTTTCAATATTGGCAACGCTGATAAAACAGGCTAATAGTTCACCCTGTTTATTTAGCACAGGAAAATATTTTTGATGATCTTGCATACTGGCAATCAAGACTTCTTTCGGCAGACGCAGGAAGTCTTGATTAAAATTACCTATAAAGCTCACCGGCCATTCAACCAGAGCGGTAACTTCATCGAGCAGATCAGGATCAATCACGGCCTGGCCGTTATTTTGTTTCGCAATTGTTTCGACTTGCGCTTTAATCAAATCACGACGTTCATTGTAATCCGCCAGCACCTTGCCTTCTTGTTTTAATACCTCATCATAACTATCTGCCTGTGTAATCGTTATCGCTTGAGGGTGGTGGAAACGATGCCCGAAAGTTTGATTGCCAGATTTAATCCCCATAATTTCACAATCAATAGTCTGCTTCCCGGATAGCAGCAGGATCCATTTTATTGGACGAACAAATTCAACTTCGTTATTACCCCAACGCATACGTTTTGCAATCGGCAGGCGTTTTAAGGTAGTCTCAATTATGCTTGGGATTAATTCCTGCGTTTGCTTTCCCTTGACCAGCGTATCAAATACCAGCCAGCTGCCTTTTTCGGTTTCTAATTTTGTGAGTTGTTCTACCTCGACACCACACGATCGGGCAAAGCCTTCTGTTGCGCGTGTTGCTTTACCTGCATCATCAAAAGCAGAACCAAGCGCAGGGCCACGGCGTTGTTGTTGTTTGTCAGCCTGGTTTAGATCCAGTTGATTAATAACTAAGGCAAGCCGTCTTGGTGTTGCATACCATTTCGTCTCGGCAAAATTTAGATCGTGTTCTTTAAGCGAATTACATATTTCATCATGTAAGGCTGTAGCGAGTCGCTTTAGAGATGTCGGTGGTAATTCTTCTGTTCCGATCTCTATTAGTAAATCCTGTTTGTTACTCATAATTTAGAAATGAAGTCTTAAGTGTGCAAAGTAAATGTTACGTATCAGTGAAATGGTTATTATTTTATCTATCGTGTGACTTTTCAGAGTTCACTTGGCTGCTTCAGCCAGAGGAAACCCCAATGCTTCACGACTGTCATAATAAGCCTGGGCAACGGCACGTGCGAGTGTTCTGACACGCAAAATATAACCTTGTCGTTCGGTTACTGAAATTGCACCTCGCGCATCGAGCAGATTAAAGGCATGTGAAGCCTTCATGGTCATTTCATATGCGGGTATAGGCAAGCCCGCTTCGATCAGATCTTTAGACTCTTGTTCATAAGCGTCAAACCAGCTGAACAATGACTCTGTATTTGCCAGTTCGAAATTATAACGTGACATTTCTACTTCATTTTGATGATAAATATCACCGTAAGTTACAACATTTTGTTCGTTCCGGGTCCAAATGAGATCAAAGACATTGCTGCAATTTTGTAAACACATGGCAATCCGTTCAAGTCCATAAGTCATCTCACCGGTTACTGGCTTGCAATCCAATCCACCGATTTGTTGAAAGTAGGTGAATTGGCTGATTTCCATGCCATCCAGCCAGACTTCCCAACCTAATCCCCAGGCACCCAGTGTTGGCGATTCCCAGTTATCCTCTACAAAGCGGATATCATGTACTTCTGAATCAATGCCAATTGCCTTCAGCGAATCGAGATAAAGTTGCTGGATATCGTCCGGTGAAGGTTTCAGCAAAACCTGAAACTGATAGTAATGCTGTAGGCGATTCGGGTTTTCCCCGTAGCGGCCATCAGTTGGTCGCCTGGAGGGCTGAACATAGGCAGCACGCCAGGGCTCGGGGCCAATAGCACGTAAAAATGTTGCCGGGTGAAAAGTACCTGCCCCCATTTCCATATCATAAGGCTGGACGATGACACAGCCCAGTTGTGACCAGTATTGTTGTAATTCAAATATCAGTTGTTGGAAACTCAACTGAGTCGCCGAAGCCGTATTTTGTTTATTGTTGTGAGCCATGTATTTCAACCATTAGAGAAGGCGCGATTATACAGTGTGTGAACGCTGATGTGTATGAAGTGATTTAGTGAAGTGTCGCCCGAAGAATTATTGAGGCGATGACTTTGTCCCACTCGGGTAATTTAAGTTGGAAAATAACAGGAGATGCCTATCCAAATTTACGAGTGGGGAAGTTCAGTCTAGACGATTATTATTCGCGATTTTGTTACTAAGGCAGATTACTCAGAAGTTTCTCTTTTATAGCTTGTGTCATCACGGATGATGCTTTCAGATCGTTTTTTGATAACGTCATATTTGAAAGGTTGTATTTCATACCACCAGTTCAAGGTACGCGCGTTCATATTTGCCACAAAGGCTTTAACACCTTCTATTTTATCAGTGTCTTCACCTTCAGGAATCAGGTTTTCATCAAATCTGAATTCAAATGAAGCATAAGGCGTTCCATCAAGTTCAAAGGTGACTACATCAACAACAGTGCCTTCAAATGTATGGATGAGTACATTAATTTTATTTTCCTGCGCACCCAGTTTAGCTTTTGATCGAGCACCATTAATTTGTATATCTTCCAGAAAACTTCCAAAGCGTCCGATGATTATTTCAGGCGCAAGTTTTTTTCCTTCAGGTAGATTTTCCAGAGCAAACTGTTCCTGGCCTTTTTCGTTCTTGAATAAGGTATAAGTGTCGCCATCCGCGTGTTCAACACGTATAGCCTTGATTGCTTCAGCAGGAATATCCATTAATGAGCGTTCAATCCAGTCAGTTTTGGAAGTGGTAATGTCCATTACTCCGTTGACCAGAAAGGATTGTTTCTCGTCTGGTCGTCGTACATACAAGCCAGGTGTATTTTCAGCAGCGCTACTTAGTCGTATTTTCCCTACTATCATTTCAATGATTTTGTTTTGCTCAGCATCTTTCAGGGTAAATAATAGAGATGTTGTATCTTCTACTTCAGGTCCTTCTACGCCAAGTCGATGATAAAGTCTGGGTAATGCTGTTTTAGGCGCATTTATTTTTAAGTCGGCAGCCCCAAGTACAGCGCTTTTTACTTTATCGGGTAGTGCAGGAAAGCCATCGAACTCGTCTACAGTCCAGATATTATTCGTTCGTGAAAGATGCACAGCACCACTGTAGCCCTCGATAGAAATATGATTTATAGATTCCAGTTGTGAGGCCAGTTCCGGGAAAAACGGAACCTTCTCTTTTCCTGATTGAGGTGCACGCAGATTAACGAATACCGCTGCGGCAATAATCACGATTACTGTAATGAGAGTCAGGACAATGAGTTTGTTTTTAAACATATATATAATTATGTTCGTCTGTTAGCCCGGTAAATTCCGATAAATAATGCCATGAGAGTAATCAGCAATGGTATTAATCCGATGTTAATAAAACGTAATTGTGCACCCAGTTTCTCAATGTTCTTTTTAAGCTCGTGCTGAACATTACGTAATTCTTTTCTGGTAGCGAGTCGCTCGTCTCTAAACTTTTCTATCTCAGCGGTTAATTTATTATTTAATAAATAAGATTTTTCACCACCTTGTTCCTGTTGTAACTGACGTATCTTTTTCTCGGTTTCTTCGAGTGTTGTTTGTAGCTCTGTTTCGCGTTGACGAAACTCGGCTTCAGCCTCACGACGTATTTGTTCCACGATTTCAAATGGCCGTGAGTACTTTTCACGTCCACGTAAGCTAATCAAGTCAGTATTACCTGAAAGATTCTCGATGCTGTTCATGACGAAATCACCATTATTAGCAATAGGTTGTGGTACTGCGGTGCCGAACATATCTTGTGAACGAATCCAGAAATGATCGGCAAGGATATCTGTATCAGCTACCACTATTAAATTGACGTTACCCTCACTGAGGTGGTCCGATTGAGTTGCTTCCTTAGGTTTAGCAGCTTCATTATTTTCAATATCCTCGACTGGTTTCCCATCAGGAAAATAACTCTTCGCTTTACCGTTAACACGCGCCGCGAGTAGCATCTTTCTGTTTTCAGATTTGAAGTTACTCATGATGATATTGGGGTCGCGTTGAAACAAGATTAAATCACGTTCCAGTTTTGTTGATTCTGTTGATGTTTCTATCAGCGGTGTGATGGTTAAGCCTTTGTCTTCTTTACGTTCCAGAGAACCGACAGTACCCATATGTATCAGGTTTAGTTCACTGGTGGAAAAATCATCCGAATTAAAGTTTTTCTCGGTCAACCTAAGCCAGGGCAGGTAGTCAACGCCTTGTGGATTGCGAGGGTCGTCTGATTGCACACGCATCGCGGCATTAATATCACCGACGATTTTATCTTCGGCCATTTCAAGACCCCAGAGATTTAATAACTCTGGTAAAGACGAATTAAGTTTAGGTACAACATTCGGGTTTGCCGGGTCGGGCCTTGATCGATCCAGTTCTGCCAGGGGATCAAGAAAAATAATGGCTTTACCGCCATGCAAGAGAAACTGATCAATGGCGTATAAAAGTTGATTGCTCAGTTCCTTCGGGTGAACCAACATTAATACGTCAATATTATTTACATCGATACTTTCAACCAACGTGTCAAGGTTCTGACTGAGGTTACGGACCTCAAAAGAGTCGCGCAGGGCATTAATGATAGTCCAGTCTTGTTCATTAGAGCCAGTCGTTGCCATTATTGGCAATTGTGATGATACGACACCTACCACACGTTTTTCCGGATAGGCCAGATCATAAATCATTTTTGTGATGTCATATTCGAGTGCAGACTCACGATTGGTCTGGAAAAAGGGAATTACTTTTTCATCATCGGTTGAATTAGTTCCGACAATCCCGAAATAGGCTCTATCACCGGCAGCATTAGCTGAGACGGTACGTAAACCACTGGCTACGGCCTGATCTTCCGCTTCAGAAAATGTTTCTGGTTCTATTATATTAAGAATTAATTTTCCTTTTGCATGGACTGCATACTCTTCCAGCATATCTCTGACACGCGCACCGTAATTAACCAGTAATGGGAAATCGCTCATCGCTTTTTGAGAAAAATAAAAATCGAGCTGAACCGGTTCTTCCAGATTACTAAGAATATTTTTAGTACCCTCTGACAAGGTAAATAATTTGTTCTCGGTTAGATCAATGCGCCAGGTTGTTAATGCGGTGTTAGCAAGAATGATAGTGGCAACGAAAAGGCAGCTCGCTAATATCAGGCCAGTCCCTGAAATGAATCTGTTCTTTACTGATAGCTTCATGATCTAACCTGCCTTCTTCGCTTCGATAACAACAACGTTAACGTATAACCAGAATGCGATTAATGCGCTAAAGTAAATGACATCGCGAATATCGATCACGCCTTTCTTGATAGATGTGAAATGAGTTAAAAAGCTAAACGATGCGATTGCATCTAGTACGGCCTGTGGTGCCCAACCCTTGAATAAATCAATCACCATCGGGAAACCACTCAATATAAACATGAAACAAATAACGACACTGATTACGAAAGCGATAACCTGACTCTTGGTAAAGGCAGAGATACATGAGCCTATAGCCAGGAACCCGCCCGCCATAACCAGGCTGCCTATATAGCTTGCAAGGATTACAGTGTTATCCGGGTTGCCAAGATAATTAACAGTGATCCACATAGGGAACGTCAGGAACAACGCGACCGCCGTAAAACTCCACGCAGCAAGGTATTTACCAATCACCGCATCGGTGATGGAGACCGGCAACGTCATTAATAATTCGATGGTCCCGGTTTTGCGTTCATCAGACCAAAGCCGCATTGAAATGGCCGGTATCAGGAATAGATAGAGCCAGGGATGAAAACGGAAGAAAGGTTCGAGATCCGCCTGATTTGTTTCGTAGAAAGCACCGATATAAAAAGTGAAAATGCCCGTCATGAATAAAAAGATAACGATAAAGACATAGGCAACCGGTGTTACAAAATAACTGGTGAATTCGCGTTTGTAGATTGAAAACAATGGGCTCATGGTGCTGCTGACTCCCTGTTCTCGTTTAGCCTGGAAGTTGTAATCATACGGAAGGCATGATCAATGTCATTTCTATCGGATTTGGCAATTAACTCGGTTGGAGTTCCATCGAACAATAATTCTCCAGAAGAAATAATGATGGCACGTGAACAAACTGCATCTACCTCTTCAAGGATATGTGTCGAGATAATAATTGCCTTGTCCTCTGACATTTCCTTTATTAGTTTACGGACTTCATGTTTCTGATTTGGATCGAGGCCATCGGTAGGCTCATCAAGAATTAATACGTTAGGATCATGCAATATAGCCTGGGCTAGTCCGACCCGACGTTTAAATCCTTTCGACAAGGTTTCGATGCTTTGATCAATAACTTCTTTTATATTGATGATGTCGACTACTTCATCAATTCGTTTTTGGCGGCTGCTACCGGTTAATTGTCTGATATCTGCGATAAAATTTAAAAAATTTCTGACAGTCATCTCACCATAAGCGGGCGCACCTTCAGGCAGATAGCCAATAGAGCGTTTAACAGCAAGAGGGTTTTCCTGGACATCATAGCCATTTACTTCAACCGTTCCGTTAGTAGGCTCAAGAAACCCGGTAATCATTTTCATTGTGGTTGATTTGCCAGCGCCATTTGGCCCCAGGAAACCCAGTACTTCACCATGATTTACTTCGAACGAAACGCCACGAACAGCATGTATCGGGCCGAATGACTTTTTCAACGATTTAACTTTTATCGTTACTGGCATGATTATTTACGTCTAATTATTCTTATTTATATAAAACTGTTGCAGCTATATATTTCGTTTACAGCCGAGTTAATTATTATCAATCCTTAAACAGATGTTGAAATCCTCATCTTAGCGAGGGGCACTATTGTGCATAAATATACTACAGCGTCAATTTATGATTTATGGACAAACGGAATCATGAACAAGTTCCAACTAATTCAAGTGTCACTGAAGTTTTTCTGTTTAAGACGAAATAGAGCAGATATATCTTGATTTCCATATCCTTCATCCATCAGGCGCTGATAGTGAATCAAGGTCATTTCGATGATAGGTAATGCATTGTCACTGATTGATGTTGCCATTTCCTTGCAGATAGACAGATCTTTATGATGCAGACTCAGTTTAAATCCCGGTTCAAAAGTACCCGCCAGCATAGTTTTGCCGCGATGCTCAAGAAACCAATTACCGGCCGCACCAGTCGATACAATATCAACAACCTTGTTCATAGGTAGATCCATTGCCTGACCAAATGCGAGCGCTTCGGTGACGGCCTGATTTATTCCAGCAGCCATGATTTGGTTTACGGCCTTGGTGGCCTGACCGGAGCCGCTGGATCCGATATAAACAATATTTCCTGCAATTGAATTCAGAACAGGACGTGCTTTTTCCAATACTGCTTCAACGCCACCGACCATCATCGCCAGGTTTCCATTTTTTGCACCTTCAACACCACCTGAGACCGGACAATCAAGAAAATCTGCGTCATGTGCTTTTAATAGTTGGGCAGCTTGTTTGGCTGTTTCAGAACTGACAGTGGATGTATCGACAACGATGGTATCCGCATTGACTCCGGTTTTTATGGCATTGATCATTTCCAACACATCTTTATCGCGTGAGACACAGACAATAATCAGTTCACATTGCTTTGCTAATTCAGCGGGCGTTATTGCAAGCAAACAATCACACTCTTTTGCGATAGATTCAGCAGTGGCTGTCGTTCGGTTATAAACTGACACTAAATGCCCGGCTTTGGCCAGATTTCTGGCCATATTTGCACCCATAGCTCCAAGCCCTATTACCCCGGTCTTCATTTTAGCCTCCGTATTCCATCATCTGATTTAATCACTAGTCTTCCAGATAGGTATAACCATCCAGACCCTCTACAAAATTTTCCAGGTATTCCGCCTTCGCATCATCATCAACGTTGCTTTGTTCAATCAGTGCGTTATATCGCTGTTGCAGTTTTTCAGTGTCGATATGGATGGCCTGAAATAAATCAGAGACCTTATCGCCAAAATCTATTTCGTTAAGCTGCACTTCACCATTCGAATCGAGCTCAACATTGACTGATGCGGTATCTCCAAACAGGTTATGTATATCACCCAGAATTTCCTGATATGCGCCTAACAGGAAAATACCAACAAGATAAGGTTCATCATTGTTTAATGAATGTATAGGCAGACTGGTTTCAATACCTTCACTATCAACATAACTGTCTACACGCCCATCCGAATCACAGGTGAGATCCTGAATAATGCAGCGTCGGTCCGGTCTTTCATTCAATCGCTGTAAAGGCAGGATAGGAAAGATCTGATCGATAGCCCAACTGTCAGGCATTGACTGGAATAGCGAGAAGTTACAAAAATACTTATCAGCCAGTTTATCGCGTAATCGATTCAATAAATCATGGTTATCATGGTCAACCAGTTCCAGACACTTCTTGCTTATCGCGTAATACAGTTCTTCTACCAGTGCCCATTGCTGAATATCCAGTTCGCCGTTTGCAAAACAGCTACGTGCCTTTGCATACAGATCTTTATTGCGTTGCGAATAGTGATCGACATACCTTTCTTCGCAATCATCAAGTAACTTATAGAATTTATTAATAACATCGACATCAGCGTATTTTTGTTGAGCAGGTTGGTAACTGATCGGTTCTTCAACATCAATGATATTGGTAATTAACATAGCATGATGTGCTGTCATCGCCCGCCCTGATTCCGTGATAATAGAAGGGCAAGAGATTTGTTCGTTAATACAAACAGACTGGATCGTGTTTATGACAGTGTCGGCATAAGATTTAATGGTGTAATCCATAGAACAGGATCGAGTCGATTGTGTGCCTTCGTAATCAACACCAAGGCCACCACCAATGTCGACGGTATTGATCGGCACCGACATTTTTTTTAATTGCGCGTAATAGCGAGCGCCCTCATTTAAGCCTGTCCTGAGGTCATTCAATTCAGTAACCTGTGAACCGATATGGAAATGAAGTAACTCCAGAGAGTTAATTAAACCCGCTTCTTTAAGTTTTGAAACAGCTTTAATAACCTGATTTGCATGTAATCCAAATTTGGATTTCTCGCCGCCCGTGTTTTGCCAGTTACTATTCGCTATCGATGACAATCGAACACGAAGACCAAGCAATGGAGTAATATCAAGTTCTTGTGCACATTCAACGATCAGTTCAAGTTCAGATAGTTTTTCGATAACCAGATACGCCTTGAAGCCTAATTGTTTGGCGATGAGTGCCAGACGGATATATTCACGATCTTTGTAACCATTACAAATGATGGTGCTGCCTTGTTCGGCAAAGGCGATGTCTATTAATAATTCAGGTTTGCTACCGGCTTCCAGCCCAACATTACCTTCTCCGGTCGCAACAATATCTTCAATAACACGACGCTGCTGGTTTACCTTGATTGGATATACAGCGATATAGTTGGCATCGTAATCAGCGGTTTTCATTGCGGTATTAAAGGCATCAATTAATACCGTAACGCGATTTTTTAAAATATCTGAAAAACGAACCAGAACCGGAAGCGCCAGGCCTTTTTGCTGCAATTGTCGTGTTAATTCGATCAGGTTGACACCAGCATGTGTTGCAGACCGTGTTGGTTTGACTATCGCCTGTCCTTGCTCATCAATATCAACATAATCATCAGACCAGGCCGGGATATGGTAGAGCGCCCGCGACTGCTCAACGCTCCATCCGTTTGACGATTTTACAGATTTAGATTGATCACCCATTAGATATACATGATGTTAAATAGTGGACTGTATTGTGAAGTGTGAAATGTGAAACGTGAAGGATTAAATTTAGTTTAAATAATAATGAAATATTGGTCTGGATTTAGGGATTGCGCTTATTTGCTGGCATTCTGGTAATGCCTGGCGATGACTTCTGCTACGCAACAGGTGAGTTTTTTTGCGGTAGGTATATGCAAAAATTCATTTGGGCCATGCGCGTTAGAACCTGGGCCGAGTACACCGGTTATCAGAAACTGCGCCTCGGGGAATTTCTCTCCTAACATACCCATAAATGGAATTGACCAGCCTTCACCCATCATTACCGCCGGTTTATTAAAGTAATTCAGCGATGCTTCATCCATGGCGTCTTCTAACCAGGGCGCAATTTCAGGCGCCTTCCAGCCGTTTGCAGCCCAATCAGGTGTGAAACTGACCTCGGCACCATTTGGTGGATTGCTCAATAATATCTCTGCCAGTTTATTGCTGGCGCGTTCAGCGTCACAACTTGGTGGTAGTCGCATGGAAAGTTTGAGCGAGGTTGACGGGCGCATCACATTTCCGGCCGATTCGATATCAGGTAAACCATCAGCACCGATATAAGACAAGGCCGGTCGCCAACTTCGATTCAAAACCAACTCTGCCGCATCTTCATGCATTGGACGAAGCCCGGATTTCATCGGAAAACGCTTAAAAACAGCATCACCCATCATCGCTGCCGCGCGCCGGGCCTGTTCAATTCTTTTCTCAGGGATCGCTGTGTAAAATTCCTCCGCCAGGATTTTTCCGGTATCGGCATCTTCGAGTCGATCTAACAATTGTCTGAGGAGTCGAAAACTGGATGGCACGATTCCACTGGCATCACCGGAATGAATACCTTCGTCTAACACGGATACTGTCAATGTTCCGCCTATTAATCCTCGTAATGAGGTAGTTGACCAGAGTTGTTCATAATTGCCACAACCAGAATCAAGACAGATGATCAGCTCCGGTGTCCGGATACGATTGGCTAAATGATCAATGTAAAAAGGTAAGTCATAACTACCACTTTCTTCACAGGCTTCGATAATAATCACACAACGGGCATGTGGGACGCCTTGCTGCTGTAATGCCTTGATAGCGAGTAATGAAGCAAAGGTCGCATAACCATCATCAGCGCCGCCACGACCGTAGAGTTTGTCGCCCTCAAGTACAGGTTGCCAGGGGCCGAGTCCCTCTCTCCAGCCAGACATCTCCGGTTGCTTATCTAAATGACCGTAAAGCAAGACGGTATTATCAATCGAACCTGCTATTTCTATATAAATGAGTGGGGTGCGATCAACCAGACGAACCACTTCCAGCGTCATACCGCTGATGTTTTGTTTTTGGCACCAGCTCGAGAATTGTTCAACTACCTGCTCCATATAACCATGCTCCCGCCAGTCCGGATCAAACGCGGGAGATTTGTTCGGTATCCGGATGTAATCAATCAGCTCTGGAATAACGGCGGTATCCCATTCGTCTGCGCAGAAGGATTCAGTTAATCTTTTATCCATGGATATCTATAATTAAGTCAGTCTAGATGTTTGAAGTGTCGATTGAAGCACGGATTTTACATAGATTTATTTTATCTCACAGGCCTTATAGTATATAAGGGTTCTTACAACTACATAAATTAGGAGTGGAAATATGTATTCTGTTATTCGTAATGTAAGTTTGGGAATGATTTTCGGTCTTGGTCTTGTCGCATGTGGCGATGACGACAAAGCCACTATGTCAGCACCGGCACCAGCCGCAATGCCTGCCTCTGGCGGTGAAAAAGCTACCTCATCAATGAAAATCGAAAAAGCCGAAGGCGTCGTTTATCAAGACGAAATCTATGCTAACTGGCCGTATAATTAAATTAAAAAAGACTTTATGGTGTAATTTCAGTGTTTAAATCTTTAAAAATAGTTTTATTAATACTCTTTTCCAGCAGCGTAATGTTTGCCTGTGGTGACAGTAATGCACCGGAACAAAAAATGGCAGCATCAGCAAACGACGCAAAAGCAGTTCAATTACCTGCCAAAGTGCCGGATATGCCGGTCGCAGATGTGTCACCGGCAGCAGCAACGGAGATTGTGTATCTGCCAAGCAAGGTGGTGTCTCAGGAAGAGATCTATAAAGACTGGCCCTACACCGAAGCACCACCTGCAGCTGAGAGTGATACGACGTCTGTTACCGGCACCATAGTCGAAGATGTAACGAAACAAGCTGTTACTGCTGTTAAAAAGCAGGTTCAGGAAACGGTCGCTAATGTTAAGGCTGCAGCTGAAGAAAAAGTGGCTGATGTTAAGGCCATGGCCGAAGAGAAAGTCGCAGCTGTTACTGAGCCAGCCAGCGACAAACCTTATCAACTTGTCGATGGTGTGATCAGTGCCAATGTAATGGAAGGTTGGAAAACCTACAATGGCGGTGGTTGTGGTGCATGTCATGGCAAAGGCGGGGTGGGCGCTGTTGGACCTAATCTGGGAAATAGTGTCACCACAAAATTAAGCAAGGCTGATTTTGTGGATATTGTGACTAATGGCAAATCTGGCACCATGATGCGGCCACACAACACCAATAAACGTGTTATGGATAATATGGATAATCTGTACGCTTATCTTTTAGCCCGCGGCGATGGCGTGCTTGGTCCCGGCAATCTGATCAAGTCCCCATTAGGCAAGTAAAAAAGTATCTATTAATTATTAGCCCTTTTGCTTCATTAGAAGGGCTATCCATTTTCAATATGTCTTAATTTAAGGTGTATTGAACTTCAACTACAAAGCGGATTTGACTCCAATACTAAATCTCAACTTTTTGTGATAGGTGTCACGTAAGTAAAACTCAACTGTAAGTTTGTCGAATATATACTGTCCTTATTGAGTCAACAGTATTGTAAAAGAAAAATAAACTACATAACTCTGGAAAAAATAAAACCAATGAAAAAAATATACTTATTCACAGCGGCATTAGTTTTAGTATCGTCGAGCGCCTGTACAACATTTAATCCAAACACAGGTGAAACCCAACACAGTAACACCAAGACAGGCGCAGTCGCTGGTGCTGCTACCGGTGCACTCGCTGGCGTACTCATTGGCGATGGAATGAAAGCCGCAGTGATTGGCGCGGGTGTCGGCGCATTAGCCGGTGCCGGTATCGGAGTTTATATGGACAAGCAGGAAGAAGCCCTGCGTAAAGATTTGGAAGGTACTGGTGTTGAAGTAGAACGTGTGGGCGATAATATTGAATTGAATATGCCTTCAAGCATTACCTTCGCTACTGGCAAGGCAACGATCAATCCGGCTTTTAATAACATTCTGGATAATGTCGGAAATACACTAGCCAAATATGAATCTACGATCGTCCATGTTGCCGGACATACAGACAGCGTTGGCAGCGCTGAATTCAATCAGCAGCTTTCGGTTAATCGCGCTAATAGTGTTCGTGCAGCATTAAACGCAAGAGGTGTGATTTCAGAACGATTATTTACAACGGGTTATGGCGAGTCATTACCAATTGCAGATAATGCAACAGAGGCAGGCAGACAGCAAAATCGTCGTGTAGAGATTACGCTGCAACCTGTGACGAAGTAATAGAATAATTTCCAGTGCTATACGATGGTATTTCTACACCATCGTATAGCTAAGTTAACAAACACGCCTGACAGATAGTTCATTTCAATAATTTTTCGCACAAACTCCTCGCATTTTCTCTGTTGGATAATTTAGTGTTTTATGTGTTTCTTTTCATTGCAACTCGACAAATGCAGTATGAAGTTGAAGAATAAAGCTCCAAGATAAAACTCAAAAAGAGAATTGCGATATGACAATCCGTACTTATCAGGATAAAACCCCCAATGTGCACACAACTGCCTATGTTGATGAAGCCGCTGTTGTCATTGGTGATGTTACGATTGGCGAAGATAGCTCAGTTTGGCCAATGTCCGTGATACGAGGAGATGTTAATTCAATCACCATAGGCGCACGGACGAATATCCAGGACGGTTCCATACTGCACGAATCTCACACCAGCGAATTTTTTCCTGGTTTTCCGCTAGTTATTGGCGATGATGTTACGGTTGGACATAAAGCGCTCTTGCATGCATGTACTGTTGGCAATATGTGTTTGATTGGAATGTCGGCGACAGTGATGGACGGTGCCGTATTGGGCGACTATGTGATCATTGGCGCAGGCAGTCTGGTGCCACCGGGCAAAAAACTTGAGTCCGGTTATTTGTATGTTGGTAGCCCCGTCAAACAAGTACGTGAGTTAAACGAAAAAGAACGGGCGTTTCTTGCGTATTCCGCAAAGCATTATGCCAAGCTCAAGGAGCAGCATAAGTTATAGTTAATTCCGGTAAAAGGTATACAAATAAGTTGGCCTATCCTTCAGCTATAACTTTTACGGACAGTTTTTACATAAGCAAAAAATTTTCTTTGATAGTTCATTTCTGAACGATTTTTGATATATATCAAGTTCCATTAAACGTATGTAAGCATACTTATGCTTGGTGGTTGTGTTTTGTTTAGCGATCGTCTTTCTGAGAGGAAATAGTTTATGCGCAACATTATCAGTGTGTTTGGTCGTTCACCTTTTGTCCCCTTGCAAATGCATATGGAAAAAGTTGTCGAATGTGTAGGGCAAGTTCCAATAATCTTGGAGGCATATCGGCAAGAAGATACTGAAACAGTCGACTCCTTGGCCGATAAAACATCAAAACTGGAACATGAGGCTGATCTCATAAAACATGATATCCGTAACAGTTTGCCCCGTGGTTTATTCATGCCTGTTGATCGATCCAAACTTCTCAAAATTCTAAGTCTACAAGATGGTATCGCCAATCGTGCTGAGAACATGGCTGTTTTGCTTACCTTTAAGCAGGCCAAGAGTTTTGACGGCTTCGATACCGCGTTCGATATCTTCATGGATAATTGTCTTGAGACATTCAACTTGTCTCGCAACATCATTGACTTGCTCGATGAATTGCTGGAGTCGGGCTTTGGTGGTCAGCAGGCCAACAAGGTCCATGAATTAATCGACAAGGTCGCTCTGAAAGAACATGAGGCTGATGTCAGCCAGCGGGAGTTAGTCAGGCTGTTGCTGGCTCATGAAGACTCTATTTCCTACGGCGATTTTTTTCTTTGGACCCGCGTAATACAACAAGTCAGTGGGATTGCCGACAGGTCTGACAATTTGGCGGCGACCGTAAGAAATACGCTTGAATCAAAATAGACCCGGACGTAGACCTAAGAGGAGCCACAATTAGGTGGAAATGTACCTTTATATCATCATCGGCCTCGCCATTATATTTGGCTTGTATATGGCATGGGGTATTGGTGCGAATGATGTCGCTAATGCCATGGGGACCTCAGTGGGATCGGGCGCGCTTACGCTACGCCGCGCCGTTATCCTTGCTGCAATTCTGGAATTCAGCGGTGCATTTTTAGCGGGTACACATGTTTCAGAAACGGTGCGAAAGGGTATTGTTGATCCGGCAATTTTCACCGGAGATGGTTTATCTTTTATGTTAGGGATGCTGTCTGCATTATTGGCAGCCGGAGTGTGGTTACAAATAGCATCGTGGAAGGGTTGGCCTGTATCGACGACACATTCTATCGTTGGTTCAGTGGTCGGTTTTGGCGCGGTCTATGGTGGGATTAACGCCGTGCACTGGGACAAGGTCGGGTTGATTGCCGCCAGTTGGGTAATCTCTCCTTTATTAAGTGCAACCATATCCTATTTCATTTTCAGTTTTATACTCCGTGTGGTTTTTTATGATGTCAGGCCGCTTAGATCGGCAAAGAAGTTAGCCCCTTACCTTGTTTTCGTTGTTATTACCATGCTGTCACTTACGATGGCATTCAAAGGATTGAAAAACCTTAAGCTCGATTTGAGTTTGCCTACTGCTTTCATGGTTGCGTCCTGTGCGGGGCTTATCGCTGCTGTTATCAGTGTCTGGTTGATATCAAAGATAAGAGTTCAGGAAGACACTCAAGATGGCCAGGATAAATTAACGGATCCCAATGTGATTAAATCACTGGATAAGGCGGTAAAACATCTAGAAAAGGTTCATATGACGTCACCCGGTCATATGAAGGCAGATATTATGGACAGTCTGGATGAAGTCAGGCGGCTACGTTGGGAATCTCAGCGCCGTTATGAATACCATACTAATAGTACTGAGTATCAACAGGTCGAGAAGCTGTTTGTTTACCTACAGATATTGAGTGCTTGTTTTGTTGCCTTTGCCCATGGTGCTAACGATGTCGCTAATGCGATTGGTCCAATGTCGGCAGTATTATCAGTGGCTTTGGCGGGCGGAGAAAGTATAGCTGCCAAGGCGCCAGTACCACTCTGGGTTCTGGCCCTGGGTGGTGTTGGCATCGTTGTAGGTTTGGCAACCTGGGGTTGGCGAGTAATGGAGACAATCGGCAGAAAGATCACGCACCTAACACCGACGCGTGGGTTTAGTGCAGAATTTGGTGCAGCAACGACTATTGTTATAGCAACCAAGTTAGGTTTACCTATTTCTACAACACATACTCTTGTGGGTGCCGTGCTTGGTGTTGGGCTCGCACGAGGTATAGGTGCGGTCAACATGAGCACCATCAGAGATGTTGTTCTTTCTTGGGTCATTACCATTCCGGCAGGTGCGGTGCTTGCCATAATATTTTTTTATGGATTACGTTTATTATTTTGAATCTACTCTAATGTTAATGGTGCTAAGGAGTCTTGAATGAACTCTTCTTTGAAGTGCCGGCAAAATCCTGAATGACAGAAAATCGAATAAATATAATTATTTTGTAGTTAATAGCCTCGAATCCCTACTCATAATTCGTTATCATTTCGCGCTTTTCGCATAACCCATTGGAGTATTGGATTAATGTCACTTGACGAAAACTGGTTTTCAGAAGCAGCGCGTGGTTATGCCATGTCGTTAGAGGTAACTGAAAAACTACATGAAGAACAATCTCCCTATCAGAAGATTGAAATTTATGAGACTAAAAGCTTTGGTCGTTTAATGACATTAGATGGGCTGACTATGCTCACGTCACGTGATAATTTTGTTTATCATGAGATGATGACGCACCCCGCGCTTTATAATCATCCTAACCCTAAAGATGTTGCGATTGTTGGCGGTGGTGATTGCGGTACATTAAAAGAAGTGCTTAAACATGATACGGTTCATAGCTCTACCCAGATTGAATTGGATGAACGCGTAACGCGTATATCTGAACAGTATTTCCCTGAATTATGTGAAAGCAATAACGATCCGCGAGCAAATTTGGTATTTGAGGATGCCATTGCCTGGGTGAAAAATGCTGCACCAAATTCACTCGATGTAATTATTCTTGATACAACCGATCCGGTTGGACAGGCAAAACGCTTGTTTACCGAACCGTTTTACCGCGACTGTCTAAATGCATTGCGTGAAGGCGGCATTGTTGTCGCACAAAGTGAGTCACCCTTACTGGATCTTAATTTGATTGTGGATATGCGTAATGAGATGCAAAAAGCTGGTTTTGTTGAGCTCCAGACGATTCAGTTTCCTTTAACAACTTATCCCTCTGGTTGGTGGACAGCAACTCAGGCGCGAAAAGGACAAAAATTCGGTGATTTTCGAGAACAGATGGCCAGACACAAGCCGTTTGTAACTAAATACTACAACGCCGATATTCACAAAGCCTGTTCAGCTTTACCGCAATTTGTGCTTGATGCGTTCTAGCTGGACTTATTTCATGCGCTAGTCTTACATTATTGGCGGCAATCGCTACAATATGCGCCCTTATGGATACACATTCTCAAACATTTGACGTCATCATCGTTGGTGGTGGTCATGCCGGTACCGAAGCCGCTATGGCATCGGCACGTATGGGCGCCCGTACCTTATTATTGACGCACAGCGTCGATACCCTTGGGCAGATGTCATGTAATCCAGCGATAGGTGGGATTGGTAAAGGTCATTTAGTGAAAGAGATTGATGCTATGGGCGGTTTGATGGCCACGGCAGCTGATCACAGTGGTATCCAGTTTCGCATATTAAATTCCCGTAAAGGTCCGGCTGTACGAGCTACCCGTGCACAGATTGACCGTACCTTGTACAGGCAGTTTGTGAGACCAGCACTCGAAAATCAGGATAACCTGTTAATTTTCCAGCAGGCGGTTGACGATATTATTGTTGAAGGTGAACAGGTCAAGGGTGTTATCACCCAAGCTGGGCTAAGGTTTATGGCACCGACAGTGGTATTAACGGTCGGTACTTTTCTCGGTGGTAAGATTCATATTGGTGAAACTAATCATGCCGGTGGCAGGGCGGGCGACCCACCCTCGATCGCACTAGCGGAACGTTTACGTGAATTACCATTCACAGTAGGACGCTTAAAGACAGGCACACCACCGCGTATCGATGGCAAGACGATAGATTATAGTCAGTTGCAAGCACAACCTGGCGATGATCCGGTTCCGGTTTTCTCTTATATTGGCAATGCAAGCCAGCATCCACGCCAGGTGCCTTGCCACATCACTTATACCAATGCACAAACCCATGACATCATTCGTGGTGCCCTGGATCGCTCACCCATGTATAACGGCAATATCGAAGGTACCGGTCCACGTTATTGTCCTTCTGTTGAAGACAAGGTCATGCGTTTTGCCGATAAGGATGCGCATCAGATATTCATTGAGCCTGAAGGCTTGAATACCAATGAAGTCTATCCCAACGGTATTTCTACCTCATTGCCTTACGACGCCCAGATTGGTCTGGTTCGTTCGATTAAAGGTTTTGAAAAGGCACACATTACGCGCCCGGGTTATGCGATTGAATATGATTTCTTTGACCCGCGTGAATTATCGCCCTGGTTGGAAACACGCTTTATAAAGGGACTTTTCTTTGCCGGGCAGATCAACGGTACGACCGGTTATGAAGAAGCAGCGGCGCAAGGTTTATTAGCCGGACTCAATGCAGCGCTTCGTGTTCAGGATAAAGAACCCTGGTATCCACGTCGCGATGAAGCCTATCTCGGCGTCCTGGTTGATGATCTGATTACCATGGGGACAACCGAGCCGTATAGAATGTTCACCAGTCGTGCTGAATACCGACTGATGTTGCGTGAAGATAATGCGGATCTACGACTGACAGAACAAGCTTATAGTTTAGGCTTGATTGATAATCATCGTTGGCGCTTATTCAGTGAAAAACGTGATGCGATTAAACACGAATCGAAACGACTGGAAAAAATATGGGTCGGTTCGAAATCGTTGTCACTTGAAGATACCGAGCGCATGCTGGGCCAAACCCTTCGTAAGGACATAACCCTGTTACAGTTGTTGAGACGACCGGAAATAAGTTATAGCGATATTGCAAAATTACCGAACATTGCTGTCGAAGGGATTGATCCCAAGGTTGCTGAACAGGTTGAGATACAAGTTAAGTATTCTGGCTATATCCAACGACAGGAAGAAGAGGTCGATCGTAATCGGCGCCATGAAGAATCAGTATTGCCAGATGATATTGATTACCAACAGGTAAGAGGCCTGTCATCAGAAGTCATTGAGAAGTTATCAAAACATCGTCCAGTCAACCTTGGACAAGCAGCACGAATTCAGGGCATTACCCCTGCCGCTATTTCCTTGTTGCGCGTGCATCTCAAGAAGCAATCCATATTGCTTCAACAAAGTGCCTGAATAAAGGTCGCATCCTATGCAGGATCTGTTAATAGCAGGCCTCCAAAGTCTGGGGCTTCAGCCTGAGCAACAACCATGTAATGACTACATTAGATATGTCGAGTTATTACATAAATGGAACCAGACTTATAATCTGACTGCCCTCAAGCAACCCGAACAAATGTTATCGCGGCATGTGCTCGACTCTTTATCCGTTTTGCCGTTTATAGAAGGTAAGCGTTGTCTGGATATTGGAACCGGTGCCGGTCTGCCGGGCTTGATACTGGCGTTGGCACTAGTCGAGACAGAGTGGACTTTACTCGATAGTAATCAAAAGAAAATACGTTTTTTACAACATGTAAAAGCAGAACTGCAGCTCGATAATGTTGAGGTTGTTCATTCCAGAGTAGAAGATTTTGTGCCTGAAAAACATTTTGATACGGTTATTTGTCGTGCATTTGCACCATTAAATCGCATGCTTAAGTTTTCCCAACACTTGATTACAAACAACAATCAATTATTGGCCATGAAAGGAAAAATGATAGCTATTGAGCTTGCGGAATCAGACACAGAAGAATTTAATATAAAGATTAATGACATAGCTATTCATAATGACGAGTCATCAGCAAAGCTGGTTCAAATAAGACGATCAGAATGATTTATTTTACGCATAGTGACTAACTAGCGGTATGATAGAGTACATCTACAAACCGAACATGTGATTACACAGTTAACATCCAAAATAAAATGCCCAGGATTATTGCTATAGCGAACCAGAAAGGTGGTGTAGGAAAAACGACAACGAGCGTTAACCTTGCTGCATCGCTAGCAGCTACAAAACGAAAAGTTCTATTAGTTGATCTTGATCCGCAGGGTAATGCCACGATGGGTAGTGGTATTGATAAGCGACAACTCGAAATATCCAGTTATGATTTATTAATGGGTGACAAAACGGCAAAAGAGATAATTGTAAAATCACCGGAAAGCAAATATGACTTGATACCGACCAATTCTGATTTGACTGGTGCAGAAGTGTCATTACTGGATGAGATGGCAAGAGAAATAAGGTTAAGAACAGCGCTTGAACCGGTTCAGGATGATTATGAATTTATCTTTATTGACTGCCCGCCTTCCTTAAACATGCTGACTGTTAATGCGCTGGTCGCAGCTAACTCGGTGATGATTCCTATGCAGTGTGAGTATTATGCTCTCGAAGGATTGACTGCATTACTGGAAACAATAGAAAAGATCAGAAAATACCTTAATCCCAAACTGAAGATAGAAGGTTTGTTACGGACTATGTATGACCCACGTAATAATCTGGCTATGCAGGTTTCAGCTCAGTTACTGGAACATTTTGGTGAAAAGGTTTATCGCACCATCATTCCCCGAAATGTCAGATTAGCCGAGGCACCGAGTCATGGACTTGCAGCATTATCGTATGACAAAACATCTACCGGCGCGGTTGCCTACCTGGCATTGGCGGGTGAGATGTTACGGCGAGAAGGCTTGGTTAGCAGCGTACCAGCAATTTAATAATTTAATGATACTAAGCATATGGTTTTAAAAAAGCGCGGATTGGGCAAAGGGCTTGATGCCTTATTAGGCACCCATAAAGAAATTCAAACAGCTTCAAGTAACGATGGCTCGTTGCAAATGCTTGCTGTCGATCTTATCCAGCGTGGGCAATACCAGCCCAGACAAAATTTTGATCAAACGGCTTTGGATGAATTGGCGGACTCATTACGTGCTCAAGGCATGGTACAGCCTATCGTCGTACGTCCCTTAACAGGCAAAGACTCATACGAGATTGTCGCCGGAGAACGTCGCTGGCGTGCTGCTCAGATTGCCGGTATGCAAGATGTGCCGGTCATTATTAAAGATGTAACTGACCAGACGGCAATGTGTCTGGCATTGATTGAGAATATTCAACGTCAGGATCTGAATGCTATAGAAGAGGCACGCGCTCTGGAGCGGCTGATCAATGAATTTGAAATGACCCATGATGAAATTGCTGAAGCGGTAGGTCGTTCACGCTCGGCGGTAACTAATTTGCTACGCTTGCTTGATTTGCATGAAGATGTTAAGAAAATGCTGGAAGTACGTCAGATCGATATGGGGCATGCACGAGCCTTGTTAACACTGGCTAAAATCAAGCAAGTTGAAATAGCGAAAAAGATAGTCAAACAAGGACTATCGGTCAGGGCGACAGAAAGTTTGGTGCAACAGCTAGCTAACAAAGCTAAGCCGGCTAAAGTAAAAAAGACTGCAAGAGATCCCAATATCAGTAAATTGGAAAATGATTTGTCTGAGCGACTTGGTACAAGCGTGGCGATAAACCATCAGGCAAATGGCCGCGGTAAGCTTGAAATTCGTTACAATTCACTGGATGAATTAGACGGATTGTTGAAACATATCAAATAATTCTCTCAAGCTCGGTCATTATTACTGACTGGAAATTATCATAAAAACCAAAGTTGCAGCTTGTCGCGATATTGGCAAGAAGAATAGTTTTATCCAAAATCTTTAAAATTGTGCGGTGCAACGATTGATCATTGTCCAATGGGTCTTTATACTTGCCGTCCCTCAGGGTAGAGCGGAAATGAAAAAACAGCGATTTATTACTGGTACTATCAATTTTAGTGACTAAAATAGAACGCGATTATTGTGGGGTAAGAGTGATTGGCGGGAACGGAACAAATAATAAGAACTCGCTCCACAGCAAATAAGTTATTGATAGTAGAAGCTGCCATGGTCACGCTGGTTGGGCTTCTTTTTTTTGTGTTTGCCAGTCTTGAATATACTTATTCAGTGATTTTGGGTGGTTTGGCCTTCATTGTGCCGAATATGATGTTCATCATG
>JBFIJV010000004.1:0-34606 GCA_041600575.1 Gammaproteobacteria bacterium | reverse complement strand
GGAGATGAAATCAAAATGCGGTGTCTCTCCCCGGATTATTGCACCGAGTGTTATCACTGCATTGAATTCATTTTTATCAAGCAATGCTTGTACAGCTACCGGAATTTCAAATGCCCCTGGCACTTTAACAACAGTAATAGCATCATCCTCAACACCATTTTGTTTAAGTGTTTTTATTGTACCCGCATACAAACGATCAACGATAAAACTGTTGAATCGACTGGCGACAATAGCAATCTTAACCGGGCCATCGTAAGCTTCTTTTTGTTCAATTATTCTAATAGCAGACATATAGTGTATATATTCTTTTGTTAATTTACGTATTCAACAACTTCAAGACCAAAACCGGATAAGGCATGTATGCGTTTAGGTGCACTTAGTACGCGCATTTTACGCACGCCTAAATCAGAAAGAATCTGCGCGCCGAGACCAATAGTACGTAGATCTCTGCTGCTTTCATTATTGTTGGGCTCTTTTTGTTGTTTGTTAGTCTTATACGATTCTATTTGGTTAATCAATTCCATCGGTTCAAATTGATTACATAATATAACCAGCACCCCTGACTTTTCATCGGCAAGCCGTCTTAATACGTCATCAACCGGCCAACCTCGATCTTTGGCAAGACTGCCGGTTAGATCCGATATCGGGTTTTCCAAATGAACCCGAACCAATGTCGGTGTATCCGGATCAATTTTACCTTTAACCAGGGCAAGGTGAAGTTTCTTTTCCAGTTTATCCTGATAGGCATGTAGTACAAATTCACCGTACTCTGTTGGTAGAACTGATTCGGTCATGTGTTCAACGGTTTTTTCATTTTCTATGCGATAACGAATCAGGTCAGCGATCGTTCCTATTTTAAGCCCATGTTCCCTGGCAAATTTTTCAAGATCGGGACGTCTTGCCATGGAACCATCATCATTTAAAATTTCCACAATAACTGCTGATGACTGTAGACCGGCTAATCTTGCCAGATCGCATCCGGCCTCAGTATGACCGGCTCGAGATAAAACACCACCTGGTTGTGCCATTAAAGGAAATACATGGCCAGGCTGTACCAGGTCAGTTGGTTTAGCATCTGCTGCTACTGCCTTCTGGATGGTTAATGCCCGATCGGCCGCAGAAATGCCGGTTGTCACGCCTTCAGCAGCTTCAATAGATACCGTAAAGTTGGTTGAAAAATTAGAGTTTGAATGACTCGTCATTAATGGCAAATTTAATTTCTGACAATGCTCACCGGTCAATGTCAGGCAGATCAGACCACGTCCAAAGCGCGCCATAAAATTGATATCTTCCGAACGGATGCACGATGCTGCAATGATTAAATCGCCTTCATTTTCGCGATCTTCATCATCCATCAAAATGACCATACGGCCATTGCGGATTTCATCTATTATTTCTGACGTGGTATTAAGTGACATAATATCTCTTCAACTATTAAGCAACTGCTAACTATACATTAATTATTTATTAACTGATCCAAATAACGTGCAATCAGGTCAACTTCTATATTTACCCTGGTATCTACATCATATTCGGAGAATATTGTTTCAGATAAAGTATGAGGAATTATATTTACAGTGAAGCTATTTCCATCAACGGCATTGATGGTCAAGCTGACGCCATCGACTGTGACGGATCCTTTTTTCGATAAATACTTGCTCAGTGCCGACGGGATTTCAATCGTGAAGCGTATTGAACGTGCATCTTCATGTTTTTTTATAATTTCGCCAATGCCATCCACATGACCGCTGACCATATGACCATTGATTCGATCAGATAATAACATTGCCTTTTCCAGATTGACTTGAGAACCGGTTTTCAGTCTTGAGAAAGTAGTCAATTCCAGAGTTTCCTTTGATAAATCAGCTGTGAAAGAGTCATTATCTTTTTCTATTATTGTTAGACATGTGCCATTGACAGCAATGCTATCACCCACAGCCAAATCAGACAGATCCATCTTGCCCGTATTAAATACAAACCGACAATCACCATCGCGCTGTTCAATAGCACTTATACTGCCGGTTGTCTGAATAATGCCTGTAAACATAACGATAAATCAACCTTATAGAGTCAACGTAAAACGCAGGTCTTTCCCCACTTGCCGAACATCCTTTACATCAATATTTTTTGCTTCACTAAGGCTTTCAAGTTGTTTTAATTTTAATAATGGATTGGCATCATGACCAAGTAGCACAGGCGCCATATAGACAATCAGTTCATCTATTAAACCCTGTTCAAGCAAGGCGCCACTTAAGTTGGAACCTGCCTCAATCATAAGCTCATTAATCTCATACTCCTTTGCCAGATGAGAATAAACATTCTTTAACCATCCCTGAGAGTTTGGCAAAACAACAACCTTGGCATCCATATTTTCAAATTCTTTAACACGTTCATTATTATCATTCTGTGTATAGATAATTATTTTGCCGGGAATAGTAAACATCTTCGCTTTTGTGGGTGTCTTGAGCTGTCTATCAACTATCACTCGTACTGCCTGTTTAAAATCAAAGTCCAATTCTCGCGCATTGAGCGATGGATCATCTTTCATTACAGATTCAGCGCTTGTTAATATTGCACTACTCGCAGCACGCAAACGATGCACATCGCGACGAGATTGTTCGGAACTAATCCATTGGCTTTCGCCATTAGCGAGGGCAGTACGTCCATCCAGACTCATCGCCATTTTGCATCGAGCATAAGGCAAGCCTGATATCATACGTTTAATAAAACCCGGATTAAGTTTTCGTGCTTCTGTTTCTTGTAGACCCTGTTTGACCTGAATACCTGCACTTTCCATTTGTTTAATGCCTGAACCGGATACCACCGGATTGGGATCCTGCATGGCAATAATGACAGTTTTGACCCCGGCATTTATTAATGCCTCTACACAAGGTGGTGTTCGACCATGATGAGAACAAGGTTCGAGTGTTATATAAACGGTAGAACCACTGGCATCACTACAGTTTTTAAGTGCATTTATTTCGGCGTGCGCTTCACCGGCAATTGCATGCCAACCTTCTGCCAAAATTTGATTCTCTTTAGTGATGACACAACCGACACGTGGGTTCGGATCACAGGTGTAGCGACCACGCTTTGCCAATTGAATAGCATGGGACATGAATTGAAAATCTTGTGCAGTCCACGTCAACTCTCATCACCATCAGTATTAAGTAGATCCAGTTGACTCTCTTTTAACTCCGGCGGGAGTTCATGCTCAAGCCGTTCTATTTCTTCAAGAAAGGCCCGTACATCTTCAAAACTTCTGTAAACAGAGGCAAAGCGTACATACGCTACCTGATCGATACCTCGTAATTGTTCCATTACCCAATCGCCGACCTGCAGTGATTTAACTTCACGATCACCGGTCGCGCGTAATTTGTGCATAATATTCGAGACTGCCAGTTCTACCCGTTCCATTTCAACCGGACGTTTTTCAATTGCCCGTAAAATACCACCGCGTAATTTCTCTTCCTTAAACGGTTCGCGCCGACCATCTGATTTAATAATACGCGGAAAATTAAGTTCGGCTGATTCATAGGTTGTATAACGTTCTTTGCAATTGGTACATTCACGACGACGGCGGATTTGATCGCCCTCACCTACAAGACGAGAATCTATTACGCGTGTATCAGGATCACTGCAGAATGGGCAACGCATACATTGTCTCTATTATTCCAGTTTTAAAAGTAAATGAGGGATTGGCAAAGCCTGTCAGGCAATATCAATCCCTCACATAAACGAACATTTACAGTATTATTATTTCAAATCATCATTGAATTCATACAAGGGACGACTCTTGCAAAGTTCAAGGACTTCACCTTTGACCCGTTCAATAACAGATTCATCACCCATGTTATCCATAATGTCACAACACCAGTTGGCAACCTGCTTTGAATCTGCTTCGTCAAACCCACGTGTCGTAATAGAGGGCGTACCAATACGGATACCACTGGTTACGAACGGTGATTGCGGATCATTTGGCACAGCATTTTTATTTACGGTGATATTGGCGCGACCTAAAGCTGCATCGACTTCTTTACCAGTCAAACCTTTCTCAACCATATCGACCAGAAACAGGTGATTGTCGGTGCCACCTGAAACAATTTTCAAACCACGTTCAACAAATGTTTCTGCCATAATCTTTGCATTCTTTTTAACCTGTTGAATATAGGTCTTGAATTCAGGTTGCATCGCTTCTTTGAAAGCAACTGCCTTGGCAGCGATCGTGTGCATCAAGGGACCACCCTGATAGGCGGGAAACACCATGAAGTTAACCTTTTTCTGAATATCTTCATTAGCTTTACCCATGATCAAACCTGAACGTGGGCCACGTAATGTTTTATGTGTCGTCGTGGTAGTGACATCTGCAATCTGGACCGGGCTTGGATATTCACCGACTGCAACCAGACCGGCAATATGGGCTATATCTGCCATCATTAATGCACCGACCTTATCAGCGATTTCACGAAAACGCTGCCAGTCAACAACTCTTGAATAAGCAGAAAAACCGGTAATGATTAATTTAGGCTTATGTTCTATTGCCAAACGTTCCGCTTCATCATAATCAATAACTCCCTCTGGCGTTAAACCATACTGAACAGCGTTATAGATGCGACCGGAAACATTAACATTGGCACCATGAGTCAAATGACCACCATGCGCCAGACTCATTCCCATAATATGATCCCCGGGTTGCAATAAAGCATGATAAACCGCTCCATTGGCCTGCGAGCCGGAATGTGATTGAACATTAGCCCAATCCGCGCCAAATAATTCCATTGCTCGATCGATAGCGAGTTGTTCTGCCACATCGACGTATTCACAACCGCCGTAATAACGTTTGCCAGGATAACCTTCAGCATATTTATTAGTCAGTACTGAACCCTGACATTCCAATACCCTTGGGCTAGCCATATTTTCAGATGCAATCAGTTCGATATGTTCTTCCTGTCGACGACGCTCACCCTCCATAGCAGTAAAAAGTTCATCGTCAAATCCTTCCACTTTAGTATCTTTAGTAAACATAAGTAACCCTCAATTTATTAATTAAAAAAACTGTTGAAATAATGAATTCGTTCTGTCGTTACTAATAATAGTTTTCTGTCTTGCTGGCAAATAATGATCCAGGTTCAAGCCAGATGAACGACTTTAAGTTTATATATCGATAAGAGTGTGTTCACGGCGCAACTACTCTTGAATCCGGTTGACGTATTTTTATTATAGTTTGTTACGCCAGCAAAATTGCCCGATAGAAAAATCATGCCCCATACAAGTTTTACAAGAAGTCGCGAATATTAGCAAAAGCGTTCAGTCAATTCATTGAGTGAATACACTCAAATTAGTATTAATTTCAAGAAACTTGATTCTAGCAAATACCTCCGCCTATTGACTACTTAAGATAATGAAAATTATAGGGTTTTATTTTATCTGGATAATATTATTTTAATAACAATAGCCTTGATTCAGCATTATTTGACCAAGACATCTGGTTTGTGGACTCTAGCCAGAAGATCCCATAAAATGACGTAAATATACATATAAAACAATATGATAGGTAACTAAAAACCTATAAAAACGCAAGCTGTCACCCCAAATTCATGATCATAAAGTGCTAATTTGCCTCAGGACTGAACAATAATGAACCGATTAGATGTTGTGGAGAGCCCAAATCAATAATCCTGAATTATTTAGCCAGGAAGCCTACTTGTGTAACCAAACAATGCTGTCCTGAACCAATTGGGATTAAATAGCGCGAGACTTTATGAGGCTACATCATCTGCATGACGATTTTATCCAGATATAATAGGCATACTTCATTAATGGCTTCAATTACTAGCATCGACTATTTATTCTGTCTCAAGAACAAATTTCGAGCATTAGATTTTTCTTTGTCACAATAATTTGTCATAAACTGATAAATGATGTCGACCATATAAATTACAAACCATATATCAACTGAATTATAATCCGACGTTGATTAACATTACTTCGGTGGACCCGTGTCAGAGACAGATAAATTAATTAAACGCATAGACTCGCTATTAAACAAGATTGAACCGTTTATTCCTGATTTACCGGAAGGCGTCAATTCATTTAGTGGTGGTGCATTTCGGTGGCAACGTTATGGCTATACGGGCCTTTTTCATAAAATCAGTCGCCCGACTCAAATCAAGTTATCAGATTTACAATGCATCAATCGACAAAAAGAAAAGATTGATTGTAATACTCGACAGTTTCTAGCGAATTTGCCCGCCAATAATGTGTTGTTATGGGGACCAAAAGGGACAGGCAAATCGTCTTTAATTAAAGCGTTACTCAGCGAATATCAAAACAAGGGATTAAATCTGGTTGAAGTTGAAAGAAAAGACCTTGGCGATCTCAGAACGATCATTGAACAGCTTAGTGCCAAACCAGAACATTTCATTCTTTATTGTGATGACCTGTCGTTTGAAGCTGATGACCCGAGTTACAAGGCTATAAAAGTGGTGCTGGATGGATCACTTAGTAATACACCCGATAATATTTTGATTTATGCCACGTCTAATCGACGCCACCTGGTACCGGAAATGATGAGTGAAAATGTTGCCAGCAAAAATATACACGGCGAATTACATCTGAATGAATCAATTGAAGAAAAGTTATCACTGTCCGAACGTTTTGGTGTCTGGCTTTCGTTCCATCCCTTCAATCAGGATCAATATCTGGAAATAGTTGATTACTGGTTAAATAAACTTGGTTTCGCCGGTCAGGATATGGATATAGTACGCAAGACCTCACTAAAGTGGGCACTTGAACATGGTTCGCGCAGTGGTCGTTCAGCGGCACAGTTCGCCAAAGACTGGACCGGACGCCATCAACTAAACAAGAGCAACACTTGATAATTTAAACGAAATTATGTCAAAACATCAGATCTCCGCTGAGCAAGCTCAGGATGCACTCAACACTGCCGAGCTACTCTACAGTGCAAACGAAGTTGAGCAAGCCATTACTGACATGGCTGAATCAATAACGAATGAATTACAATATCTTGAACCATTGCTACTGCCGGTTATGATCGGCGGCATGGTGCTGGCAGGAAAATTGATAACACAACTTAACTTTCCATTACACATCGACTACATTCATGCGACGCGTTATCGAGGCAAAACTTCTGGTAGTAAATTAGACTGGTTAAAGAAACCGGGACAATCTTTACAGGATAAAACTGTATTATTAATTGATGATATTCTTGATGAAGGCATCACGCTTGCGGCCATTATTGACGATTGTTATGAAGCCGGTGCACATAAAGTCTTTTCTGCCGTATTAGCTGAAAAAAAACTCGACCAGAGCAAACCAATCAAGCATGCTGATTTTACCGGGTTAATGGTGCCAGACCGTTATGTCTTTGGTTACGGCATGGATTACCATGAATATCATCGCAACTTGAATGGCATGTATGCATTATGAGTAGACTCGCAATCATTGGTGGCAGCGGGCTGACGCAGTTGCCCGGATTAACAATCATTAATGAGATCGAAGTAAATACCCCATGGGGAAGACCCTCTGCGCCGGTTACCGTTGGTAAAATTGGTACTACTGAAATACTGTTTCTGCCTCGTCATGGTAATCCACATACGCTCCCACCACATAAAGTAAATTATCGCGCCAATCTTTGGGCGTTAGATAAATCAGGTGCCAATGAAATCATAGCCGTCAATGCCGTCGGTGGTATTACCCCATCAATGGGCCCTTGTCGAATTGTTATCCCGGACCAGTTAATCGATTATACCCATGGTCGAGCTGATAGTTTTCACGAAGAAGACCTTGAAGTAGTTAAACATATCGACTTTACTAATCCTTACTCTGATCGATTGCGTCAACAATTAATACAGGCAGCGGCAGACACTAATATTGATATCGTTTCCAATGGCACTTATGCCGTAACACAAGGACCAAGACTGGAAACAGCGGCTGAGATCAGTCGCTTGGAAAAAGACGGTTGCGATATCGTTGGCATGACCAGTATGCCCGAGGCAAGTCTGGCCAGAGAATCAGGTATTGAGTATGCCTGTTGTTCTCTGGTGGTTAACTGGGCAGCAGGTAAAACTGATGAAGTGATTACTATGGAAATCATTGAGAATAATCTGATAGAAGGCATGGGAAAAATACAAACTTTAATAGCGGCAGTAATTAATAATAAAGAATGAACCAACTTTCAAGTGAAACCATTTCGTGTCCTTATTGCGGCGAAGCCATTGAGCTGCTTATAGATTGTAGTGTTTCAGAACAAGATTACATTGAAGATTGTGAAGTATGTTGCAGACCAATTAATTTAAATGTTTCCGTAGATGAAAAAGGCAGGCCTGCTGTAAACCCCAGACATGAAAATGAATAGTCCTGATTATTATATAAAATTACAGTCTCCATGAAATACAGCTATCTTGTTTTACTTGTTTTAGTGTTACCCGCATGTCAGGGCGACACACTTAATTGGGACCAGGTTAACGCCGAGATACAGCAAAAATTTCCTGATATCAAACAAATCTCTATTGATGAACTAAACGCGAAAGATAATAAAAACATACTGCTGATCGATGTAAGAGAAGACAATGAATATGCTGTAAGCCATATTCCCGGCGCGATAAATATTAACAATCCAAAAACGATTGCCAAACTTGCTGTGCAATCCAGCAAAGATGTAATCGTCTATTGTTCAGTCGGTTATCGATCCGCAATCATGGCAAAAGAATTAGAAAATCTCGGGATTACAAATGTAGCCAATCTGAAAGGTTCACTCTTTGCCTGGGCCAATGATGGACTACCACTCGTCAACCAATCCGGTAGCACCCGCGAAGTACATCCCTATGATGAACATTGGGGGCAGTTATTAAAGACTAATTGAATTCATAACCTAAAGCTAAAATTGTTCAACCCGCTTCTTTCTCAAGAAGTTGAACCTGAACGCTCTGTGTCGTCGGATAAACCAGAGGACCAAACTGATTGTAGACAGCTACATCAGCAGCATCACGCCCATAACCGATAGTCACATAGCCACCTTTGAGTACTTTCTGAGTTGCATCGAAGGTATACCAGCGTCCCGCAACGTAGGCCTCAAACCATGCATGCAGATCCATAGGTTCAAGCCCGTAGAGATAACCTACCACTAATCTGGCAGGGATACTAAGGCTACGACACAACGCAATTCCTAAATGTGATAAATCTCGGCAAACGCCTGATTGTCTTAAATTGACCTCAACCGCCGATATCGAGGTGTCACTACTTCCTGGCTCATAACGAATGGTATTGCGTAACCATGATTCGATGGCCGCAACTTGATCGTAACCACACAGATGACCTGCCGTAATTGAAGTTGCCATCTGACCAAACAGTTCTGACTCACAGTAGCGACTGGGTAATAAGTAATTGAGTACCGCATCGGGCAGATTTTGAACTTCTATAAATGGCGCTCCCGGTGCTTGATCCAGATAATCGTCGGTACTAACTTCGGCAGCGGTATGCACCTCAAAGGTTCCAGGAGGAGCGACCAGGCGCTGACAGAGGTTTCCGTAATTATCAGCGAACTCGAACGCAGGTACGCTAGGCACGAGTCTGTATTCTTCACGTGCAACCCATTGCTGTGCGCCACTGCGTGGCCGCAGCATCAAAATGAATGGTGTCGGTACTTCAATATCAAACGTCAAATCACAACTTGCACGTAACCACATATATTAGATTGCTCCACTTTTGGTTGTAGAAATGAATAACCGATTTATATTTTAAGACTGGATTGTCGCTCTATTAAAGCCGACTTACCTGGAGTATGACCCCTAACATCGGGTGATCAAAATAATGGATTTCATTAAGCTTTATCTTTCGAGATTCTTTCATTCTTATAACGGTCTTATCAGTAGTACCTGTGAATGATTCTTCACTGCTACGAAGGATTTTGTTCTCGGCAGGTAGATCTTTGAAATAAGACAAGTCGACATCAACATGCAAATAAAAACCACTTCTGATCCGAATTGCACCGTCAATAATTTTATTCGACATTATAATCTCATCCAGAAATCCCGGTTCTGTATCAGACATGTTCAATTCGGCAACGGGTACAGCATTATCACCTTCCAGTTTTTGCAAATGAACAAAGCGCGAGTTCCTGCGTTCGGTTGCCGGCTGTTGCCAGGAAAGATGAATTAATGGCCGGTATTCACTGGATAGTTTCAAGACACGATAAACACCACTCAATCTATTGCGGTTGTTATTCAACATCTTATAAGGAACCAAACCCTGCTCAGAAGTTGAGACAATATTATTTGGCTGCAATTCAACCAGATTATCATTGAGCGTGAAGGGTTCGTTTTGCCATTGTTCTCCATCCAGATTCGGATAAAGCCTGTCAAATACAATAACTTCAACCTGATACCACGATGCCGCTATGGCAGCTTGTGAAAAAATCAGACACGAAATGACAAAGCAAAGTTTAATAAATTTCATATTGTGTATTATGCCGCGATCTTTAATGCAATTTCATTAAAAAGATATTCCAGTATCTCTAAACGTGATTCAGCATCAGGCAATTCTTTCGTTATTCTGAGTTTATCCTGCCCATCAAGTTTATAACTGACCGGATCTGACTGGATTAACTGAATAATACGACCCGGATCAATATTAGCCCTGGGCTGAAAGAAAACCCGTCCGCCTTTTTGTCCAAGGTCAATCTTGCGAATACCCAATGGTCTTGCTAATTGTTTTAGATTACTAATTTCAAATAAATTCTTAAGCGCGTCAGGCAACAAACCAAACCGATCAATCATCTCTTCTTTTAGTTCATTCAAATCTGGATTTGATTTAGCACTGGCTATTCGCTTATACATGATTAGGCGCATATGTACATCGGGTAAAAAATCTTCCGGTATCAACGCAGGAATGTGTAAATCAATCTCAGCACCATGATCAAGCGGACGATCCAGTTCGGGCTGTTTGCCTTCTTTCATAGCTTGTACCGCCCTGTCCAATAACTCCATGTACAAACCAAAACCAATCTCTTGAATGTGACCGCTTTGTCCTTCACCCAGTATTTCTCCGGCTCCTCTTATCTCAAGATCATGCGTTGCCAGAGTAAATCCAATACCTAGTTCTTCCAGCGCTTCTATCGCTTCCAGGCGTTTGATAGCATCGGCAGTCATGACTTTACGTGGCGGTACAATCAAATAAGCATAAGCACGGTGATGTGATCGCCCGACCCGACCCCGTAACTGATAAAGCTGCGCTAAACCGAACTTATCAGCACGATCGATAATAATAGTATTTGCGGTGGGCACATCGATGCCGGTCTCAATAATAGTAGTGCAGACCAATACATTAAAGCGGCGATGGTAAAAATCGAGCATGATCGATTCGAGCTGCTTTTCAGGCATTTGACCATGTGCAAACTCAACGCGTGCTTCGGGTAATAATTTTCCAATCTCTGCAGCGGTCTTTTCGATCGTTTTAACTTCATTATGTAAATAAAATACTTGTCCGCCACGCTTAATCTCTCGCAGCATCGCTTCTTTCAGTAACATATCGTTACGTTCCCGCACAAATGTTTTTACTGCCAATCGTCGTGACGGTGGCGTTGCAATAATGGAGAGTTCGCGCAGATCCGACAAGGCCATGTTTAAAGTCCTCGGGATCGGTGTTGCAGTCAGGGTCAAGACATCGATTTCTGCGCGCAAAGATTTAAATTTTTCTTTTTGACGTACGCCAAAACGATGTTCTTCGTCAATAATAATCAGACCAAGATTTTTAAAATTGATATCGCTCTGTAATAATTTATGCGTCCCTATAACGATATCTGCCTTACCATCAGCCATTGCGGATAAAGCAACGCCCTGCTCTTTTTTTGAACGAAAGCGGGATAATAATTCAATTCTTACTGGCCAGTCGGAAAATCGATCAATAAAATTTTGAAAATGTTGCTGCGCCAACAATGTGGTTGGTACCAACAAGGCAACCTGCTTACCATTTTGAACCGCAATAAAGGCAGCACGCATTGCCACCTCTGTCTTACCAAAACCGGCATCGCCACAGACTAGTCGGTCCATCGGTTTATCATTACGCATGTCCGCTATCATGGCCTGGATAGCATCATATTGTCCGGGGGTTTCTTCAAATGGAAAGTTTTGGGTGAAGGCATAGTAAGCATCTTGATCAAATTCATAAGACTGACCTTGTCTTGCAGCACGACGAGCATGCAGTTCCAATAACTCGGCGGCCACATCATAGACCTTCTCTGCAGCCTTACGTCTGGCCTTCTGCCATTGTCCGCTACCTAATTTATGTAATGGGGCATGTTCCGGATCGACCCCGGTATAACGCGAAATTAATTCCAACGCACCGACAGGCACATAAAGTTTATCGCCATCGGCATATTCCAGGTGAATGAATTCACCGGGGATCCCGCCTGCGTCAATGGTAATCAGACCACAATAACGACCGACCCCATGATCTTCATGTACAACCGGCGCACCAACCCTCAATTCAGTCAGGTTACGAACAACGGCTTCTGCATCTTGTTGTTTACGTTTGCGCAGACGTCGTTGCATGACGCGTTCACCAAATAACTGTGCCTCGGTAATTATGGCGATATTTGGATCATGCATGATCAAACCATTTTCAATCGGCATAATAGCGATGCCAAAACTAACATCACCGCTTAGAAAACTGTCCCAGTTCTCTACTTTCGTTGGCACACCATATTGTTTGAATAACTCCATGACCGTTTCTCGCCGACCCTGGGTTTCTGCGGCGATTAAAATACGACCATCAAAATCTGCAATAAAACGTTTTACTAATGAGAGTGGATCTTTGGCACGGGCATCAATAGAAAGATTTGTCGGTAATTCGGAGTCATACTCAATCTGGGTCGAGCTGGATTCAGTTGCAAGATTAGCAATATGGATCTGCTTGTATGGTTTTAACGCCGTATAAAGATCATTGGTATTAAGAAATATATCGCGTGGCGGTAGAATGGGTCTTTCAACATCATAACGTTCTTGTTCGTAACGTGACTCTACATCATCCCAGAATGATTCAGCTGCGTCCTGCACCCCTTCATCCAGAACCAGAATCGTATCATCATCTATATAATCAAATAAGAGACTGGTCTCTTGATAAAATAGCGGTAAATAATATTCGATACCAGCCGGTGCGAGTGATTGACTCACATCACGATAGATAGGACATTGAGCTGGATTACCTTCAAATCGCGCACGCCAATTTGCTCGAAACCGCGCAATTCCCTCATCCACCAGTGCGACTTCACGCGCAGGCAAAACACGAATCGATTCAACTTTATCAATCGATCGTTGTGAATCTATATCAAAAGTGCGAATACTGTCGACTTCATCATCAAATAGATCAATTCGAAATGGATGAATCGCACCCATAGGGAAGATATCCAGCAGAGATCCTCTTTTTGAAACTTCACCGTGTTCGCTCACCTGATCAACAAAACGATAGCCTTGTTGACTCAACTGTTTTCTAAACTCATCAAGCTGAATTGTTTGACCCACGCCCAGTACCAGACTGTTTGCCGAAAGATAGTCTCTTGGTAATAAACGATGCATAACCGTCGTAACTGGAACAATCAGAATGCCTTGCTTCATATCAGGCAAATCAAACAATGTTTGTAATCGCTCTGAAATTATATCCTGATAAGGAGAGAATAAATCGTAAGGTAAGGTTTCCCAGTCTGGTAACGTAATCACTGGAATTGAACTGTTTTTACCCAGATACACTTTCAATTCATTGATTAGGTTAACCGCACTAATCGTATTTGCAGTGATAACCACAATCGGTTTCTGTTGCCAGGTTGCCATATTGGCAATGGCTAGTGATCTGGCACTACCGTATAAACGGGTCCAGTTTATTTTTGACTGACCTGTTTCGGGCAACTTGGGAGACAATATATTTTGTCGCGTGGATACTGTCATCGAGCTAAAAACTTATCCTGCTGAATTTATGTCGGCATTAATTGCATTCAAAGCAGCAAGCGGATCTTCAGCACGTATAATGGGTCGACCAATAACAAGATAGTGACTGCCGGCATTGATTGCCTCTACAGGTGTCATTACTCGTTGTTGATCATCTTTACCAGAATCTGCCGGGCGTATCCCCGGTGTAACAAGACAAAACTCTTTGCCTAACTCCACACTCAATTCAGTTGCTTCTTTTGCCGAACAAACAACGCCATCCAGACCGGATGCTTTGGCCAGTTTGGCTAAAAGTAGAACCTGCTCTTTTACAGAATTTGTTATTGCAAGTTCTCGTATATCGTTATCATTCATACTGGTTAATACTGTAACAGCAATAAGTAACGGTTTATGTGTTGTTTTATCCAATGCATCTCGCGCTGCTTCCATCATGGTTCTGCCACCTGAAGCATGTACATTAAGCATCCATACACCTAAATCTGCCGCTACCCGACAGGCACTGGCAACGGTGTTGGGTATATCGTGATATTTAAGATCAAGAAAAATATCAAAATCCATTTTAATGAATTGTTCAACCAGGGCGGGGCCTTCGCGTGTAAACAGTTCCTTGCCAACCTTGAGTTTACAACTTGCTGGATCCAGTTTTTGGCAAAGTTCCAGGGCCTGTTTAGCCGCCGGGAAATCAAGAGAAACAATAACGCGGCTATTATTCACCAGCTACACCAAAAACAGGTTTGACGGTATCCCAATGTTTACAACCGGGACACATCCAATGCATCTGTTTAGCATCAAAACCACAACTATTACACTTATACATGGCCCGGCCTTCAATCAATTGGCCGGTTAGTTCCTTGATTGTCTTAAGGTGATCATATGTTTCACCTTCGGATCTGGATAATGCATATTCGATTAGACGATCGACACCTTTAACGGTTGGCCGGCTTTTTAACTCATCTGATATAAAACGAATTGCGGCATTTTCACCTTCTCGTTCAGCAATTAATTCTGTCAACATTAGTAAGGAACTGATGCCACCATAAATGTTTACCAGCATTCTCAAGTATTCAACAAATTCGTCTACACGATCCAGTTTTCGATAACATTCAAACAACGGCCCGATTATTTCAGTGATGTAATCACTGTCCTGTACTTCAATCCGTTTATATGATTTTATCGCCAGTTTTTCCTTGCCAAGACGTTGAAACATTTGCGCTTCGATTAAACTTGCACGTACACAATTTGGATTAAAGCTAATCGCTCGACGAATGTTATCTTTTACGACTCGCATATTGCCTTCACGCAGTGCTGACTCAGCACGTTCACAATAAAACTGGGCTATAACCGGATTTAATGCTTCGCCGGAAATAAGCTCGAGTTTTCTGGCAATATTAATTGCATTTTCCCAATCTTTTTCCTGTTGATATATTTCAAGCAATTCAGAGTAAGCCTGATTCAGATGCAAATCAGAATCGACCAATTCAAGAAACAAACCTTCGGCACGATCCAGCAAACCCGAACGCATATAATCCATACCTAATTCCAGTAAGGCATGAGCACGTTGTTCACGGTTGAGTGTGGGTCGAGCAATTAAATTTTGATGAATTCTGATTGCACGATCAACCTCACCACGCCGACGAAACAGATTTCCAAGCGCAAGGTGTGTTTCTACCGTTTCACTATCGACCTCAAGCATACGGATAAACACTTCGATGGCCTTGTCAGGCTGTTCATTCAAGACAAAGTTAAGACCTTTGAAATACTCGGGATAGATGGAACCTGAAGATTGGTTGTTTTTTGAATCATAGCTGCGTTTGGCAATCCACCAACCGCTTAAAGCAGCAACTGGCAACAAAAACCATAGGACGTTCATTTCAGTTTGCATCAATACTAATCCCTGACCGGCATGACACGAAGGTTATTAATTTCTTTTTCGCTATTTTTAATTTGTCTTTCCAGTTTCAATTTATCTCGCTTCAATTTGATTAAAAGAGGCAAACTGGCCATAACACCGAGCATCGAACCAATAAATAAAACCAGCACGACTAACCAGGACATCGGCATATTAATCACACCGACATAATAATCTAATTCTATTAATTGATTGTTTTTCAGATGAAAAGCTAAACCAATCAGCAAGATTACAAATACAAGAATCAATTTCGCAATACGGGACATGTTATCTCCATCATTATATCCATCAAGATTAAATCTAACTCATAGGTAACAGACTATGAATATAGTTATAGTATTCAATCAGATTATCGATTAGTCACAAAGAAAAGTATTTAACTTTTTAGCCCATCATTCCAGAAAAGACCACTATTCATACACAATAGACAGTCTGTCCAAACATGACAAGATCAGCAGCAGAAGATTTAATTCAGATAAACTATTTCAGATGAGGATGGACTTATTCAGTCAGTAATCGGGCTATTACAGTTATTGACCCGTTCGCGCATCTGTTTACCAGGTTTAAAATGCGGGACATGTTTAGCTGGTAGGGAAACAGGTTCACCGGATTTTGGATTACGCCCGACTCTGGGTGGGCGGTAATGTAATGAAAAGCTGCCAAATCCACGGATCTCAATGCGTTCCCCATTTGAGAGCGTAGAAGACATATGCTCAAGAATTGTTTTAACCGCTAACTCAACATCCTTATAAGCCAGTTGAGATTGCCGTCTAGCCAGTATTTCGATAAGTTCAGATTTTGTCATGCTTGTTTATCTCGGTCAGTGTGTTCAGACTCCCCCGCCCAAACACGTCCAAGCCATTGTTATTATTCCTAAATCCTATCAGAAGATGAACAATTTGTAACAGCAAATTTTCATATTCTTTACTAAATAAAGCATATCCGAGGCATTTTTTCTGCTTAACAGCAGATAAATGTGTTTTTTACGTACTTTAACCTCTTCTAAATATCTAAACTGGCACATCCTTATGCCAGTTTAATAGCCTGAAATATGATTAATTATATTTCAAAACCACTTAATTATTGTCTAGATGCTCCTTCAAAAGGTCACCCAACGTGGCTCCGCCACCAGATTCCGGCGCATAATCCTTAACGGTCGCTTGTTCATCGTCAGACTCTTTTGCCTTGATTGACAAGTTAATGGACCGTTTCTTACGGTCTATCGCGGTGATCTTAACTTCAATTTCCTCGCCTTCTTTAATAACAGAACGCGCATCATCAATAGGCTTTTCCAGTGAAATTTCGCTCGCCTTTAAGGTACCTTCAACACCATCACCAAGGGCAATCGTCACATATTTCACATCTACATCCTGTGCAATACCTTTAACAATTGTGCCTTTTGGATTTTCAGCTACGAAACTTGAGAAAGGATCTCGTTCCAGTTGTTTAACACCGAGTGAGATTCGCTCTCTTTCTGCATCAACAGCCAGCACAACGGTTTCGACCTCTTCACCCTTGCTAAAATTACGGATAGATTCATCAGCATTTTCAGCCCAGGTTACGTCTGACAAATGCACCAGACCATCGATACCACCATCAAGTCCGATGAAGATACCAAAATCTGTGATCGACTTGATAACACCAACAACACGATCACCTTTATTATGAGTTGCAGCAAATTGTTCCCAAGGGTTTGCCTGACATTGTTTCATACCAAGGGAAATACGACGACGTTCCTGATCAATATCGAGGATAATCACATCGCATTCCTGACCGATATGGACCAATTTTGATGGGTGAACGTTCTTATTAGTCCAGTCCATTTCTGAAACATGCACTAAGCCTTCAACACCCTCTTCTAATTCTACAAAGCAACCATAGTCAGCCAGATTAGTGACCTTACCATGCAGACGTGCACCTTCAGGATAACGGCGGGTTAAGTCTAACCATGGATCTTCACCCATTTGTTTCAAGCCAAGGGATACGCGGTTCTTTTCGCGATCATATTTCAATACCTTAACTTCAATTTCATCACCAATATTCACGATCTCACTTGGATTTTTCACACGCTTCCAGGCCATATCAGTGATATGCAGTAAACCATCAATGCCGCCCAGATCAAGGAAAGCACCATAGTCTGTAAGATTTTTAACAACACCCTTAACCAAGGCACCTTCTTTCAGGGACTCAAGTAAGGCATCACGTTCAGCACTACTTTCATTTTCAACAACTGCGCGACGTGAGACGACAACGTTGTTTCGTTTTTGATCGATTTTAATAACTTTAAATTCAAGTGGCTTACCTTCCAGGTAAGAGGTGTCACGAACAGGTCTTACATCAACCAGTGAACCCGGTAGGAAAGCGCGGACTTTATCAACATCAACCGTGAAACCACCTTTTACACGTTCGGTAATTACACCAATGATGGTTGCATTCTCTTCATGTGCTTTTTCAAGTACCGTCCAGGCAATTTTACGTTTTGCTTTTTCACGAGAAAGACGTGTTACACCATAACCATCTTCGATAGAATCAAGCGCAACATCAACAGCATCACCAACGGCGACTTCAAGTTCGCCATGTTCGTCATAAAATTGTTCTATTGGGATGATACCTTCGGATTTGAGGCCGGCATTGACTATGATATTGTCAGAGGTGACGTCAACGACTATGGCACTGATGATTGCGCCGGGGCGCATTTTATTTTCTATTTGGCTTTGTTCAAATAATTCTGCAAAACTCTCGCTCATGAAAGGGGTTCCTGAAACCTGCTATTACAACGGCAGGACTATATGTTAAGTTAATGTTTAGTTAAGCACTCATCGCGAGTGATCAACCGCCTGTTTTTGGCAAACCTGGAATCCTGTTACGCACTAATTCTGAAATATTTGCCACGACTGTATTGATATCAAGTTTACTTGTATCTATCACAACCGCATCTTCCGCAGGTTTTAGAGGTGATACGGAACGTGTACTATCACGTTCATCTCGCTCGGCAATATCAACGGAAAGGCCGCGGAGATTAGCACTAATACCCTTTTCCTTCAACTGTTTATACCGTCTTTTAGCCCGCTCCTCGGCGCTCGCGGTCAAATATATCTTCAAGGTTGCATCAGGGAAAACCACGGTTCCCATATCACGGCCATCGGCAACCAGGCCCGGGACCTTATGAAAGGCCCTTTGTCTGGCCAGCAAAGCCTTACGTACACTGGCTATCGGCGCAATTATAGACGCTGCGTTACCACAGGTTTCGGTACGGATTTCATCGGTCACACACTCCCCATCCAGAAACACATTGACCAAAGAACCTGCTTCAGCAACCTTGAATTCGACATTTAAATTCTTCGCCAACTGCTCCAGAGCTGCTTCGTCGTGCTTATTTATGTGCCGTTTTTCGGCCGCCAGCGCCAGTACGCGATACAGGGCGCCACTATCCAGAAAATGCCAATGTAACCACTCGGCCAGATAGCTACAGACGGTACCTTTTCCAGTACCACTGGGACCATCAACGGTGATGATGGGAATATCAGACATAGTCAATATCCATACCAGCTTGCCTTGCTAAATCGACAAAACCCGGAAAAGAGGTCGAAACATTATCACAATCATTGATCACCATATTCCCGGCAGAAATCATGCCGGCCACAGCAAAGGCCATGGCAATACGATGATCACCGTGACTATTTATTTCTCCACCGCTAAATCGACCACCCTGGATAATCATGCCATCGGCAGTCTCCTCAACCTCAATCCCGGTTGCGATGAAACCGTCCAACATCGATTGAATACGATCACTCTCTTTGACCCGCAATTCAGCAGCACCCGTCAGGCGCGTTTCCCCTTTGGCACAAGCTGCCGCTACCAAAATTGCCGGAAACTCATCAATTGCAATAGAGACACAGTCTTCGGGAATCGCAATACCGCTTAATTCACAACCCTTTACATGTATATCAGCGACCGGCTCTCCTGATTGCAGCCGTTCATTTTCGAGTGTGATATCGGCACCCATCAACTGCATTACCTTGAGCATGGCGTCACGAGTCGGATTGACGCCAACATTCTCCAGTATCAGATCGGAACCAGGGACTATGGTCGCGGCTACAATAAAAAATGCTGCTGAAGAAAAATCTGCCGGGATAATGACTTCGGTACCTATAAGCTTATCGGCCTTGTCACACGATATTCGATTCCCTTCCCTACTCAGTTGATGAGAAAACGTATTAAACATACGTTCGGTATGATCCCGGGTAGGTTCGTTCTCGATAATGGTTGTTGTGCCCTCGGCATACAATCCCGCCAACAATAAACAAGATTTTAATTGCGCACTGGCGACCGGCATCTCATATTCAATACCGTGTAACTGACGACCACCGGTAATCTTTATTGGCAATGTGCCTTTATCGGTACAATCAATTTCTGCATTCATACTGCGTAATGGGCTAATGACTCGCAACATCGGTCTTGCCATTAACGATTTATCACCTATCAATTCTGAATTGAATGTTTGGGCTGATAATAAGCCTGTCATTAGACGCACTGAGGTGCCTGAATTACCCAGATCCAGCGGACCATGATGTGCATGCAGTCCGTGCAATCCGACACCTTTAACGCGAACCAGTTTTCCATCGTTGACTATTTCAACACCCATCTGTTGAAATGCCTTTGCAGTCGCTAATGTATCGTCACCTTGTAAGAAACCATGAATCTTTGTTTCGCCTTCAGCAATTGCGCCTAACATCATAGTCCGATGCGAAATGGATTTATCTCCGGGTACAGTAATTCGACCACTAACAACACCACCGGGTTTGATTCGAAACCTTGAACCGCTTTTTGAACTCATGTTGATTTGTTATCCGATAAAGACTAACGACTACTCGTTAGAAATAGTTGACTGATTTCTTGATTCAGAAAATTTATCTCTGGCCTGTTTGGCACGTTTAAAAATAGTTAGCAATTGTTGACTATCCGATTTTTCAATGGCGTTTTTGATCTGATCAATATGCCGGGAAAAGCTTTCTAATGAATTTAATAAAGCCTCTTTATTAGAAAAACAGATGTCATGCCACATCTCCGGACTGCTAGAAGCAATACGGGTAAAGTCAGCGAAACCACCTGCTGCATATTTAAATATCTCTTCGCGTTCTTGCATACCTGCCAGACAATCCACCAGCGCATAAGCCAGCATGTGTGGTAAATGGCTGGTCGCAGCAAGGACATCATCATGATGTTTAACATCAAGATTAATCACATCGGCACCAACTGCCTGCCACATATCAATAATTATTTGATGCGCTTTGGAATCTGTTTCGGGCAAAGGCGTTAGAATTACGCGATGGTCAATGAACAACTCGGCAAATGAAGCTTCAACACCACTTTGCTCGGTTCCGGCAATCGGGTGTCCCGGAACAAAACGAGGAAACTTATCACCCATCACCTTCCTTGCGGCATCTACAACGCTGCCCTTGGCACTGCCCACATCCGTTAATACTGCATCGACTTTTAGTGAAGACACAATTTGAGGCAGCAATTTTTCTGTTGTCGATAAGGGGGTCCCAATAACAACTACATCAGCGCCAGCGACTGCTTCATCTATATTTAATGAATAATCATCAATAACATCTAATTCGATAGCTTTTTTCAAACTGTCTTCATTGCGATTACAACCAGTAACCCGATTAACAAGTTTGGCCTTACGTAAAGCACGTGCAAGTGAACCACCAATAAGTCCAACACCAATGATAGTAAGATGATCGATTAACATAATTTATGCTGCCATAATTTTAGTAAGCTCACTTATAAAACGAGCGTTTTCTGATTCCAGTCCTATACTGATGCGTAAATGATTTGGCATACCATAGTTGGCTACAGGCCGAACAATCACCCCGGCCTTGAGTAAGGCATGATAAATTTGATCTGCCGGCTGCTCAAAATCTGTACAGATAAAATTGCCTTTAGACGGAATAAAATCCAGTCCCATATTATCAAATGCTTTTATCAGCATGGTCATCCCGGATTGATTATTGGCAACGCTACGATCAATATATTCATTATCTTGTAAAGCGACTTCCGCAGCGGCCAGGGCCAAACTGTTATTATTGAAAGGTTGACGTACCCGGTTTAATAAATTCGCAATGTCCGGATGAGACAAACCATAACCTACACGTAGACCAGCCAAACCATAGGCCTTGGAAAAAGTTCGGGTAATAATCAAATTATTAAATTCATTTAACCATAAACTGCTGTCAGGATAATTCGCTTCACTACGCGCATATTCGAAATAGGCTTCATCTACCAAAACAATGACATGCTCGGGCACATTCTCAAGTAGTGATTTTAGTTCAAGACTATTTACCCAGGTGCCGGTCGGATTATTCGGATTAGCAATAAACATTAACCGCGTTTTATCGGTCACTGCAGCCAACATCGCTGTTAAATCGTGCCCCCAGTCTTTAGCCGGAATCACAACATGTTCTGCACCAACTGCCTGGGTGACGATAGGATAAACTGCGAAGGAATGTTGTGAGTAAATGACCTGATGTTGATTGGTGACAAAGGCACGCGCAACCATTTCCAGAATATCATTCGAGCCGTTGCCCAATGTAATACAATCTGCCGCAATATTATGTTTATCTGCCAGTGCTTGTTTTAGTTTAAAACCATTACCATCCGGATAACGAGATAAATCTGTCGTCGCGGCAATCACGTCTAATACGTGTTGACCAGGCCCGAGAGGATTTTCATTAGAAGCAAGTTTTATAATCTCATCAACGCCAAGCTCGCGCTGTAATTCATCAATCGGCTTGCCTGGCTGATACGGTTGCAAACCCGCGACTCCAGGTGTTGCGAGCGTTAATAGATCACAGGACATAAAAATTAATTCCTAAACATTTGATATTCTGTTTCAAGACAGTGCGTAACGAAGATTAATAAAACAGCTCTAAAGTACGGCCTTTGGATAGGAGCCAAGTAACTTAACCATCGCAGCGTGATCGTCCAGTTCCGCTAATGCTTTTTTAACTGCTTCATCATCAGCATGGCCTTCAATATCCACGAAGAAAACATAATCCCACATCTCACGTCGTGAAGGTCTGGATTCTATCCGCGTCATACTCACGCCATTGTCGGCGAAGCAACTCAACATCTTATGTAACGCACCGGGTTTATTTGGCGTTGAGAAAATCAAAGAGGTTTTATCATTGCCACAGGCACGACACAGCTCTTTACCAATCACCAGAAAGCGAGTGGTATTATCCGGTTCATCTTCAATATTATTGGCAAGATTATTTAACTTATATAATTCGCCTGCGGCACTACTTGCGATAGCTGCAACATGTTCTTCATTACTGGCAATGCGGGCAGCTTCAGCATTACTACTAACCGCAATTCGTTCCGCCTTGTTCAAATGCGTATCCAGCCATGCACGGCATTGTGCCAACGATTGTTGATGTGAATAGACCGTTGTTAATTCATCAAACGAGTTATCTTTGCTTAATAAATGATGATGGATTCGTAGTTCCACCTCACCACAGATACTCAAGCTTGAGTGATGCAACATATCAAGCGTGTGATTGACTACGCCCTCAATAGAATTTTCCACCGGCACGACACCATAATGAGAGGCCCCCGATTCAACCTCACGAAACACCTGATCAATAGTACCAAAGGCGGTTGTGTTAACTGAATGACCAAAATGCTTCAATGCGGCAGATTGAGTAAAGGTACCTTCCGGGCCTAAATAAGCTATATCCAGCTGCTGCTCCAATGCCAGACAGGCGGACATTATTTCCCGAAACAGGCGTGCCATCTCTTCTTCAGATAAGGGTCCCTTGTTTTGTTCAATAACTTTTCTTAATATTTGTGCTTCACGTTCCGGACGATAAAAATTTGCCGGTTCCGTTGATGAATTTTTCACCTCTGCAACGGCTTGTGCCAGACGTGCCCGATCACTGATTAGATCAATTAGTTGTTTATCTAATGCATCTATATCAATTCGCAATTGCGTTAATTTTTTTTCATCGGCCATGGTTGAGTACCAAGCGGGTAGTTAGTTATTTTTCAAAGTCTGACAGCATACGGTAGAGACCGACGCTTGTTAAGGTGTCACTAATATAATTAGTCAAATTCCCCTGTAAAACCGGGCAATTACTATATTTAATCGCTGATAAAACCATTGTAAACACCTGTCTATCGATGAACACTATCCGGAATTTGGAAATCTTGTTGCAATGACAAAGGATCTTGTTTGTTATAAAGACCCGGAAATAGAGGTGCGTCAATCCTGGCGGATATCAATCTTCTTGTTCTTGTTCGTCTTCTGCATACTCAACAATGCATTCGAGACCCGCTAAATGTTCTGATTCATTCAGATTTACCAACCTCACACCTTGCGTATTACGACCAAAAATGGAGATATCTTTTACCGGTGTTCTAATCAAGGTACCTTGATCGCTGATCAACATAATCTCATCATCATTTTCAACGGATACAGCACCCACAACCGCGCCATTGCGCTCGGAGACCTGAATAGAAATAACACCAACACCGCCGCGTGATTTTTGCGGATAATCTTCAACTGCAGTGCGTTTACCATAGCCATTTTCTGTCGCAGTCAGGATAGTCACATCCTTATTTTCAACAATAATTAAAGAAATAACATGTTGATCTTTTTGCAAACGAATACCACGTACACCTTTAGCCGTTCGCCCTGTCTCTCTGACATGTGATTCTGGAAAACGAACCACCTTGCCGGTATTACTGAATAACATAATGTCGTGCTTGCCATCGGTAATTTCAACACCAATAAGTTTATTACCTTCAGCTAACTCAATGGCACGTTTGCCACTTGGACGAGGTCTTGAAAATTCTTTTAGCGATGTTTTCTTGACTGTGCCATCTGCCGTTGCCATAAAAATAAATTTATCTTCCGCATATTCGCGAATTGGCAATATAGCGTTAATCTGCTCGCCATCTTCCAGAGGCAACAGATTAATGATTGGTTTACCGCGCGCTGTGCGACTAGCCTGAGGTAAATCATAAACCTTCAGCCAATACACTTTTCCGCGATTGGAAAAACACAAGATTGTGTCATGAGTACTGGCAATAAATAATTTATCAATAAAATCTTCATCTTTTACCGAGGTAGCGGACTTACCACGACCACCCCGCTTTTGTGAACGATAGGTATCCATCGGTTGCGACTTGGCATATCCCGCATGCGACAAGGTTACAACGACATCTTCTTCTGTAATCAAGTCTTCCATACTCAGGTCTTCCTGGGTATGAACGATCTCGGTTTTACGCTCATCACCATAGCGTTCCAGAATATCTTTTAATTCATCACGAATAACTTCCATTAAACGTTCCGGTCGCGACAGTATGTCTAACAAGTCCGCGATCGCGTCAAGTAAATCACCGTATTCTTTCAGTATCTTGTCTTTTTCCAGGCCGGTCAGCTTTTGCAAGCGCAATTCAAGTATGGCCTGTGCCTGCTCTGGCGATAAGCGGTAGCCTGCGTCGCTCAAACCATATTCTTTTGGTAAATAATCGGGGCGTGATGCCTCGGCGCCAGCACGACTTAACATTTCTACAACTGCACCAGACTCCCATGTTTCTGCCAATAAACTGGTCTTTGCATCAGCCGGACTGGGAGACTGTTTAATGAGTGCGATAACCGGATCGATATTGGCCAATGCAACTGCAAGACCTTCTAACAGGTGTGCACGAACACGCGCCTTCCGTAAATCAAAAATAGTCCGACGGGTAACCACTTCGCGACGATGACTGATAAAGGCTTCAAGTAAATCTTTCAGATTCATCAACCGCGGTCGGTTATCGGCCAGGGCCACAATATTGATGCCAAACACAGTTTGCATCTGAGTAAACTTATACAGGTTGTTTAAAATCACTTCCGCGACTTCTCCGCGACGAATCTCGATAACAACACGCATACCATCTTTATCAGACTCATCACGCAGTTCTTTTATGCCGGTTATTTTTTTGTCTTTTACCAGTTCCGCTATCTTTTCAACCAGACGCGCTTTATTAACCTGATAAGGAAGCTCATGAATAATGATTTTGCTGCCGGATTCATGCTCCTCTATTTCAGTTCGAGCACGAACATAGATACGACCACGACCCGTTTCATAGGCTTCTTTAATCCCGGATGATCCATTAATAATGGCTGCAGTCGGAAAATCAGGCCCTGGAATGTATTGCATTAATTCTGGAATGGATAATTCCGGGTTTTCAATCAAGGCTAAACAAGCCGACACGACTTCCGTCAGATTATGTGGTGGAATATTGGTTGCCATTCCCACCGCAATACCACTGGAACCATTGACGAGCAGGTTAGGAATACGAGTAGGCATAACGACAGGTTCATGCTCGGAACCATCATAGTTAGGCGCAAAATCAACCGTTTCTTTATCAAGATCTTCCAGGATTTCATGCGCAATTCGCGTCATGCGAACTTCTGTGTAACGCATTGCTGCAGGAGAATCACCGTCTACCGAGCCGAAGTTACCCTGGCCGTCGACGAGCAAATAGCGTAAAGAGAAGGGCTGCGCCATACGGACCATGGTGTCGTAAACTGCAGTATCACCATGCGGATGATACTTACCAATCACATCACCGACGACGCGGGCTGATTTCTTATAAGGTTTATTGTAATCATTGCCCATTACTTTCATCGCAAACAACACACGACGATGAACTGGCTTGAGTCCATCACGGACATCAGGCAAGGCACGGCCGACGATAACACTCATGGCATAGTCCATGTAGGACTGCCGCATCTCGTCTTCTATATTTACGTGCGAAATTGCACGAGCGAAATCAGAATCGGACATAAATTATTGATGGAAAAGGGAGCAAAAAAAGCCTTAATTTCTTGTAATTTTTCAAGGCGAAATTCTAACATAATTCAGCCATTTACCCTACTTAAATTTTACATTTTGACACTTATTTTCAGGGTTGATTTATCCGAACATTGCAAGCATTTTTTTAGTGTCGGGAGCATGTAGAATTCCCTTTTCCGTGACAATGGCATGGATTAATTTTGCCGGGGTAATATCGAAGGCTGGATTAATCGCATCTATGTTATTTGGGGCAATACGCTGCTTGTTGAAATCGGTCACTTCATCAGCGCTACGGTATTCAATTGGAATATTTGCGCCGGAGGCAATCTGCATATCAATCGTGGATGAAGGCGCAACTACCATCACTTTAACACCATGATAATTAGCTGATACGGCATGTGAATAGGTGCCAATCTTATTGGCAACATCACCATTCGCTGCAATACGATCTGAACCGACAATAAGCCAGGCTATTTTATTATTTTCCATCAGGCTCGCGATAGCTGAATCAATGACCAGGTTCACCGGAATATGATCCTGCTGTAATTCCCAACTGGTCAATCGCGCACCCTGAAACCAGGGTCGTGTTTCAGAGGCAAACACCTTGTTAATGGTTCCGTTTTTAAACGCTGATCTGATGACACCCAGGGCGGTACCATAACCGCCAGTTGCCAGAGCACCCGCATTACAATGTGTGATCACCTGGCTATCAGGCAGAATCAATTCAGCACCTAATCGCCCCATCTCATGATTTGCGGCAATATCTTCAGCATGAATTTGCTTTGCCCGTTCCAGTAAGGTTGCTTCTGGTGCGCCTTCAATGCCATCGAAGATTTTACGCATTTCTGTAATAGCCCAATGCAGATTTACTGCAGTGGGTCTTGCCGCGGCCAGCGTAGACAGGTCAGTTTCGATACTTTCACGCCAGGAATCAGCTGCATTATGCCAGGCCGATCGCGCTGCCAAAACTACTGCATAGGCAGCTGCTATGCCAATCGCAGGAGCGCCTCGAACAACCATATCCTTGATAGCAATAGCCACTGCTGGAGTTGAATCATAATCAAGGTAAGTTATTTCACCGGGTAACCTTCTTTGATCCAATAAAGTCAACTTCCCGGCATCCCATTTTACCGCAGAGAATGTTTCGTCTGGATAATCTGATTTATTACTGTTCAATTCGTTTTATCCTGTCAATGAATTATCATAGTGTAAATTAAAAATAAGGATGCCGTTTTCAAGATGAAAATAGATACCCTGATTCATGCTAAATGGATTATACCGGTTGAACCGGAAAATACCGTCTATGAAAATTATTCTATCGCTATTAAAGATGACAAAATAGAAGCGATACTCCCGTCTGATGCCGCACGTAAAAAATTTAGCCCTACAACAGAACACAACATGGAACAACATGTGCTCATTCCGGGATTGATTAATGCGCACACCCATGCAGCGATGAGCTTGTTGCGCGGTTTGGCAGATGATTTACCTTTAATGGACTGGCTCAATAATCATATCTGGCCAGCTGAACAAAAATGGGTTAGTTCCGAGTTCGTCAAGGACGGAACCGAACTTGCAGTAGCTGAAATGATCAGAGGCGGCACAACCTGTTTTAATGATATGTACTTCTTTCCTGATCAAACAGCAAAAGTATGTGCGAATGTGGGTATGCGTGTTGTTGTCGGTTTGATCCTGATCGACGTCCCCACTGCCTGGGCAGATGGTGCAGATGAATACATACTTAAAGGCGAACAGGTACACGATACCTATCGGCATAATCCATTGGTCAATACCGCCTTTGCACCGCATGCCCCTTACACGGTTTCAGATGAACCATTACAACGCATCAATGTACTTGCAGAAGAACTCGACATACCAATTCATATGCATATTCATGAAACTGTATTTGAAGTGTCACAGAGTGTTGAACAACATGGCAAACGACCCATACAACGTTTAGCACAACTTGGCCTAATCAGTTCTCGTATGCTGGCTGTTCACATGACACAACTGGAACAAACTGAAATAGATGAACTCGCAAAACTGGGCGTCAGTGTTGCACATTGCCCGGAATCAAATTTGAAACTTGCCAGTGGCTTCTGCCCGGTCGGAGAACTCGTGAAAGCCGGTGTTAATGTTTGCATAGGCACTGATGGTACAGCCAGCAATAATGATCTGGATATGATTGGTGAAATGCGCACTGCTGCCTTACTTGCTAAAGGTGTTGCCAATGATACAACCTGCCTTGATGCACATACGACATTAAAGATGGCGACACTGAATGGCGCCAGGGCACTTGGTCTGAATGAAACGATCGGTTCTTTAAAGAAAGGCAAACAAGCTGACATCGTTGCTATCAATCTGGACCAACTCGAAACCGTACCGATGTACGATCCGGTTTCACAAATAGTTTATGCGGCTAATCGGGAACAGGTCAGTGATGTCTGGATTGCCGGCAAGCAGTTATTAAAAGATAGGAAATTAACCACGTTGGAATATGCCAGAGTGATGAATAAAGCAAAGACCTGGCAAGAAAAAATAAAAGAAAATTAGTTTATTCTTTAATGTGAAACATACCTGAATACTCATTCCATCGATTAACAATTTCACAAAACAATAACGCGGTTTGTTCTGCATCGTAACGAGCAGAGTGTGCTTCCTTACTATCCCAACCAAGTCCTGCTTCCGCTGCGGCACGTGATAACACTGTCTGTCCATAGGCAAGACCCGCCATTGTTGCGGTATCGAAGGTACTGAAAGGATGGAATGGATTGCGTTTTATCTGTGTGCGTTCAACGGCAGCATTTAAAAACCCCAGATCAAATGATGCGTTATGACCGACGAGAATTGCACGACTACATCGATGTTCTTTTATTTTTTTTCTGATCGCTTTGAATATTTCAAGTAATGCTTCATTTTCACTAACCGCAATCTGTTTACGAAAAGGATGGTTTGGATCAACGCCGATAAAATCCAGCGAGGCCTGATCCAGATTTGCACCTTCGAAAGGATTAACATGTTTGGACACAACCTCATCAATGCACCATTGTTGATTATCATCCACTGTCACTGTTACAGCAGCGATTTCCAATAATGCATCTGTAACAGCATTAAAACCGGCCGTCTCCACATCAACGATAACCGGCAAAAAACCGCGAAAACGTTTTGCGACTAGCGATGTTTTTTTCGACTTTGTTTCGTTTAATTCTTCAGTTGCCATGAACACGTTCCACCTGCACGAAAGGGAACCAGTTCATTATCACCCAGAGGTAATGTCGCTGGTATTGTTAGATTATTTTTGATTAATGTTATCTGTTCTTCATTACGCGGCAAGCCATAATAATCTGCACCATAGTGACTACTAAATGCTTCAAGCTTGTCGAGCTGGCCTGCACTTTCAAATGCTTCCACATACATTTCAATTGCCGCATAAGCTGAATAGATGCCGGCGCAACCACAACTGGTTTCTTTTGTGTTGCGTGCATGCGGCGCACTATCCGTACCGAGAAAGAATTTCGAATTACCGCTTATTGCCGCATCCAGTACTGCCAAACGATCATCTTCTGCCTTTAATACAGGCAAACAGTAATGATGCGGTTGCAGGCCACCTTTAAATAGATCATTACGGTTCAATAAAATATGTTGTGGTGTAATCGTTGCGGCAATATTGCTGTTCGACTGCAGTACAAAATCGACTGCAACACGTGTCGTGATATGTTCAAACACGATTTTTAACTCAGGAAAGTCCTGCACCAACGGTGCTAACATGCGATCAATGAACACCGCTTCTCGATCAAACACATCAACATCATTATCAGTAACTTCGCCATGCACCAGCAGTGGCAATCCCTGTTCCATCATTGCTTCAAGCGCAGCAGTTGTCTTTTTGATTTCAGTAACACCTTGATCAGAATTGGTTGTCGCACCAGCAGGATAATATTTTAAAGCCTTGATCATTTTAGACTCAGCAGCCACCTTTATCACTTCTGCTGATGTATTATCAGTCAGGTATAAAGTCATCAGGGGTTCGAAATTATATTTTTTATCCACGCACTGTAAAATACGATCTCGATAAGCCAGAGCCATTTCTGTATTAACTACCGGTGGTTTAAGATTAGGCATTACTATCGCGCGCGCGAATTGTGCAGCGGTATGATTTACTATATTGGCCAATACAACACCATCTCGCAGATGAAGATGGAAATCGTCGGGTTTTGTTATGGTTAATGTTTGCATATCGAAAACAAATTATTACATATTAACGCTGAAAGGTATCTAGACACTTTAATAGAGAACACATTATGGAATACACAAAACTGGGCAGAACCGATATCAATGTGAGTCGCATCTGTCTCGGCACCATGACCTGGGGCGAACAAAACACCGAAGCCGAAGCACACCAACAACTGGATTATGCTGTGGATGCCGGGATTAATTTTATTGATACAGCAGAGATGTATCCGGTACCACCCAGGGCAGAGACGCAAGGACTGACTGAAACCTATATCGGTACCTGGCTGGCGAAAAGACCGGATCGCGACAAATTAATCATTGCCAGTAAAGTCTGTGGTCAAGATTTATTCGTACCTTATCTGCGAAACGGTCAGGCTAAACTGGATAAAAAAAATATCCACGAGGCATTGAACGCATCGCTAAAGCGACTACAAACAGATTACATCGACCTTTATCAAACGCATTGGCCGGATCGTGATACCAATTATTTCGGTGCGTTAGGTTATTACCACGCCCCGGCAAAAGACGGGACACCTATCGCCGAAACACTGGACGTCATGGATGGCCTGGTCAAAGAGGGCAAGATTCGGATGGTGGGCATTTCCAACGAGACGCCATGGGGTTGTGCCGAATACCTGCGTATCGCCAATGAACAAGGCGTACCGAGAATCGTCAGTGTGCAAAACCCGTATAACTTATTGAATCGCACCTTTGAGATTGGGCTGGCTGAATTTGCACATCGTGAACAAACCGGCCTACTCGCCTATTCCCCGCTCGCATTTGGTGTCTTGAGCGGTAAATTTTTAAATGGTGCAAAACCGGCAAACACACGCCTGGTGCTGTTTGACCGTTTTACCCGGTATTCGAGCCCGGAAGCGATTAGTGCTACCGAGGCCTACGTCAAACTGGCGATGGAAAACGATCTGGATCCGGCACAAATGGCCCTCGCCTATGTGAATAGTCGCCCATTTCTGACCAGTAATATTATTGGTGCCACATCGATGCAACAACTAAAGAGCAATATTGATAGCATTGCTATCAAACTTCCGAAAAAGATTATCCGGGCGATAGAATCAATCCATGAAAAAATTCCAAATCCATCGCCATAATTTATTTCTCGGTGATTTTCTGCTTATTAAACTATGTATAATCAGTACTCATTAAAAATAATATTATTTGAGACACTATGGAATTATCAGCATTGACTGCCATTTCACCGATTGATGGTCGTTATCAAAACAAGACTGATGCATTAAGACCCATATTCAGTGAATACGGCTTGTTTCGGTTTCGCGTACAGGTCGAAATAGAATGGCTGAAAGCGTTGGCAAATCACCCTGAGATAATTGAAGTAGACAGTTTCTCGGCTGAGGCACTTGCTGCACTCGATAAAATTAAAAACGATTTTTCAGTGGACGATGCGGCAGCTATCAAGGACATTGAAAAAACCACAAACCATGACGTAAAGGCGGTTGAATACTTCATTCGCGATAAGATAAAAGATAATGCGTCGCTACAACAGGCAAGTCAGTTTATCCATTTTGCCTGTACCTCTGAAGACATTAACAATTTAAGTCATGCCTTAATGTTAAAAGAAGCGCGCGCAACGGTAATAGGCCCAGGACTGCAAGAATTGATAACACACCTGCAAGTACTTGCAAGTGAACATGCCGCATTACCGATGTTATGCAGAACACACGGGCAAACGGCATCACCGACAACGTTGGGTAAGGAATTTGCCATTTATGTGCATCGCTTATTACGGCAACAATCACAACTGCAACAAGTAGAAATCCTCGGCAAGATGAATGGCGCCGTTGGTAATTTTAATGCGCATTTGTCTGCTTATCCTGAACTTGACTGGATGGCACTTTCAAAAGAATTTGTTGAAGGTCTGGGTCTGGACTGGAACCCACATACGACCCAGATCGAATCACACGATTACATGGCCGAATATTTCCATGTCTTATCACGTATCAATACTATCCTGATTGATCTCAGTCGTGATATCTGGAGTTATATTTCCCTGGGCTATTTCAAATTGAAGCTGAAGGAAGGTGAGATTGGTTCGTCCACCATGCCACACAAGGTCAATCCCATCGACTTTGAAAATGCCGAGGGTAACCTCGGTTTGGCTAATGGTATCTTCGAACATCTTGCTCAGAAACTACCGATCTCACGTTGGCAACGTGATTTGACAGACTCAACCGTATTAAGAAATATGGGGGTAGGTATCGCGCATACATTAATTGCATTTGATTCTTGTGCAAAAGGATTAACAAAGCTGGATGTAAACCCAACGGCGATAAACGATGATCTGGAACAATCATGGGAAGTCCTGGCGGAACCAATACAAACCGTTATGCGCCGCTATGGAATTGATAATGCTTACGAACAATTGAAAGAGTTAACCCGTGGTCAGAACATTAATCAGGAAACATTACATAAATTCATAGGGCAACTTGAGCTTCCCGATAATGTTAAGTCGCAACTGCAACAACTTACCCCGCAAAACTATATCGGTAATGCTGAACTTCAAGCGGGACTGGTCTCTAGGAAATAATAGAACTGTAGAGAGAAACGAGCAGACATGAAAAATCTGGATGATTACATACTGGGAGATTCAACTGATGAAGTCGTAAAGGTTGAAACTCGACAGGATAATGCTGACGCAGCCCTGGCCCTGGTTAAACAATGCAAACAGAAACTCGCCATCATCTCCCATGAACTGGATCCGTTTGTTTATGACCAACCGGACTTTGTCGAAGCCGTCAGACAATTGGCTCTTAGAGGGCGGAATGTTGAGATCCGAATTCTGGCTTTTGAACCGGAATTAATTGTTCGAAGAGGCCATAAACTTGTCGATTTAGCTGGCAAAATAAGTAGCTATATCGAAATACGCAAACCTGCCTCACAATATAAATCATTCAACGAAGCGGTCTTGATTGCTGATGAAGTGGGTTACCTGTTTCGTGAAAGCACCGAACGTTACAAAGGCAGGTTAAACTTCAACAGCCGCCGTGAGTCCAAGTATATGCTGGATGTATTTAATAGTATGTGGGAGACCGCTAAATCCGATCCAAATTTTAGAAGAATGCACATTTGAAAAAACTCATTCTACTTGTTCTGACTACGCTTATTATTGCAAGCCCGGCTAGTATGGCTGAAGCAATGAAAATTGAAACGATCCCCATGAATAACAGACCCGTAGAAGATGTTATACCGATACTAAAACCACTGGTCGTTGATGGTGGCACCGTCACTGGAATAAATAATAAGTTAATCATTAAAACCACGCCCACCAATCTCAGACAAATAAAAGAAGTTCTGGCACAGATTGATAATGCTCCACGTCGATTACTAATCAGTGTCAAGCAAAACCTCGATGACAATCTCAATATTAAAGAAAGTGGCTTATCCGGACGCTATAACTCTGATAATGTCAGGCTTGAATCGCCCGACTCAGGCCGTGGCGGTATAATCATTCAGGGACAAGACAGCGAAGGTAATGTGATTCGTTACCGTCAATTCCAATCGCAATCACAACTGGATGACAGAAACGTATTTCGCGTGCAAGCACTCGAAGGGAACCCCGCTTTTATCAGTACGGGCCAATCTGTTCCAATACCGAATCAAACTACTTATGTGACTGG
>JBFIJV010000003.1:0-37703 GCA_041600575.1 Gammaproteobacteria bacterium | reverse complement strand
CTCGAGTCAAACACAAAACAGCCTGAATTTAGCTGAACCTTATATTATTTTTCTGCAATAATAGTATTTCACTTTTTTGCAAAAAATAATTAATGAAACTCGTCTCATATAAATTTAATAACAAGATATCAGTCGGTGCTGTTATTGATAATAGCATTTGCCCTGCGCCTGAAACATACAGAAGTATGAAGCACTTTTTAGAATCGGGTCTAACAGCGATAGACCAATTACAGGATAAGATAGATAAGTCACCTGATTTATTGCCGATCAACGACGTGCAATTGCTTGCGCCAATTTTAAAACCGAATAAGTTTTTTGGCGTGAGCCTGAATTATGCTGATCATATTGAAGAAACCGGGTTAGATAAGCCGGAATACCCGACCTTTTTTAATAAACAGAATAGTTGTGTCATTGGTCCCGGTGATGCCATTCATAGACCAAAGATCTCTGAAAAACTTGATTATGAAGGTGAATTGGGAATTGTCATTGGAAAACGTTGCCGTCATGTCAAACGCGATCAGGCCGCTTCGGTAATTGCAGGTTATACCATTGTCAATGATGTGAGTGTGCGCGATTGGCAAATGCGTTCACATACATGGACGCTGGGAAAATCATTTGATACGCATGGGCCAGTCGGACCCTGGATAGTCACGCCGGGTGAAATTGACGATCCACATAAGCTGAATATAAAGACCTGGGTTAATGAAGAGCTACGCCAGAATTTCAGCACAACAAACCTGATCTTTGATTGTTATTACCTGGTCGAATACCTGACACAAGTGATGACGCTTGAACCAGGCGATATTATAGCTACCGGAACCAGCAGTGGCGTTGGTGTAAAGATGAAACCACGCGGTTATATGAAACCGGGAGACAGCGTTACTGTAGAAATTGAGAATATAGGGTTATTAAAAAACCCCGTCATCGAAGAACCCGTTTCAACCTGCTTCATTGAATAACATCCTTAGCTGTTATTCGATTGCTGACCTGAATCTATCTTTTCCAGCAAGGCCTGCATGTAATCAAACCGATTCAAGGCATTATCCATTTCCAGCAAAGATTGTTTTGCCGTTATCTCAAACGGTAGTAATTCAGCCAAACGATCACTGACCCAACTCGCCTCTTCAAATCGTTCAGGCTCATCCATAAATGGCAATTCATAACGATTGGCTATCTCTTTCAGCAGGTCAGAAAAACCCTGATAAGAAACCGGCAACAGTTCATCATCTTCATCCAATAGCGTCACTTCCCCGAGACAGAGTTTATCTGCTTGAATCTCGGTTCGCTCTACCCGGAATCGCTGCTCACCCTTAACAGTAATCCCCAGTAAACCATCATCCATTTGATCCCAGTCGATAATTTTGACATAGGTTCCCATAGCAAAAAAATCGGTTACTTGACCCGCTTCTTCACCCTCTCGGATTAGACAAATGCCAAATCCATTCTCTTCACGCAAACATTCACTGACCATATCAAGATAACGCGGCTCAAATAAACGAAGTTGTAATTCTCCTTCTGGAAATATCACTGTATTTAATGGGAAAAGCGGTATTTTCATAATTAACTCAGGACGTCGATCAATTTTTTGTGAAGCCCACCGAAACCACCATTACTCATTATGACAATATGGTCGCCTGGTTGGCGCTGTTGTGCTATTAAAGTAACAATTTCTTCGATATCTTTGAAGACTCGGCAACGATCGCCGAGCTTATCCATATGCTTGGCAATATCCCAACCCACATTATCCCCCTGAAACAGCAAAACCTGATCCGCCTCAACAAAAGCACCGGCTAATGTTTCGGCATGCACACCCATTTTCATGGTATTTGAGCGTGGCTCCATAATGGCTATTAGACGTGCGTCTTCTCCTGCATGCTGCCGCAGCGCATTGAGTGTTTTTATTATAGCTGTTGGGTGGTGAGCAAAATCATCATAAATTCGAACGCCGTTTGCATCATAGATACATTCCAAACGACGTTTAACCGATTTAAACACGGATAAGGCATCACAGGCAGTTTCTATCGCAACTCCAACGTCATACGCGGCAATAATTGCCGTCAGGGCATTGTAGGCATTGTGTTCGCCTATTAAAGACCAGGCGACTTTACCCTCGGTTTCATTTTTTTTCTGAACTGAAAAATGACGATAATCATGATCTGGGTTAGTAAGTGACCACTCCGATTCTGGACCTGAAAAGGAAACTAATTCTGTCCAACAACCCATTTCTATCACTTTATTTACCTGTTCATCATTCCCTGGATAAATTATCTTGCCCTGCTCCGGGATTATTTTCAATAAATGATGAAATTCGCGTCTTATAGCGGCAAGATCATGAAAGATATCAGCATGATCAAACTCAAGATTGTTAATTATTAGCGTTTTAGGGTGATAATGAATAAATTTAGAGCGTTTATCGCTAAATGCCGTATCGTATTCATCTGCCTCGATGACAAAATAGTCAGAATCAGTATAACGTGCTGATAAACCAAAGTTTTCTGCTACTCCTCCAATCAAAAAACCAGGCCTGAGACCGGCAAATTCCAGGATCCAGCTTAATATTGTCGTTGTTGTTGTCTTGCCGTGGGTACCTGAGACGGCAAGCACGTGTTTATATTGCAACACCTCTCGATATAACCACTCCGGTCCTGAACTATAAGGAATATCACTGTTTAACACCTTCTCAAGCGCAGGATTCCCACGCGAGATGGTATTACCCACAATGACCAAATCGGGACTTGGCTCCAGGTGCTCGGCCTCATAACCATTCATAATCACAATCGCCATACTAGCAAGTTGATCGCTCATCGGCGGATAAACATTTTGATCTGAACCGGTCACTTGATGTCCCAATGACCTTGCAATCTGGGCAAGCCCGCCCATAAAAGTGCCACAAATACCTAAGATATGAATATGCATTAATTAACTTCCATTGGCATTATTGCCGCGGTAAAACTGAATATGATCCAGATATAGGTAATGGACAGGACAATTGCCAGGAACATATTAATGTCGAGCGCATGACGCAAGATATGACCCATAATCGCGATATTCCAACACGCCAATATGGCAAGAAACAACAAACCAAAGACTTGAAACCCGCTCGAACTCACTGTGTTATCAGTGCCTATTCCTATAAACAGGTACAACGGTAATGCAATGACGCTGATTATAATCCCGGTTCCCGACAATGCCGTAACCGTTTGCACCCAGCGGACAGATTTTCCACTGATTTGTAGTAATGCGAAGGAAAACAGCATGATCATGGCAACTTCCAGTAATCCTGCCAGAACAGCTTTATCCAAAGGCTGCGATAACGCTGCTAACTGAATCGACAAAAATCCATACAACACCAAACACAGTGTCAATAAATTCTTTGATGCAGGTATATCCTGAGGTCGCTTTATAAGACGACAGATATCAAAAAAAGCCAAAAAAAGTACTTTAACAACTGACAACATAAAAAATAAACAAGTCCTGAAATTATAGCGTTGGTACAGACATATCCTTCGGCAAACATATTACCGTAACTCGACAATACTTTACGATCATTCTGCCAGCATACACCATGATAGTTATTCTCTATGAACTTAATAAAAACAATTAGTTTTAAAACATATCCTATAATTGCTATATTTTTATTTCATGTTTAATGACAAGCAAAGAGGTAATTTATGGACATTAATATTGGGATCGATAAAGACCAACGGGAAAAAATTGCCGAAGGTTTATCCCGTTTACTCGCCGATAGTTATACGCTCTATTTGAAGACGCATAATTTTCACTGGAATGTTACCGGGCCAATGTTCTCAACATTACATCTGTTGTTTGAAACACATTACACTGAGCTCGCATTAGCAGTGGATCAAATAGCAGAACGCATTCGTGCTCTGGGAGTTAATGCACCGGGTTCATACAAACAATTCGCAGAATTGACTTCCATTACAGAAGAAACAGGAACACCAGATGCTGAAGAAATGATCAAGCAACTCATTATCGGACAGGAAACTGTAGCGAGAACTGCTCGGTCTATCTTTCCATTAGTCGATGCGGCGAATGATGAACCCTCTGCAGATTTATTAACCCAGCGTATGCAGGTACATGAGAAAAATGCATGGATGTTAAGGAGTTTAATAGAGAATTCCTGAATGACTTATAACCGACTACGAAAGGATTCGTAGTCATATTGTTTTATCAACTCAAGATTATTCTTGTGATCTAATAAATAGGTGCTTGGTAGATTAATCCCATTAAACATATTTGCTTTAACTTGCATATAAGCACCAATGTTTTCAAAAACGATGCGGCTACCGGATTCGATTATTTCATCAAAATAATAATCGCCAAATAGATCACCACTCAAGCAACTGCATCCTACCAGGCGGTATTCATGCTTGCCATTGCTGGCTGCCTGAAGAATATTCGGCTTGTATTGATATTCAAAGACTTCGGGCAAATGGTTTATAGAAGCATCGAGCACCACTATTTTTTTAGTTTTGCTCTCAATCAGATCAATCACTGTAGAGACTAAATAACCCGCATTACCCGTTATAGCTTTGCCAGGTTCAATAAAAACATCTACATTGAATTCATCCTGAAGCCATTTAATCGTATCTTCCAACGGTGTTAAATCTGTTTCGTCTTTAAATAAATAACCACCACCAAGATTGATCCAGTTCAATTGTGGTTTATATTCTGACAAACCTTGCATCACACGCATCACACTCTTTTGTAATTCTTCGAAATCTATTGATTCGCAATTATTGTGTATATGGATACCTTTAATATATTGCCAGTCCAATTCTTGTTTGGCATTTGCGCTAACGATTTGATCAAAGGTCATCCCCAGTTTCGAATCTGTTCGACAAGGATCGTAACGTTCATCCTTGACGAAGGATAATTCCGGATTGATGCGTATGCCACAACTTGCGTTAGCATTGATTTGTTTTGCAAAACGTCGCCACTGCGTTACTGAATTCAACGTCACAAAATCACTTAACTCAATAATATCTTCCCATTCATCGTCTCGATAACCCGGTGTCGTAATATGCATAGTTTGATTCTCATCCAGAATTTCTTTTGCTAACTGGACTTCGAACAGGGAGCTACATGAAAAGCCGGTAATATAAGGTTTAATCACATTCAGTAAACCAACCATATTCACAGACTTGATTGAATACAAAGGCAGGCACCGAGTCTTGTCTTTTAAGGTTACGAGCCTATCCAGTACCTCAGTGATGCGGCTTTGATCATAGACATAGGCCGGTGTTGATATATCGGGCTTATGGAAAATTGAATCTTTCATGTTATTGTTGTTCTTATTATGAAAATAAATTATCTGATGAGGAAATATGATGCATTCTAAAATCGCTCTCTGCCTGGCGCCCTTGATTATTCTTTTTAGTATTAATGCCTATGCAGAATATAAAACATCCGGGCAGATGACTCAGGAAGAATATCAAAAGGTCAGGGAATCGTCAGCCGAATATAACGAATGTCTGAATGAATTCGCCATCAGCCAGCTTCAACTTCAAGCTGACACCAGAGTTATCGCTGACCATGCAATGAAAGAGTGTGCCCCTCATCTTGAAAGTCTCTACGATTTTTTTGTAACAAAGAACTATGCACCAGAAGCAATGAAGCGCTTTGTCAGTAGTATCAGCAATAAGTCAGCAAATAAATTATTGTCTAATGTAATGCGTTATAAGGCGATGCAAAGCCAACAATAGCTCGAATCTCTAGAAACGACGCCCAAATCCTGCTGAAATAAACGGTTCAAATTGTTTTATTGCCTGTTCATAGACATTGCGCTTGAAAGAAACAACTTCTTCAATGGGATCCCATAGATCGACCCATTTCCATATATCGAATTCCGGTTCATCAGAATGGGTAAGATTTACATAACTTTCATCAGCAACGAGCTTGAGTAAATACCAGATTTGTTTCTGGCCGATGCATAAAGGATAGGTGTTGTGTCGAATAAACCGCTTCGGCAGCCAATATTTTAACCAGTCATCGGTAGAACCCATTATCTCAACATGTTCTTCGTCTAAACCGGTTTCTTCCTTCAACTCACGATACATGGCTAATTCGGGTGATTCGTCTTTTTTGATGCCGCCTTGAGGAAATTGCCACGCTTCCATGCCCATGCGCCGCGCCCAAAAGACCCGCCCCTCGTCATTTGTCAGTATGATGCCAACGTTAGCTCTGAAGCCTTCCGAGTCAATCACCGTGCTAGTCCAATTATGTTCATGCTTTAATTCTCCAATAATAGAACAAAACAATCAAACCATTTGCCTTATCTGAAATAACTTCTAAACTAGCCGCTTTTATTAAATCGCTTAATATTCAATAACATGAAACTCGCTATATTTGATCTTGATAACACCTTAATTGCCGGTGACAGTGATTGTCTATGGGGAGAATTCCTCAGCGAACAGGGCTATGTCGATTCTGATGCCTACCAGGCGGGACATGAAAAATATTACGCGGACTACTTAAATGGCGAGCTTGATATAACTGCATTTCTCAAATTTCAATTGAAAGCACTGGCCGATAATGATCGTGAACAATTGGAAGGATGGAGAAAAGTCTATATTGAAGAAAAAATTAAACCGGTCATTCTACCTAAAGCCATAGAACTTATTGAAGATCATCGCCAGCAAGGGCATGAGCTATTAATCATAACCGCCACCAATCGATTTATTACTCAACCTATTGCGGATGATTTAAATATTGAACACTTGATCGCCTGTGAGCCTGAGTTAATCGATGGTCAATACACAGGTGAAATTATTGGCACGCCTTCTTTTGCCGAGGGCAAAGTCATACGCTTTAATGAGTGGTTAAGGAAATTAAACCATGAGCCCGAAGAGATTTGGTTTTATAGCGATTCTCATAATGATATTCCCCTGCTAAAGGGGGTGGATCATGCTATCGCAGTTGACCCGGATGAAACATTAAGAGCAGAAGCTGAAAGAAATGGTTGGTCAATTATCAGTTTGAGATAATAAAAAGGCCGCAGAAGCGGCCTTTTTATAGCTAATAACGAAGTATTAATTAATCAAGAATTTTTGCTACAGCGTCTCTTTCTTCTTCCAATTCCTTTTGTGTAGCGTCCATCATTGATTGACTAAATTCATTAATTTCTAAACCTTGAACGATTGAATAGTCACCATCTTTACAAGTCACAGGAAAAGAATAAACCAACCCTTCTGGAATACCGTAACTACCATCACTAGGGACACCCATGCTGACCCAATCATCTGCAGGTGTTCCCAATACCCAATCACGAATATGATCAACCGCACCATTGGCTGCAGATGCAGCACTGGAGGCACCACGTGCATCAATGATCTCTGCACCGCGTTTAGCAACACGTGGGATATACTGATCTTTATACCAATCAAAATCGACCATGTCTTTGGCAGCTTTACCTGCAACAGTTGCGTTAGAAATATCAGGATATTGCGTTGTTGAATGATTACCCCAAATCGTCATCTTTTTAATTTCGCTAACAGCTGTACCTGTCTTGGCTGCGAGCTGGGCTAATGCACGATTATGGTCAAGGCGAGTCATTGCGGTAAAGTTACGTGGATTTAAATCCGGCGCACTCACCTTTGCTGTATGTGCGTTAGTATTTGCAGGATTACCGACAACTAATACTTTCACATCGCGACTTGCATTAGCATTTAATGCTTGCCCCTGGATTTTAAATATTCCGCCATTGGCTTCAAGTAAATCGCTGCGTTCCATACCTGGTCCACGTGGTTTAGCACCAACCAATAATGCGTAATCAGCATCTTTAAACGCGGTATTAGCATCATCTGTCAACACAAAACCGGCAGAGAGTGGGAAAGCACAGTCATCAATTTCCATTACTACACCTTCCAGTGCCTTCATGGCTGGCGTGACTTCCAACAGCTGCAAAATAACAGGTTGATCCGGTCCAAGCATTTGCCCGGAAGCAATTCGGAACAACAGTGAATAACCAATCTGGCCAGCAGCACCTGTGACTGCAACACGAACAGGGGGTTTCATTCTTTTAATTCTCCTTCTAAGGTTTTCATTTTAATAATTGATTACTTACGTTTATCAATTGGGACATATTCACGTTTTTCCTGACCAATGTAGAGCTGTCTTGGACGACCTATCTTGAAATCCGGGTCTTCCATCATTTCCAACCATTGCGCGATCCAACCCACTGATCGGGCCAGAGCAAACATTACGGTATACATGGAGGTTGGGATACCAAGCGCCTTAAGAATAATACCAGAATAGAAATCTACATTTGGATACAGTTTACGTTCAATAAAGTAATCATCTTTTAGTGCAATTTCTTCAAGTTCCATCGCAATATCAAACAGGGGTTGATCAACTGTATCTACTTCTTTCAAAAGGTCGTGACAAACCTGGCGAATAATCGTCGCACGGGGATCATAGTTTTTATAAACACGATGACCAAAACCCATTAATTTAAACGTATCGTTTTTATCTTTAGCACGTTCGATAAATTTTGGTATGTTTTCGGGAGTTTCAATTTCGGCCAACATCTTCAACACGGCTTCATTTGCGCCACCATGAGCACTTCCCCACAAGGTCACAATACCAGCTGTAATACAGGCAAACGGGTTAGCTTCAGCACTACCTGCCAGTCTGACCGTTGAAGTTGATGCGTTCTGTTCATGATCTGCATGCAAAATAAGCATTAAATTAAGCGCTTTAACCGCAATAGGATTAGGCACATATTCACGCATAGGCACTGAAAACATCATATTGAGGAAATTTTCAACATAGCCAAGGTCGTCTCTGGAGTAGACAAACGGATGACCAACGGAATGTTTATAACAATGTGAGGCCAATATAGGCATCTTGGCGATAACACGAATAGCTGTTAATTCACGATCCAGCGGATCATGAATATCCATGGCCTCGTGATAATAAGATGATAAAGCGCCCGTCACACCAATCAACATGGACATCGGATGAGCGTCATAGAGGTAGCCGGTATAGAAACGTTCCAGATGCTCATGCACCATGTTGCGTTTATTCAGATTTGCACGAAAGCCATCAAATTGAGTTTGTGTTGGAAGCTCACCGTATAACAACAAGTAACAAACTTCGAGATAGGAACTGTTTTGTGCAAGTTGATCAATAGAATACCCTCGGTGGAGCAAGATACCTTGTTCACCATCCAGATAAGTAATAGCACTTTTGCAAGCCGCGGTAGTCGTGAAACCCGGATCAAAAGTGAACATCTCCAATTCTTTATAGAGCGATTTTGTATCGATTACTGGCGCACCGTAGACACCGGTCAAAATGGGACATTCGACCTGTTTACCGTTACGATTATCAGTGATAGTGACTGTATCAGCCATTAAGCTTCTCCCTAATTTATTGTCTTATTATTTGTAGGTATATTTTAAAATTGCATAAGCATACAGGCCTTTATGGCATTGCAGCAAGATCGTCTATAATGGCATATAATGATTTGTGCACAAATATTGCATCAGTTAATTTATAAAGTAGTTTAAAACTATAGGAATTATATTCAGGAAATCTTATAGTTAGGCGTGATATCTATTTTGATTATACTTATCTGACGTAGTGTGAAGATTTTTTCTGGGGCTCTGTGCAAACCTGGCTTGATCCAGAGAGAAACATAATAAAAATTGTAAGGAATTTAAAGCATGAAAAACACGATACCCTCGTGCTTATACAGTGGTAATGCCTGGTTTGTAGAAGAATTATACGAGGCATATCTCAAACATCCGAAGAGCATCGAACCGGAATGGCGTACTTATTTTGATTCGCTTCAAGCTGGCGGTTCAGGAACAGATATTGCCCACAGCCCCATTCAGCAGGCCTATGCTAGCGCGGCACAGCACCATCGCCACAGTGCTATGGTAATCCAGGCACCTGCTGCTGATGCGGTCACACACCAGAAACAAACGGCCGTTTTACAGTTAATTAATGCGCATCGTTTTAATGGACACCGACAGAGCGACCTTGATCCACTGAAACAATATCAACGTCCCAACATACCAGAGCTCGATCCAGCTTTTCATGGCCTTACTGAAGAAGACATGGATAAAACCTTTAATACTGGTTCCTTGTTCGCGGCAGATGAAATCACGCTGCGTGAGATCATTCACATTATCAAAAAAACTTATTGCGGTTCTATTGGTGCGGAATATATGCACATCAATGAAACCGAACAAAAACGCTGGATTCAAAAACGTCTTGAAGAGCCTTTGGCCACACCAAATTTTGATAAAGAAAAACGCATACGAATACTGGATCGTGTTATTGATGCCAATGCATTAGAAGAGTATTTACATACTAAATATGTTGGTCAAAAACGCTTTTCACTTGAAGGCGGTGAATCGCTTATTCCACTACTGGATGAAATTATCCAGGCTGGCGGAACACAAAATATAGAAGAAATGGTTATTGGCATGGCTCACCGTGGTCGTCTGAATGTCCTGGTGAACGCCATTGGGAAAAAGCCGAGCGAATTGTTTGACGAATTTGAAGGCAAGACCATGGAATCCATCACCGGCTCGGGCGATGTAAAATATCATATGGGTTATTCGTCTGACATCAGTACCCCCGGGGGTAGTGTTCATCTAACACTCTCATTTAACCCTTCACACCTGGAAATTATAGACCCCGTGGTTGAAGGTTCGGTCAGGGCAAGACAAGACCGACGTGCAGATTATGATCACAATGAAGTATTACCTATATTGATACATGGTGATGCGGCCTTTGCCGGTCAAGGTGTCATTATGGAAACCTTCAACCTGTCCCAGACACGTGGTTATTCAACCGGCGGCACCTTACACATTATCATCAATAATCAGATCGGATTCACCACCAGTGACCCGCTTGATTCCCGTTCATCATTGTATTGTACAGATGTGGCAAAGATGGTTCAGGCACCGATCTTTCATGTTAACGGTGATGATCCGGAAGCTGTTGTGTTTGTCACCAAGCTGGCACTTGATTTCAGGATGGAATTTAACAAAGACGTGGTCGTGGATATGGTTTGTTATCGTAAACATGGGCACAGCGAAGCCGATGAACCGATGACGACCCAGCCGATCATGTATAAACAGGTTCGACAACATCCCGGTGTTCGTAAGCTACACACAGACAAATTAATAGCAGAAGGAATCATTACCCAGGAACAAGCAGATGCTATCGCTGAAGAATACATTGAGTCACTGGAAAGTAACCTCGGTGTTGCTGGCACTTATGCCGAGCACGCAAACCCGAAATATTTACTCAATTTTACTCGCTATATAGGCACAGTATGGACACACCCGGTTGAAACCAATATCAGTCAAGCTTCAGTTGAAAGATTGACCGCCTTAATAACAGCCATTCCTAATGATTTTGAATTAAGCCCCGCGGTCGCAAAGATTATGGAATCCCGCAAACAAATGGGCAGCGGCGAACTGCTGATGGATTGGGGTTACGCAGAAACCATGGCCTATGCATCCTTGATCGATGATGGCTATCCTATTCGTATATCAGGACAAGACAGCGGTCGCGGAACATTCTTCCACCGACACGCTATTGTCCATAACATGAAAGATGGTCGAACTTACATGCCTCTGCAACATATAAAAGATGGCCAAGCGAATTTTCTGGTTATCAATTCGACACTATCTGAAGAGGCCGTACTTGCTTATGAATATGGGTACAGTAGTGCCGAACCGAATGCGCTGGTTTTATGGGAAGCACAGTTTGGTGACTTCGCTAATGGTGCACAGGTGGTCTTTGATCAATTCATCAGTTCTTGCGAGGCCAAATGGGCACGTTTTTGTGGCTTAACAGTATTCCTGCCGCATAGTTATGATGGACAGGGACCGGAACATTCATCGGCACGCCTCGAACGTTACTTACAACTCTGTGCAGAACAAAATATGCAAGTCTGTTTTCCAAGTACGCCTGCACAAATGTTTCACATGCTACGAAGACAAATGTTACGACCCTATCGTAAACCGCTAATCGTTATGAGTCCGAAAAGCTTGCTGAGAAGAAAATTATCAACATCACCTCTAGAAGAGTTAGTGAGCGGAAAATTCCAGACAGTGATTGATGAAATTGACGATATTGATAAAGATCAAGTAACACGCCTGTTACTCTGCAGTGGTAAAGTCTATTTTGATTTGTTGGAACAACGTCGTGAAAGCGAAATTAAAAACATTGCTATAGCGAGAATAGAACAGCTCTATCCGTTCCCAAGAGATGAGCTAAAAGAAATCATGGATCAATACAACAATCTAAAAGAAGTTGTATGGGTGCAAGAAGAGCCTAAGAATCAGGGCGCCTGGTACTATATGCAATCCCGCGGAACAATGATTGGTTGTTTAAAAGATCAACATACCTTTGGTTACGCAGGACGTTTTTATTCCGCTTCACCAGCGACAGGTTTAATGCCCGTCCACCTTGCTCAACAAAAAGAACTAATATCTGATGCGTTACAAATTGATAAACTAGAAGTAACGACTCATAAACAAGTTAACGCAGTTTTGCGTAGATAATTTAAGGAGAAGATCGTGTTGGTTGATATCAAAGTCCCCGTCTTGGCAGAGTCTGTTGCTGAAGCTACATTGTTAACCTGGCAGAAACGTGTTGGCGATAAGGTAAAGCGTGGTGATAACCTTATAGATATTGAAACCGATAAAGTGACGCTTGAGGTGGCTGCTTTAAATGACGGTGTCATTTCTGAAATCTTGAGAGACGATGGTGAAACAGTTAATAGTGATGAAGTCATTGCACGTATTGATACAGAAACCACTGCTGCCGATGAGCCAAAAGATTCTAAAGCTGAGCCGAAACCAACAGTGGAGCCAGAGCAACAATCTCTACCAGAGATGGATCTAAAAAATGTTGATAAACCTGTGCCCGAGTTTCTGAAATTAAGTCCGGCTGTTCGAAACATGTTGGAAGAACATAATTTAGATGCCGCAGACATCAAAACAAGCACAGATAGAATTACAAAAGAGGATGTACTACGACACCTGGAAGGTGGTTCGACTAAAACCACTGAACCGGCTCCGGCACCAAATGTGGTCACCGAAATACCAACAGCTGCTAATACGGCCGCACCTCAAAAACCAGCATCAAAAGCTGAAAGTAAACCTGCGGCGCCGGCGGCTGTACCTGTCTTAAAGAGTAGCTCTGGTGACAGACCAGAAGAAAAAGTACCGATGACACGACTACGAAAACGGGTGGCAGAAAGATTGCTGAGCGCTCAGCAGGAAAACGCCATCCTGACAACCTTCAACGAAGTAAATATGCAGCCGGTTATGGATATCCGAAAACGCTATAAGGACGAATTTGAAAAAACGCATGGGACTAAACTTGGTTTCATGTCTTTCTTTACCCGTGCGGCTGTCGAAGCGTTAAAAAAATTTCCGGTTATTAATGCATCAGTTGATGGCGAAGATATTATTTATCATGGTTATTTCGATATTGGCATTGCTGTTAGTTCACCCAGAGGTCTTGTCGTGCCAATTGTACGAGATGCTGATTCGCTATCACTCGCAAACATAGAGTCTGCAATCAGAAATTTTGGTGAAAAAGCCATTGATGGAAAATTGACAATGGATGATTTAACCGGTGGTACATTCACGATTACCAACGGCGGTATTTTTGGTTCATTGTTATCTACCCCTATTATCAATCCCCCGCAAAGTGCAATATTGGGAATGCATGCTATCAAGGAAAAGCCCGTTGTGGAAAATGGTGAAATTGTAATACGTCCAATGATGTATCTGGCCCTGTCATATGATCATCGGATCATTGATGGTCGCGAGGCTGTACAATTTCTGGTGTCTATAAAACAACAGTTGGAAGATCCCGCTCGGTTTCTATTACATCTCTAAACAAAACTGGTAATTAAGGTTTACGCTATATGAAAAAATATGATGTTGTAATCATTGGTGCCGGTCCCGGTGGCTATGTAACCGCTATCCGTTGTGCACAATTGGGCTTGAGTACAGCCTGTGTCGAAAGCTGGATAAATGAGGACGGTAAACCAGCCTTAGGCGGGACATGTTTGAATGTTGGTTGTATCCCCTCCAAAGCGTTACTGGATTCATCGCATCAATTCCATCACATAAAACATGAGTCTAACGAACACGGCATTACCGTTAGTGGTGTAAGCATGGATGTGAATAAGATGATCTCACGCAAAGCCAAGATTGTAAAAATTCTGACACAGGGGATTAGTGGCTTATTCAAAAAGAATAAAGTCGATTGGTTGCGCGGTCAGGCAAAACTGCTTGGTAATAATCAGATTGAGATATCACCGACACATGAAACGCATGACGAAAAAACTACTGTGGAAGCAAATCATATTATTATTGCGACAGGATCTGTACCAACAAAAATTCCTCCAGCTAGTGTTGATAATAAATTAATTGTCGATTCAACCGGTGCGCTTAACTTTAATGAAGTTCCGCGCCGACTCGGTGTCATTGGTGCCGGCGTCATTGGTCTCGAGCTTGGCAGTGTCTGGAATAGACTTGGTTCTGAAGTCACTGTGCTTGAAGCTTTACCTGATTTCCTTGCCCTGGTAGATCGTCAAATCGCGACCGAGGCTGAAAAAACATTACGTTCCCAGGGACTAGACATACGACTGGGGGCAAAAGTGACTGGTACTGGCAGTAACAATCGTGAAGTTACTGTTAACTATGATGATGCCGATGGTAAACAACAAATTACCGTGGACAAATTAATTGTGGCAGTTGGTCGCTCACCAAACACAGCAGGTCTGGGCGCAGAAGAGTGTGGACTAGAACTCGATGAGCGCGGCTTTATTGTCGTCGATGACCACTGCAATACTAATCTTGAAAATGTCTACGCAGTCGGTGATGTAGTCAGGGGCCCTATGCTTGCACATAAGGCTTCTGAAGAAGGTGTTGCGATCGCAGAGCGGATTGCCGGAAAACCGGGACACATGAACTACGCTACTATCCCCTGGGTTATCTATACCTGGCCGGAAATTGCATGGGTTGGCAAAACCGAAGAACAATTGAAGAGCGATGGGATAGAATATCGATCAGGCAGCTTTCCGTTCATGGCAACAGGTCGAGCAAGAGCAATGGGCGAAGCGAATGGTTTTGTCAAAATTTTAGGCGATGCAAAAACAGACCGCGTGTTAGGAATCCATATTTTTGGGCCAAATGCCTCAGAATTAATTGCCGAAGCGGTAGTGACGATGGAATTTGATGGTAGCACTGAGGACCTTGCAAGAACTATCCATGCGCATCCGACGTTATCCGAGGCAATGCATGAAGCCGCGTTAGCCGTTGATAATCGAACTTTGCATATTTAATAAATATATTCCAAATTTAAAGCTAAATTACAGCCAAAAACCAAGTAGTTTCTGATCAAAAGCGACACTCCATAAAACATCGTTTTATCAAGTTAAAGCCATATCATGGCATACTAGACACATATAATTGATATCTGATAATATTGATGGTTCGATGTTGCGGCGCAACATAATAATAATATTGCAAGATTCTCAAATCACTGTTCACACGACAGTGATTTCTAATGCGGTTTACTTTAATTAATGGAGGTCACTGAAATGACAGATAATGTGGTCATTGTTGCAGCAGTTAGAACAGCGGTCGGAAATTTTGGTGGCTCTTTAGCTACTTTACCCGCACATACTTTGGGTGCAGCGGTTATAACTGACGTCATAAAACGTGCTGGCATAAAACCCGAACAAGTTGATGAAGTTATTTTTGGACAGGTTCTTACTGCCGGTACAGGTCAAAATCCTGCACGGCAAGCAGCCATTCTCGCCGGACTTCCTTATACCGTACCTTGTATGACGATTAATAAAGTCTGTGGTAGCGGGTTAAAGACGGTTCATTTGGCTGCACAAGCCATCAAGTGTGGTGACGCTGATATTATTGTCGCTGGTGGTCAAGAGAACATGAGCCTATCTCCACATGTGTTACCCAAATCCAGAAACGGTACTAAAATGGGCGACTGGAAGATGTTGGACTCAATGATAGTAGATGGATTATGGGATGCATTTAACGATTATCATATGGGTGTCACGGCTGAGAATATTGCAAAAAAATATGATATCTCTCGACAAGAGCAGGATGAGTTTGCCGCAGCATCACAACAAAAAGCTGAAGCCGCTCAAAACGCAGGGAAATTTGATGAACAAATTACACCGATTGAAATTCCACAGCGAAAAGGCGACCCCATAGTATTCAATAAAGACGAATTTCCAAGACCTGGCGTTACAGCTGAAAGTATCTCAGGGATGCGCCCTGCTTTTAATAAAGAAGGTACGGTTACTGCTGCAAACGCCTCTGGCTTAAATGATGGTGCGGCTGCCGTATTAGTTATGTCTGAAAGCAAAGCGAAGGAACTCGGACTAGAAATACTCGCAACAATTAAGTCTTATTCGAGTGCCGGGGTTGATCCTGCGATTATGGGTACCGGACCAATACCTGCCAGCAAGCTGTGTCTGAAAAAAGCCGGTTGGTCAGTCGATGAGCTGGATTTGATTGAAGCCAATGAGGCATTTGCTGCTCAGGCTATCTCTGTAAACAGGGATTTAGGCTGGGATACGAAGAAAGTTAATATCAACGGTGGTGCTATATCAATTGGTCATCCAATAGGCGCATCAGGCTGTCGAATTCTAGTAACGTTACTGCATGAAATGAAACATAGCGATGCAAAAAAAGGACTTGCCACCCTATGCATAGGTGGTGGACAAGGTGTTGCTTTGGCTGTTGAAAGAACATAACCGTCACAAATATTTTTACACAATAATATTTATAGGCTATGAAATAAGCGGTATACGGCATATCATGACAATATAGGTGTTGTATATCGCTTAATTTATGCTGTTTTCATTCACGACAATTTATACAAGAACTTTTCAAGTAATTTTTTACTTAATTCAGGACTGAAATATGGAAGACAAACGTATTATTAAAAAATATCCTAATCGTCGTTTATACGACACGGAAGAAAGCAAATACATCACTCTTGAAGATATCAAACAGTTAGTACTCAATAATAAAGAGTTTATTGTTAAGGACGTGAAATCTGAAGAAGACCTCACCCGCACTATTCTGTTACAGATCATTACCGAACAGGAAGACGATGGTGAACCGCTTTTTACCACTCAGGCTCTGTCTCATATTATTCGTTTTTACGGTGATTCAGTTCAGTCTGTAGCGGGAGATTATTTGCAAAAGAGTATCAATCTGTTCGTAACACAGCAAAAACAACTCCAGGATCAACTACAGTCGGCAGTCAGCACTAATCCCATTTCTGCCATGACTGAAATGACCGAAAAAAACCTGGAAATGTGGAAAACCATGCAAGAAAATTTCTTTAAAACAGCAACAAAATCACCTTTCACAACAAAAAAAGACAAAGAATAAACAGTCTTTAATATTCAGTAAAACACTAAATAGTTATATATTTCAATTACTTATTAATAAACTAAAGTTTTCAGATAAACTTTAGTTTATTAATAAGTTGGTATTGACAGATCCCCAAAAAAATAATATGCTGCATTGCAATAATTGTTGCATTGCACCATACTCGTGTGATGATTTGACCATTGAGGAGACGAACAATGAATAATGAAATATTTGAAACCATGAGTAAATTAGGTAAAGCAAACTATGATGCTATGAAAGAGCTTTATAACATCAACTTGAAAATTGCTGGTCAGATTTCTGATCAACAGCAAGCATTCATTAATCTTTCTATGGAGTGCGTTACTTCACAGTTGGAAATGCTTGGAAGATCAAAAGATTATAAAGAAATCATAAGCAGCCAAACTTCGCTTATCAACGAAGCTAGTGAGAAAGTCCAGGGTATTGCTCGCAATACTGTAGACATCATGAATGAATCCAAAGAAGAAGTAAGCGCATGGGTTGAGAAAGGCGTAGAAGAAGCAGCGACGATTGTCCCATTTGCTAAAAAATCTGCTTAAGCATTAATTTAAACCCGTATTTTCTTAATACGGGTTTACCCAAGTTTAGATATACCCCTACTTATTCCACGGTCCTAAATCTTTTAGGCCGTGGTTCTTTTTCAATAGTTTTCTGTTAAATCTGTTAATCCTTCATCACTGTTTTGCATGTCTCTTGCGGAATCATTTCTAATTGATTCAACTCTCGCAAGATAATCCGGACTAACATCACCCGTGACATATTCACCGGTAAAACAGGACGTATCAAATTGCGTAATCATCTTATTGCCCCTATGAGCGGATGCAATTAAATCTTTTATATCTTGATAAACTAACCAGTCAGCGCCGATTATTTCAGCAACCTCTTCAACCGTTTTATTATAAGCAATCAATTCAGTCGCCGTTGGCATGTCTATTCCATAAACATTTGGATAACGAACTGGTGGCGCCGCGGATGCAACATATACACGCTTTGCGCCTGCCTCTCTTGCCATCTGTACAATTTCTCTTGAAGTGGTGCCCCTGACAATAGAGTCATCTACCAACAAAACATTTTTACCCTTGAATTCTAATCCAATCGCATTCAATTTTTGTCTCACTGATTTTTTGCGAATACTCTGCCCTGGCATGATAAAGGTTCTGGGTATATATCGATTTTTTACAAACCCTTCACGATATTTAACACCCAGTTTGTGAGCTAACGGTAACGCGGCTGTTCGACTGGAGTCAGGAATAGGAATGACAACATCAATATCATGTTTTGGATAAAGCTTAAGTATTTTCTTGGCTAGTTTTTCACCCATTCTCAACCGTGCTTTATAGACAGAGATACCGTCAATTATTGAATCGGGCCTTGCTAGATAAACATGCTCAAAAATACAAGGACTGTACGCAGGATTGTCCGAACACTGAAAGGTATGAATCTCGCCATCGAGACTTATAAATACCGCTTCACCCGGTTCAATATCACGGATCCTTTTAAAATCCAGTGCGTCAATCGCGACGCTCTCTGATGCAATAATAAACTCAGTGCCGCTATCTGTTTTTCGTTCGCCGAATACCACCGGTCTGATTCCATTCGGATCACGAAAACCTAATATTCCAACTTCGGTGATCATGGCAACAGCCGCATAACCACCCTTGCAACGTAGGTGCAATTTATTAACCGCCTTGAAGATATCTTCTGGCTTAAGATTTTTTCTGAGCTTGCCAATTGCACTCAATTCGTGCGCCAGGATATTTAACAGCACTTCAGAATCTGAATTAGTATTTAGATGCCGAAGATCATCACGCATTAAGTCTTCTTTTAGTGTTTCGGCATTCGTCAGATTTCCATTATGAGCAAGTGTTATTCCATAGGGTGTATTGACATAAAAAGGTTGTGCTTCTGCTGACGAAGCACAGCCAGCAGTAGGATAACGTACGTGACCAATACCCATATTGCCTTTTAGATTTAGCATGTGGCGTGTATGGAATACGTCTCTGACGAGACCATTGTCTTTCCTTAGATATAATTTATTTCCATCACATGTCACCATACCAGCAGCGTCTTGTCCTCGATGCTGTAGTACAGTCAGGCCATCATATATAGCCTGATTGACCGGGTTCTTTGCAACAATTCCGATTATGCCGCACATAATTGTATTGCTCTTATGGATTTATTAACCATTTTCATCTGCCTGCTCATAGGAATGATATTCCGTAATTGATTCTGGTAAAAAACGCGCACTCCAAATACTAATACGCTCAAAAGGAGTAACTAGTTTTGATTCTTCCCACCACGGTTCCTGAGGAAATGCAGTGAAGCCACCCATAAAGACAATGACAGCAACGATAAGGCCACCGAGACCCATACCAAAGAAAAGTCCAAGGATCCTGTCCGCTGCTGTTAAGCCGGTTCTACCTAACAACTTTACTATAAAATAACTGATACCGCTCATTATAAGTAAACTTAAAATGAACAATGCGATGAATGCCAGAACCACTCTTAAAATCGGCGTATCGACATAATTTTCCAACAATGGAGAAAAGAAAGGCACCAGTTTAATTGAGAGGCCCAAAGAAACAGCCCACGATAATAATGAAAACAGGATATTCAAAAATCCATAAAAGACACCAACAATGGTTGGCAAGGCAATCAAACAAAGAATGACGATGTCAGCTGTAGACATTATTAGATTATATTCTGCAATTATAGATTAATTGATCATGGATAATTCAAGACTATCCCGTTTAGCTTATTTTTTTCTTTTATTTTCTTGAGCAATGCATCAGCATCAGCACGTAATAATTCCGGGCCTACCCTGACCCGATATACTGTTTCATTATTTTGTTGTATTGGTTCAACAAAAGCAGGAAAACCGGACTTCCTTAATGTTGTATTTAATTTATCGGCATTCTCCTTGCTCGAAAAACTGCCTAACTGAACTACCCAGGCGGTCAAGCCCACAGATTTGTCTTTTACTGTATTGGTTGGTACAGACGTCGTAGCACTGTCCCGGACAGTGACGGGTGGTTTGGTTTTAGTAACCGTATGCTCTTGCTGACTAATGGAATCTTCCTCAACCCGGGTATTCCTTGATGCCTTATTTTTTACTTCTTCGTCATTAATTTTATCTGGTTGGTCAACGACTACGGTATCCGTTAATGGAATTAGATTCGAATTAAATTTCTCAACGGGACGTTCGGGTATATTTGTATTTTTGATGGAACCTGAATCAATCGGGCCAGTTAATATTATTGGGATAAATATTACAGCGAGAACAACCAATACAGCTGCACCAACTAATCGTTCTTTTAAACGTTGATGCATCTTAAGTTAACTTAATTCCTGATCTAAGTGACGAAGTGCAGCGCCGACTGTTAAAAATGAACCCGTTACCACAATTCTATCTCCGATCATTGCTAACTCTTCGAGTTTATCCAATGCCTGTTCGACACTTGTATATTCAGTTACATTCTCTTTGATGCCCAGGATTTCAAGTTCTGATATCAAGGTTTTAGCATCACTACCGCGATCCTCAGTCAGTGTTATGATATTCCAGCTATCCGCAATATTATTTAAAACTTTAAATACCTCGGGATGATCTTTATCTTTCAACATCCCCACGATTAAATGCGTTTGTCCTAAACACGGGATTCTACTTAAATTTTTCACCAATACTTTTACAGACTCACTATTATGCGCCACATCTAAAATCTTCGGAATTCTACCAGGCAAAAATTGCATACGACCATTTAGGCGAAAACTACTCAGACCATCTTTTATATGTTCAATACTCACCGTGTAATCATGTTTTATTTTTTCCAACACCATCAATACACCCGCTGCATTTTCCAATTGAAAATCACAGAATTGCATCGGTCTGGGTAATTTTTGCAAGGACACGTTATCAGTATTCCATGACCAAAAACCGTGGTTTGTTGATAGTTTAAAGTCACGCCCCAATACTGACAAAGGTGTGCCTAATGCATCAGCACAATCAAGCAAGCTTTGCGGAGGTTTAGGGTCAGAACAAATGGCAGGCGCTTTGTTTCTAAAGATGCCCGCTTTTTCTCTGGCTATACTTTCGCGATTGTCGCCAAGCCATTGCTGATGATCAATATCAATACTGGTAATTAAAGCAACATCGGCATCAAGTACATTAACCGCATCCAGTCTACCACCCAGACCTACTTCAAGAATGGCTAGATCAACATTATGTTGACGAAAAAGATCCAGCGCTGTCAGGGTTCCAAATTCAAAATAGGTTAATGAAATATCACCACGCGCTCTATCAATTCGGTCAAATGATTCACATAGTTCCGAATCGGAGACTTCTTCCCCGTTGATACAAATTCGTTCGTTATACCGAAGTAAATGTGGAGATGTATAACGGCCTACCTTATAGCCCGCGTTACGCAGTATTTTATCCAACATGGTAACACTTGAACCTTTACCATTGGTTCCAGCAACACTAATGACATTATAAGCCGGCTTGAGTAAACCCATGTTGTTTGCAACACGACGACAACGTTCCAGACCCAGTTCGATAGCCGTAAAATGCAGGCTTTCCTGCCACTTCAACCATTTTTCAAGACGATTGAATCTTAATTTATCGGGATGTTTCCTAGAGCTGGGAATTGATTTAATTTTACTGGGCATAATGCTTTGAAAATAATTCAAGTCATGCGATTACTGATCGATGTGTCAATATTGATAATAATTTACTGATTCTATCTCGTAATTGCCGACGATCGACAATCATATCTATATCGCCATGCTCAAGTAAGAATTCACTGCGTTGGAATCCTGCCGGCAGAGTTTCTCTTACCGTTTGTTCAATAACCCTGGGTCCTGCAAACCCAATCAATGCATTTGGTTCAGCAATATTGATATCACCAAGAGTGGCCAGGCTGGCGGAGACACCACCCATAGTCGGATCCGTTAGCACAGAGATATAAGGCAATTTGTAATTACGTAAGACGGCTATCGCTGCGGATGTTTTGGCCATTTGCATCAATGAAAACAGTGCTTCCTGCATTCTGGCACCACCACTTGTAGAAAAGCAGATCAACGAAGCATTCAATGCTATTGCGGTTTCAACACCACGCACAAATCGCTCACCCACAACGGATCCCATTGAGCCACCCATGAAACTGAATTCAAAAGCACAGGCAACGACAGGCAAACCTTTTAGCGTGCCCGACATAACCACCATAGCATCATCCTCACCGGTTTTACGCTGGGCGTGGTTAAGTCTATCTTTATATCTTTTACTATCGCGAAATCTCAAAATATCGACAGGTTTTACATCGACACCAATTTCTTCTCTATTGTCTTCATCCAGAAAGCTTTCGAGACGAGCCCTGGCACTAATACGCATATGATGATCACATTTCGGACAAACTTCATTGTTCCTTTCAAGTTCGGCACGATAAAGCACAGCCTGGCACATATGACACTTCGTCCAGATGCCTTCTGGAACAGTACGACGCGTTGATCCATTAGTTTTATTGCGTGAAGGTAATATTTTTTTAAACCAGCTCATATTTTTATCCAATACTATCTAATGCAGTTCTTAAAGAACTGATAAATGAGGATATTTCCGATTTCATTTTTTCACTGTTTTCAACATGTTCTGCAATTCGCTCAACCAAGGCACTACCCACAACCACAGCATCACTGATGCTACCTACATCTTTCGCAATTTGTGAATTTTTAATACCAAATCCGACACCTAACGGCAATTTTGTTTTGCTTCGAATTTCGTCCAATTTATCGCCAACAGCCTTAACATCCAGTTGATTACTGCCAGTAACACCTTTCAGGGAGACATAATACAGGAAGCCGGAAGCGGCTTCACAGATCCTGTCCAAACGTTCTCCAAGTGTAGTTGGAGAAACGAGGAATATTTGATCGATCCCGTTTGGTTTCAATATCTTGCTGAACTCCACCGACTCTTCCGGTGGTAGATCAACAATAATCAGACCATCAACACCAACAGCTGCGGCTTTCTCCACAAAGGTGTCATAACCCATGACTTCAATTGGATTCAAGTATCCCATTAAAATAACTGGTGTTGAATCGTTTCTGGCCCTGAATGTTTTTACAATATTAAAGACATCATCAGTATTCGTCCCATTTGCCAAGGCACGTTCACTTGCTCTTTGTATTACTGGCCCATCAGCCATAGGATCAGAAAAAGGTACACCTAATTCAATTATATCGGCACCTGCCTCAACCAAAACATCCATTAACTCAATAGTTAAATCGATAGAAGGATCGCCTGCTGTAATAAATGGAATAAGCGCTTTTTTATTATTATTTTTAAGTGCGTTAAAACACGCTTCAATTCTGCTCATAGTTGATTAATTTATGAAGTGTTAAAAGGTACAAAAATAGAAAGGCAATATTCAGAATAATTGAATCAATTATTCTTTTAAACCCAGTTTTAATTCGAGTAACTCAATTGCCATATCAGGCATTTCCTGATGATTTTTTGAGTCGTGAGGTAATAACCAATGGTCAACTTCATCAAGCTTAACCTTTACTAACTCAGAGATTTCCAAACGATCAAGTTTTTTTTCAGCCATTATGTCCATTAAACGCTCACGATTATTCATGTGTGTCTACCCAAAATCCGAATTAAAGTGTTATTCCTTCGTGTGCAGCAACCGTATGAATATCCTTATCACCACGACCCGATAAATTAGCGATAATTATCGCATCTTTATCCATTTCAGGGGCAATTTTTGCTGTATAAGCCAGTGCATGGCTAGATTCCAATGCGGGAATAATCCCTTCTATACGGGTCAAATCATGAAAGGCCTGCAGTGCTTCAATATCAGTAACTGAAACATAGTTGGCACGACCTGTATCTTTCAACCAGGAATGCTCAGGCCCTACGCCAGGATAATCCAGACCTGCTGAAATTGAATGTGTTTCGATTATTTGACCGTAATTGTCTTCCATAAGATAGGTACGGTTACCGTGTAAAACACCCGGTTTTCCAGCATTTAAAGGTGCTGCGTGACGTCCAGTTTCAATACCATCACCAGCCGCTTCCACTCCATAAATAACAACGTCCTTATCATCCAGAAAACGATGAAATAATCCTATCGCATTGGAACCGCCGCCTACGCAAGCAACCAGTGTATCTGGAAGTCTTCCAGTTTGGTCGAGACATTGTTGTCGTGCTTCACGCCCGACAACTGCATTAAAATCTCTCACCATAGCAGGATAAGGATGTGGACCGGCAACAGTACCAATAATATAAAAGGTATCATCCACATTGGTCACCCAATCACGCATAGCTTCATTCAATGCGTCTTTTAATGTTTTTGAACCTGCTTCTACCGACACCACTTTTGCGCCAAGTAATTTCATTCGAAATACGTTCATAGCCTGTCGCTGTATATCCTCGGCGCCCATATAAACGACACACTCCATGCCATAACGAGCAGCTACGGTTGCTGTCGCAACACCATGTTGACCGGCACCAGTCTCGGCAATGACGCGTCGTTTACCCATGAGTTTTGCCAATAAGGCCTGACCCACCGTATTATTTATCTTGTGCGCACCAGTATGATTTAAGTCTTCCCGTTTTAAATATATTTGTGCGCCACCAAGTTGTTCACTCCAGCGTTTGGCATGATATAGCGGAGAAGGTCGACCAACATAGTGTTTTAAATCATGTTCAAACTCGGCAATAAAATCAGGATCTTTTGCATATTTATAATAGGCTTCTTCAAGTTCCTGCAATGGTCCCATTAAAGTCTCAGAGACAAATCGGCCACCATAAGGACCAAAATGTCCACGTTTATCAGGCATCGACTTAAATGATTCGATATCTGAGTTATCTGTTTTTTCATTTACTTCAAGCATTCATAGTCTCACTAATAAATTTTTTAATTTTGTTTGCATCTTTGATTCCTTTTTCCTTCTCGACGCCACCACTGACATCCACTGCGTAAGGGCGGACTTCGGAAATCGCTTTTTTTACATTGGATGCATCCAAACCACCTGCAAGTATTAATGGTTTTAACAACTCCTCAGGAATAATACCCCAATCAAAGGTTTCACCAGTACCACCGGGAGTACCGTCTACATAGGTATCCAGCAGTAACGCTCTGGCTGAGGGATACTTATTAACTTCTTCCATTAAATTAATAGTTTTCTGCATCCTGACAGCTTTAATATAAGGCCTCTGGTACAAAGCGCAAGCCTGTTCCGACTCTTGTCCATGAAATTGGAGTGTATCAATCTCAACCTGCTCTAATACTTGACGAATATAACTTTCATCGGCATCTACAAATAAACCAACACAATTAATAAAAGGCGGCAAATTTCTGGTAATTTGGCTAGCAACATTTATTGATACAAAGCGCGGGCTGTTTTTATAAAATACCAATCCAATCGCATCGGCACCAGCCGAAACTGCCATTTTTGCATCTTCAAGATTGGTAATCCCGCAAATTTTTACTCGGGTACGATTCATTTTTTCCATGTAGAATTTTAAATAGTAACTTTAATGGCCTATACCAAATTTTTCTAATACTGTTTTTGAGGCTGGTATTGAAAAACGTTGTGGGTATTGAATATCAACCAGATACAATCCATCCGGAGGGGCAGTTACACCACCAACCGTTCTATCTCTAGCCGCCAATACATCTGCAGCCCAATTAACTTCTTTTTTATTCAGTCCTATCGCCATCAATACACCGGCTATATTTCTTACCATATGATGTAAAAAAGCATTTGCGCATAGTGTAATCACGATCCAATCATCGAGTCTATCAATCTCAAAGCTATGTATTGTTCGAACAGGTGATTTAGCCTGACAAGCGACTGCTCTATATGAGGAAAAGTCATGTTTTCCAACAAAACAGCTTGAAGCCTGTTTCATTATTTCAAAATCGAGTGGTCGGCACTCCCATGTCACTAATCCATTGAATATAGCCGGACGTGCCTGTCGATTTAAAATCAAATACTGATAAGTTCTTCGCTCAGCACTAAACCTGGCGTGAAAATCGTCATCGACATCTAATGCCCAGGTTACGGCTATATCTTTTGAAAGTATTGTATTGGTACCTGAAACCCACGCATGTAAGTCTCGTTGCGATGAGGTTTCAAAATGAACTACTTGCTGAATGGCGTGTACGCCGGTATCAGTTCTGCCAGCACAATGGATCTTTATCCGTTCATTTGCAATTTTAGATAATGCAGATTCCAGTGTTTCTTGTATTGTTGGAGAGATGGACTGTCTTTGCCAACCATAATAATTACAACCTGCGTATTCGATTCCCAGCGCAATTTTCATTCTGTACTGGTCTTATTGGTGGTTAAACAAATAAAATAGAATCAGCTTATTTGGTCTGTTTGTAGATAAAATTAAACTAAAACATTCTGCTGAATTATTTAACAGGTTAACACTGTCCTAATAGATCCTCAGCTTGTTTGCGCTGTTCATCATTTCCGTCAGCCATAACTTCATCAAGAATAACTTTGGCACTATCCTTATCGCCTAATTCAACATAGGCCTTGGCAAGATCCAGTTTGGTAGCAATTTCATCATCAGCACTTTGTTCATCAGGTTGTGATGCCCTGGGTACAAACACCGTATGATCATCATCGTCATCATCATCCGCATCACCACTTTTTGGTATCTCAACTGTTCCATCAAGGTCAAGGCTGATATCGTTATCTGATGACTCAGAGTCATCATCAAGGCTTAATTCAAAATCCATATCTGAATCACTGTTATCTTCAGCTGGTGCTTCATCATCCGCGCCTATTTCGAGATCAAACTCGGACGATTCGGCTTTCGCCTCATCATCTTCACTCATATCAAAATCGAGAGAGATTTCATCATCCGCATCATCTCCAGCAGCAGCATCCTCTGCAACATCAAGTTTGATTTCAGAATTATCTTCTGTCATGTTCAGACTCATATCCAGAGCATTATCATCTGTATCACTGGAGTCTGATTCTGGAATAGCCAGATCAATTTCTAAACCAGCATCATCTGCATCGGTCTCACCCGCTTCAATTTCAGGAGCAGCATCTTCGTCACTTGTACCAAGATCAAAATCAAGCAAGTTATCATCATCAGTCGATTCGTCTGAATCAGATGCATTATCGTCTTCACTTGTACCAAGATCAAAATCAAGCAGGTTATCATCATCAGCCGATTCATCTGAATCAGATGCATTATCTTTTTCTGCATCGGTTTCGTGAGTTGATTTAGACTCGTCACTGTTCTCTATTTCAAAACCCAGTAATTCAGAACTATCAGCACCTGCGCCAGTTGCAGCAGTTACATCCAATAAATCTTCCTCGGAATCAAGATCGAGGTCTGACGCTGCAGTGACATCCAGTAGATCTTCACCAGATGATTCTTCACTAGATGTGATATCAAGTACATCGTCCGCACCATCATCAGCATTATTATCTTCAACCTCATCAAGACCAACTGCAGCGGTCACATCAAGCAGATCATCACTACTCGTACTAGCACTAGAAATATCAAGCATGTCATCTTCTTCTTCAAGACCAACCGCAGCAGTCACGTCTAATATATCTTCACCTTCATCTGTAGCAGTGATATCAAGTATTTCTTCTTCAGCTTCCGCAGCAGGTTGCTCTGCATCTACTGAATCGTCTTCCGCGCCACCTATGTCAAAATCCAGGCCTCCACTATCTTCAGAGGTTTCATCATCGGCAGTTACGTCAACAAACCCACCACTGGTAGTGTCCGCTGCATCGTCTTCTTCTTCACCACCACCCGCTTCGAATAAAGCTCTTGATGGAGACATTTCTTGCCACATAGCAACGGCCATATTCCAGTGTTCGCCTTCACCGCCCACCTTCTCATGCAGAACCTTTGCTTCTTCTTCGTAACCTTTCTTGTTACCTGAAGTGTAAAATACTTCCAGCAGTTTTGTGTGGTATTCAGGATTGTCCGGATCATCTTTAATTACATTTCGAACAAATTCTTCAGCTTGATCAAACTGTTCAAATGCGAGATAGGTATTAACCTCTTGTAATGGATCTTCATCGGATTCTTCTTCCGCAGGAGCTAGGTCAACCGGCGCATCCTCTACTGGAGTATCACCTTCAACTGCAAATTGATTTTCTGCCTCATGATCGATATCAGCAACTGCTTCTTCTTTTATAACAGTTTCTGCTTCTGCATCAGCATCAGGTAAAACAGTAACAGCCTCTGACTCTGGCATTTCATCACCACCCAAGTCACTAGAATCAAAGTCAGGAAAAGCCTCTTCGGTCATTGCATCAATATCAATAGTTTCTGCAGACTCTTTTTTGAATTTCATTATCACGATGATGATAATCAGAACAATTAAAACTGCCGCAATTGCCATCCCAATCATGGGATTGCCAAGAAGGATCTCTTTTACAGGGCCAAGGTACTGTTCGACCATCCCCATAATTCCTTCAGAATCAGCAGTCGGTTCTGATTCTATTACCTCAATAACTTCTTCTTCAGCAACCTGAGGCATTTCTGCTTCTTCATCATCGACTATCATTTCATCCGCATCTTCCATCGCGGCTTGCTCATCCATAGCTTCTTCAACTTCTGTAACCGTTTCTTGTTCAGTGTCAGACATTGATTCATCAACTATGGGTTCAGCCTCTTCAGCCATTCCTTCTGATGTAATCGCCTGTTCTTGCAAAGCTGCTAACTCATCATCTTTTAAAGATAACAGGCGTTTAAGATCATCGAGTAAAGCTTCTGACTCCTGCAGTCGGTCTCTTAACTCCATGTTCTCACGTGTTAACGCCTGAATAGACTCCTGAGCTAATACCAGTTCATCACCGGTTCCTGAATCTACACTTGCAACCTGTTGTGTTGGCTTGTCCGTATCATCGGCCGCGACCAGTTTTAGTTCGGCATCAGTCTCGGCCATTTCCTCAACTGCTACCATATCTGCATCTGTTGCAGATGACTCTGGTACCGAACTGACCTCGGGACGTTCTGTAACTGCACCGGATAAATTATCTTTAATGTTATCCCAGGCGGCATGTTGTGATTGAACATTAGCCAATGCTTCAGCATTAGAAAGTGCAGCAAGTTCACTTTCATTTGGCATACGAAGTATCTGACCACGTTTTAAACCATTAATATTCTGGTTTAAAAATGCTTCCGGATTGGCGCGTAATAAGGCCAGCATCATTTGATTGACACTGGTAGATGTATCTGGACGCATTGCTGATGCAATAGACCATAAAGTTTCTGACTCTGAAATCGGCCCGTAATCGCCGCCAGTGTAATTTACATTCGGGGAGGCAACAGAACTGCTGGTTTGTTCGAAATCATCTGTGTAGATAACCTTGTGAGCCGGGTCATCTAGTGTAACTGGCTCAGCCATTGAACCACTACTTGGCTGGCTACGAGTAAATTTACTGTCACGCGCAGTAGGGTCATATAAAGGAGGATCAAGCAAGACCGTATATTCACGGAACAAGCGTCCATTTGACCAACTCACTTCTACCAAAAAGTTTAAAAATGGCTCACGTATAGGATCCTGACTATAAACACGGATGTAATCAGGACCATCATCAACCGAACGACGTAAAGAAAATTTAAGTTTGCTTAAAATAAAGGGACGATCAATTTTTGCTCTGGCAAAAGCATTGCTATCAGCCAAATTAACTGTGAGCGAATCGAGCTCATCTGCCGTTGGCGAAAGTAATTGAATCCTCGCGTCAAACGGTTCATTTAAAGCTGAGTTTAAATCAAGATTACCTAGTCCAAGTGCGTTTGCTAATGCAGGAACTAAAGCTAATAAGATGACAATATAAAATTTGCGTTTCATTTTTACTTCTAATTTCCTTGAAATCAATTACGTGAGGGATCAATCAAAAAAGAATATTCCTTAATCACATGACCACCTGACCAACCAATATCCAATATGAATTCAACGATAGGTTCCCGGATGACATCTTTACTGGTGATATTAAGAATATAAACCCCATCACTTTTCAAAACTTTGTATTTTAAATGGTAACCAGAAGCATAATTGGCAAGCGGGTGCCTTAATTCGATCTTCAGCTCGTCAATTTCAGCCGGATTATCAGTTTTGAGCTCAATACTGACATCAAGCAATTGATTTAAATGAGATTTTAACTCAGCTTCAGACAATGCAAGTGAATGGGCAATAACGGTATAAAAGCCCAAACATGCGAACATTAATAGCTTAAATATTATTTTGTAGTCACCCATTAATTTACACGCTATATTATTGTTTTATATAGTAATTATAATTCCTTATACTACAAAATTCATATATCTCAGAATACAATTTAACTACATTTACAATCGATTTAGTACACTTTTGAACTTGCGAATATGCTTTACATATAACCGATAACTATAGTTTATAAGTAGTGTTTTACCAGAATTTCAGCGATTTGAACACTATTTAATGCCGCTCCTTTGCGAACGTTATCAGAAACCACCCACATATTCAGACCACGAGGATGTGAAATATCTTCTCTGATACGGCCAACAAAAACCGGATCCTCTCCCGCAGCTTCTGTCACTGCAGTTGGATAGCCTCCGTCTGCATGGTTATCAAGAACAGTGATACCAGGCATTTTTCCTAAAATCTCTTTTGCTGCAGCTGCACTGATTTTTTCTTTCGTCTCAATATGAATCGCTTCTGAATGTCCGTAAAAGACCGGAATACGTACAGCGGTGGGGTTTACCTGGATCGATTCGTCTTCAAATATCTTTCGTGTTTCCCACACCATTTTCATCTCTTCCTTGGTGTATCCATTATCCTGAAAGACATCGATATGAGGTAAGGCATTGAATGCAATTTGTTTAGGATAGACCTCACATTCAATATCTTTTCCATTCAGAAGAGCGGCTGTTTGTTTTGCGAGTTCTTCTATTGCTTCTTTACCGGTGCCTGAAACTGCCTGATAGGTACACACATTGATCCGCTCGATACCAACCGCATCATAGATTGGCTTTAGTGCTACCAACATTTGAATGGTTGAACAATTTGGATTAGCAATGATGCCTCGGTTTTTGAAATCAGCAATGGCATGCGGATTGACTTCTGGAACGACCAACGGAATATCATCGTCATAACGAAATTGAGAGGTATTATCCACCACAACACACCCGGCAGCTGCCGCAATAGGCGCGTAGATCGCCGAGACTGATGCGCCCGGAGAAAACAAACCAACATCTATATTAGAGAAATCAAACGATTCAAGATCTTCAACAACAAGTTGTTTATTTTTAAAAGAAATGCGTTTACCTGCAGAACGGCTACTTGCCAGAGCATGAACCTCTCCCACAGGAAAATCCCGTTGTTCCAATATAGACAACATTGTTTCACCAACTGCGCCTGTCGCACCGACAACAGCAACATTAAATTTTTTACTCATCTTCTAAATTCCATATCGATTAAAAATAACAATTATCGTTTTATACTTCAGCTACAACTTTCAGGGCTGCCAGAACTGCATCACCCATTGCATTTGTACCTATACAATCAGTCCCTTCAGAACAAATGTCTTTTGTCCTCAAACCATCCGACAACACCTGACTAACTGCCTGGTCAATCTGGTCCGCTAATTGAATCTCGGCCAATGAATATCGCAACAACATAGATAATGACAGGATTGTTGCTAATGGGTTCGCAACGTCTTGTCCGGCTATATCCGGTGCTGATCCATGGATCGGTTCGTACATACCACTACCATCACTGGCCAACGACGCAGACGGTAACATCCCAATAGACCCGGTTAACATCGACGCCAGATCAGACAAGATGTCGCCAAACAGATTTGTCGTCAAGATCACATCAAATTGTTTCGGTGTGCGCACCAGTTGCATCGCAGCGTTATCGACATACATATGCTGTAATTCAATCTCTGGGTAATCCTTTGCAATATCAGTAACAACTTCGCGCCATAGTTCAGTTGCTTCCAATACATTCGCCTTATCCACCGAACAAACGCGCCCCTGACGCTTACCCGCCACATCAAAAGCTACTCGTGCAATACGTTCAATCTCGCTTTCACTATAGACTAATGTGTTATACCCTTGTCGCTGACCATCATCGAGCGTTCTAATGCCGCGCGGTTCACCAAAATAGATGCCCCCGGTCAGTTCTCTAACGATCATAATGTCAAGATTACTGACATACTCTTCTTTCAAACTGGAAGCTTCTGCCAATTGCGGAAAAAGGACTGCCGGACGTAAATTGGCAAATAATCCCAAGGCTGAACGAATAGCCAATAAACCACGTTCCGGACGCAATGCACGCTCGATAGATTCCCATTTAGGGCCGCCGACCGCGCCTAATAATACAGCAGCAGATTCTTTGGCTTTTGCCAGTGTTTCGTCAGGTAACGGCACACCCGCTGCATCAACCGCACAGCCACCTAATAATCCATACTCAATCTCTAATTTCAGACCACGCTCATTGATTAAGTAGGCCAATACTTTTTCGGCCTGGGCAACGATTTCAGGGCCTATACCATCACCCGGCAAGATTAATATTTTTTTAGTCACGTTCTAATAAATTCCAGATTATCTAAAATACACCGTTTTCAACGGGCGCAAAGCATACATCAACTTTAAGTCAGGCACGAATACTGAGAGCAAATTTGAGAAGGCTAGACCGTTTTTTTTACTTTGATAACGCTGAGAAGACCTGCAGATATAATCAAGAAACCACCAATATACTCAAAATGACTGACGATCTCGTTGGTCAACAGTGCCGCAGAAACTGCGCCTGCAACAACCTCCAGTAAAAAAATGACCGATGAACGCTGAATCGGGAGATAGGTAACACCGTATTGAGCCGTCCATGTCATAATAAACATGAATGGAAATCCCATTAACAATGCCAATGCGCCGGAATTGAACGTAATTTCCGGCATAGAGACAGGTGTCAGCATCATGGCACAGGCTGTAACAGCAATGACACCTGACCATGAAGCGCCCATTTTGAGCACGATAGGTGTTTCGCCTATCTTTCTGATAGCGATATTTGTACAGGCAAACGCCATCCCTGAAGTAATGGCATAAATATCAGCCAGACTAATTGCCTTATTGATGAATAATTCTGCATCCCACAACATCAAGACCGCACCGGTCATAGCCAAAACTAGTGCAAAAAAACCGAGTCTGGTAATTCGTTCCCGAAGTATGAAAATAGCCAATAAGATTGACCAAATCGGCGACAGGTAAAACAACAATAAAACACGAACAACCTCGCCCTCTAACATAGCTAATATAAAGCCAAGGTTGGTCCAACCAGCAAACAGACCAATCAGAATATAGTCGACCTTGTGCTTTAAAAATTCTCCGCGAGCGCGCATGCATGTCGGTAACAGAATGAGCATAGCCGAACAAAAAATAATTAATGTCGACCACAAACCTGAAATACCCATACCATCCAATACCCTGACTGGATACCAAAGCAGTCCCCAGAGAATCGCAGCGACAATACAAGATATTGCCGCAAAGTGTTGTGATGTTGGTTGGGAAGAAAGAGTTGATAACATATACTTAGATTTTTTTACCATTAATTAATACAAGATTATCTCTCTAATGAATCCCGGACTGGAAAATTGTCATGCATACCCGTTTGAAAAGCTAACGCAGTTACTCGAAGGTGTAACCATTGATCCGAATAAATCAGCCATCAGTCTTGCGATTGGTGAACCCAAGCATCCTACACCAGAGTTTATATTAGATGCATTAAAATCAAATATTACTGATGTAGCAATCTACCCGACTACGCGTGGCATTACTGAGTTACGTCAAACGATTGCTGATTGGTTGTGTAAACGATTCAATTTACCAACCACATCAATAGATGCAGAAAAAAATATATTGCCGGTAAATGGCACACGTGAAGCACTATTCGCTATCGCACAAACTGTAATCAACAAAAACACTGAAACACCCATTGTTATTTTGCCCAACCCTTTTTATCAAATTTATGAAGGCGCGGCTTTATTAGCGGGAGCAGAACCCTATTATCTAAACTGCGTTGAAGAGAATGGTTTCATCCCTGATTTTTCAACTGTGCCCGACAACATCTGGCGACGATGCCAACTGGTCTACTTATGCTCACCCGGAAACCCGACCGGTGCGGTAGTCGATGAAGAAACAGTAAAAGAATTAATGGCATTATCCGAAAAATATGACTTTGTTATTGCTTCTGATGAATGTTATTCAGAGATTTACCAGACTGAAGACCAGCCACCCATTGGCTTACTGGAACATGCAGTTAAGCTAGGTAATTCAGCGTATCGACGCTGTCTGGTTTTTCACAGTCTATCCAAACGCTCTAATGTGCCCGGCCTACGTTCCGGCTTTGTTGCGGGTGATAGTCAATTGATAGAGAGCTTCCTTCGCTATCGCACCTATCACGGTTGTGCAATGCCTTTGCATACGCAAAAGGCCAGTATTGCTGCCTGGAGCGATGAACAACATGTAAAACAAAACCGGGCTCAATACCGGGAAAAATTCGGAAAAATATGCGAAATCCTTAAGCCGGTTTTGAAGGTATCACCACCCGACGCCAGTTTTTATCTGTGGCCAGAGCTCCCTTGCTCTGACACAGACTTTGCAAGAAGATTAGTTACAAGCGAGAATGTGAAAGTTTTACCTGGTTCTTATTTGTCACGTGACTCTGGTGGGCTCAATCCTGGCAAAAACCGCATTCGTATTGCATTGGTAGCGGAAGTTGATGAATGTGTTGAAGCAGCGAACCGAATAAAACAATTTATGCAGAATTCATTTTAAAACCTTGGGAAAAATATATGAGTGACTTAGAAAAACTGATCAACGACACATTTGATAACCGTGCCGATATCGAACCCGATGACGCAAACCAGGAAGTCAAGGATGCTGTTGAAAATATCATCTGGAAACTCGATAGCGGTCAATTACGTATCGCTGAAAAAATAGATGGTGAGTGGGTCGTTAATCAATGGCTGAAAAAAGCGGTGTTACTATCTTTCATACTTGAAAATAATGTTGTCATGCAAGGTGGCCTGACAAATTATTACGACAAAGTACCGAATAAATTTTACGGTTACACCAAAACCAATTTTATCGAAACCGGTGCGCGTGTGGTACCAAATGCAACCGTAAGGCGGGGCAGTTTTATTGGACAAAATGTGGTGTTGATGCCGAGCTTTGTCAACATTGGCGCTTATGTCGGTGATGGCACCATGGTCGACACATGGGCCACAGTAGGATCATGTGCACAAATCGGTAAGAACGTGCATCTCTCCGGTGGCGTTGGTATCGGTGGTGTACTCGAACCCTTGCAAGCTAACCCCACTATCATTGAAGATAATTGTTTTATTGGTGCGCGTTCAGAAGTCGTTGAAGGAGTCATTGTTGGTGAAGGTTCGGTGATCTCCATGGGCGTCTACCTTGGTCAAAGCACACGTATATATAATCGTGCTACAGGTGAAGTTACTTACGGCTCAATCCCACCAGGTTCAGTGGTCGTATCAGGTAACCTGCCTTCTGATGATGGCAAATATAGTTTGTATTGTGCAGTGATTGTTAAGACTGTTGATGAGAAGACACGTAGTAAAGTCGGCATTAACGAAATTTTACGCGACGTTTAAGAAATACCAATGTCATCAGTAACACTCTATGGCATAAAAAACTGCGATACTGTTAAAAAGGCACGGAAATGGTTAGATGATCATTCCGTGCCCTATATCTTCCATGACTTTCGTGTTGATGGGATCAACAAATCCCTGATTAATGATTTTCTTAAACAAATCGATACTGAAACGCTTATCAATAAACGTGGTACAACCTGGCGTAAGTTATCTGATGAAGAAAAAGAAATAAAAAACAAAGCTCAGGCAATTGAGTTAATACTAGGAAATCCAACAATCATTAAGAGACCTGTATTGACTGCGAAGGGAAGATTGACAGTAGGATTTAGTGATGAGGTTTATGCGTCAATCAAGTTTTAACAGCAAGCGCATTTGACTTTAGTTTAAATAAATCAAAAAATTATTTTATTCTTTATCAGCCGCATAGGCTGATACCGTATTACGTCCCGACTCCTTACTTTGATACAAAGCACGATCCGCTTTTCTTAATAGTTCCTCTAAATCGCCTGCGTCTCCGGGATAACTGGCAAGACCAATACTGACAGTGGTTTTTATTTGATTTCCTTCCACATCAATAGCCGTGTTTTCAACTGCTTTTCGAATTCGTTCAGCCGCTTCAAGCGCAGCCTCACTATTTGTTTCAGGCAACAAAGAAATAAATTCATCACCACCATAACGCGCCAACTTGTCTGTTTCACGTAAGCAAGACTCAATAGATTTTGCAACGATCTTGATCATTTTATTGCCGGCCTCATGCCCGTAATTATCATTAATTGCTTTTAGACCATCAGCATCGATCATCAGGATCGATAAAACATGTTTATAACGATCAGCCTTCTTGATCTCAAACGTCATTGTATTTTTAAAACTTCTGAGATTTTCAAGACCTGTCATATCATCCGTTTCAGATAAAATCTTGAACATTTTCTTTGCATAGTGCAGATCGGCAGACAACATGGTTGTAATGTAGGCGACCAAAAGGTATGGCGTGAACACTGTCATCATTAAACCAAAATTCTGATACGAAAATGTGCTTCCGGCATAAACAGGGAAACCCATATAAATGTACGCACTGGTAATCAACGCGAGGAATAGTAACGTAGTAGTCTTACCCAGCGTCATACCGCTGGTAATAATGACGAGTAGATATAGATTTACCAAAGGACTATCAATCTTGCCCGTGTTCCAGAGGATCCACGTTATGTAGACGATCATAATCGAGACTTCGATGCTCAATTTCCAACGCGTTTCATGCCGGTAAAAATTCAGAAAACGAAACGCAAGGACAAAACCACCGAATAACAAACTGGATTGGATGATCAACCAATCATCTACAACAACGGCACCAGGAGTAACCAGATAAAGAATAACCAGGGTCAACAATAACCATTCGAGTTCTGCAATACTTCGTGAGAACCCTTTGAGTTCTGCGGCTTCTACATTGAGATCGTCAGATAGATTGAACTTATTGTCTGTCATTAACATTAATACAATCTTATCCCGTAAACTTCCAGATTAAAACACAATCACAGACTTAAGCTAATTTGATTAAATAGTTGATGGCGCGCCCGAAAGGATTAGAACCTCCGACCCCCTAGTTCGTAG
>JBFIJV010000002.1:0-40410 GCA_041600575.1 Gammaproteobacteria bacterium | reverse complement strand
GAACAGGATTGCGAAACGGTTCGCTTTGTCTTAAACTCCCCGCCCCTGATTGACTATTAGACCATTAGAGTAAAACAACATGAAAGCAGACATACACCCAAGTTATGATGAAGTTGCCGTAAAATGTAGCTGTGGCAATACCTTCACAACCCGTTCTACACATACCGGTGAGCTCTACCTTGATGTTTGCTCTGAATGCCATCCTTTCTATACCGGTAAGCAGAAGATGCTCGATACTGCAGGCCGAGTTGATAAGTTTCGCCGTAAATATGGCATGTCGAAATGATTTGAAGCTTCACAGACTCACTCAAAAAAACGCTCTTTATGGGCGTTTTTTTATTGCCTTAACATTAGTCTTGATAAGCCTGCCAAGCCATGCTGATGATCTTTTAAATCCAGATTGTGTAAGTACCCACTTCGATGAGAAAGCTTATATTGATTATGTTATCGATGGAGACACTGTTGTTTTAAAGGATGAGAGACATGTCCGCCTGATCGGGATTAATACACCAGAAATAAGCCATAATGAAAAACCCTCCGAGGCCGGTGCAATCAAGGCACGAACTAAACTTATCAAGCTGTTGCAAGACCAACCAAACATTCAGTTGCTATACGGACAAGAACGCTACGATCGTCATGGCAGAACATTGGCTCATCTGTTCCTGAGAGACGGCACCAATATACAGGCCAAACTGCTCAAATCCGGTCTTGCGATGCCACTGAGAATTCCACCAAACTTGTCATATGCAGACTGTTATAATTTGGTTGGTCAGTTCGCTAAAAAACAAAATCAGGGACTTTGGGCTTTACCTCGCTACAAGGCACGCGATATAGCGTCACTTAACGGCAGTGAAAAAGGATTTTATTTCATCATCGGAAAAATAAAACGAGTAACGAGCAGTCGATCGGCCATTTGGCTTAATCTGGAAAACAACCTGGCTCTAAAAATTGCCAAAAAAGATTTAGCTTATTTTGATCAAAGCCTGTTAAATTCATTAGAAGATAAAATGATCGAGGCTAGTGGTTGGCTATATCAGCATAAAGGGCAGCTACGTATGCGTATTCGTCACCAGCTGGATTTGAAACTGATGAAAAACCAACGTTGAACTGATTTATTCCATGGCCTGTCTTAAACTTATTAATATGAAATATTACCTTCCATTATTTTTATTCACGTTATTGCAGATTAGTGCATGTGCCGTTAATCCCGTTACGGGTCAACAAGACCTGGTATTAATGAGTGAAAGTGAGGAACTGGCTCTGGGCCGTAAAACGAATCAAGCGGTTCTACAGCAATACACGATTTATGATAATCCAGCTTTGCAAAGATATGTTCAAACGGTAGGCGAGAAACTAGCGGGGAAAAGTCATCGCTCTAATCTAATCTATCGCTTCACTGTGCTCGACAGTAAGGAAGTCAATGCCTTTGCCTTACCCGGCGGTTATATTTATATAACGCGTGGGTTAATGGCCTATTTAAACTCTGAAGCAGAACTCGCTGCCGTATTAGGTCATGAGGTCGGGCATGTTACGGCCAGACATTCAGTCCGCCAGTACAGCGCAACTCAATTGGCTAATATCGGTGCTGTTTTAACTTCAATATTTGTGCCGGGTATGACTCAGGCTTCCAATCAATTAGTACAGTTTGCGGGCGGCGCTTTGTTGAGGGGTTATGGACGAACGCATGAACTGGAGGCGGATAAGCTTGGTGCAGAATACCTTGCCCGCACAAACTACAACCCGGAAGCAATGCTGGATGTGATCAGGGTATTAAAGGACCAGGAGATATTTGAAAAGGAACAGGCCAAAGCTGAAGGACGCGAGCCAAGAATTTATCATGGTGTGTTTGCCACACACCCAGACAACGATACCCGCTTACAGGAAGTCATCTCGACAGCAAAATCTCTCAGCGTTGCTGGATCAACTAATTTTGTCGGAAAAGACGAGTATATGTCACTGATCGATAACCTGGTATTTGGTGACAGCCCCAAAGACGGGATCTTACGTGGCTCGGACTTTTTTCATGAAGGCCTCGGGTTTGCCATGCGTTTTCCAGAGAAGTGGAATGTGACTAATCTGCCGGATCGCATTTTGCTCACCGCTGCTGATGGTGTGGCATTGATCCAGATCAGTGCAGAAGAACTAAACAAAAAATTATCACCCAGGGATTTTATGATTCAACGACTAGGTTTAACCAAGCTTGAAAATGAATCACCCCTGACCATCCATGGTCTTACAGCTCATACTGGCATATCGATAGTTAATACAGCTCAAGGAAGTATTGCCGCACGATTCACCGTAATCTATTTTCAACAGCGCGCATATATTATCGCGGGAATGGCCAAGCCACCCAAGAGCCTGAACGATTATGACAGGACTATTATCGATACTGCTAAAAGCTTCCATGCTCTAACAAACGATGAAAAAATCATGGCAAAACCACTACGACTTAAAATTATTCGTGCTGATAACAGAACTCGATTTGTCGAACTTGCTAAACAATCCCCATTGGAGAGTCATGCGGAATCACAATTACGACTCCTTAATGGGAAATATCCAATGGGAGAACCGACAGAAGGTTCTTTGCTAAAGGTCGTTAAGTAAGCATTTCGGGTGATTTTCTGCCCAGCATTTACTACAACACCTCATGCCATTTCTAGATTAAACAAGCTAAGTAATTGCTGTGATTCAGGGTTACTTTCTTATCCACATTTTCTGTGGATAACTCTGTGGAAGTAATGCGCACAGAACGCCACAATGACCATAGCTATCTCATATGTGACAAAACTGTTAAAAACTAACCACCTAACCATATCAACAAATATATCAGTAACTTACACCATTTTTATTTGGCTTCAAGGGATCGCGACTGATGTTGTATCATTACAAATCGTAACTGAATAAAAACTGTGCATAAACGTAAATTTTCTGTTGACAAAAGGATAAAGGCTGGAACTCATTTCAATGTCTATACTCTAAAGTTCTGTAGTAAATTTTTCCTCCCTCCCTCCCTTGGGAGGAAAGATCACCCGGTTCTCCCCAGCCGGGAAACTCTGGCCCCGGATGCCATAACTTTCCCCTAAAGAAATCACCCGGGGCTACTTTTTTAAACTGCGTAAAATTAGTCTGAAAATAGCCAGCTTGCCATTTTCTGCCGTGCTTCTTCCAATCCAACCCCTTTCAGAGCCGAAAACTGCTGAACACTGGCGTTGATATCCGAAAGTTGAGTTCTAATATCCGACATTGATTTATTCGCAACGTTTTTAGAGAGCTTGTCTGACTTGTTTAACAGGATGTGTAATGGCAAATCGCAAGACCTACAATAATCCAGCATTATTTGATCAAACTTCCCCATTGGATGGCGAATATCCATTATTAAAAAGACCCCTTTTAAGGACTGTCTTTCTTGTAAATAACGTTCTAGCAATTTTGCCCAGGCATTTCTCATGGTTTCATTGACCTTCGCGTAACCGTATCCGGGCAAATCGACAAGATGAATATCTTCATCGTAGGCAAAATAATTCAATTCTCGGGTTCTACCCGGTAATTTACTCGTTCTGGCCAGTGAACGACGGTTTGTGATTTTATTTAAAACACTGGATTTGCCCACATTCGATCGACCAGCAAAAGCCACTTCTGCTCCGACATCCTCCGGAAGCTGGTCAAATGCGGCGACACCTTTAATAAATTCAAAACGGCTGTACCACCCATTTGGCAATATTTCTTCAGTATTTATAGACATTTTGTCGTGAATCAGTGTGATTTATCTTATAGATTAAAAATTGTTAGCTTATGTTTTGAAGATTATTTACTTTTGAATTACCCTTGCGATAAAAATGATCATACTATGAGTTTATTATCACTACCCGGCATATTTGTTACCTAAGGATCTGAAATTATGAAAAAGTATTATTTAACTGTTATTAGTTTGTTCATGCTTGTCTCTGGCAATAGCTATGCTGCCGGGGGTGATCCGGTTAAAGGTAAGGCCCTCTCACAAACCTGTGCAGCATGCCATAGTGCTGATGGAAATAGCGTAAACCCTATTTGGCCAAAACTGGCAGGCCAGCATGCCTCCTACATTGTTAAACAGTTAAATGATTTCAAAGCGGGTAAACGCGTCAATGCCCAAATGACTGCGATGGTAGCATCTTTAAGCGAACAGGATATGCAAGATCTCGGCGCCTACTATGCGAGTAAAAAAACTAAACCTGGTTCTGCAAACCCGGACTTAATAGAATCAGGACAAAGAATTTACCGCGCCGGCGACAGTCAGACCGGGGTAGCTGCCTGCATGGCTTGTCATGGACCAAACGGCGCCGGTAATCCGGCCGCGTTGTATCCTGCATTAAGCGGCCAACACGCTCAATACACAGCTGGACAGCTGAAGATGTTTAAGGCTGAAGAGCGCAGTAATGATGCTAATAATATTATGCGCACCATTACTGGCCCCATGACGAATGCACAGATTGAAGCCGTTGCAGAATATATTCAGGGTTTACACTAAAAAATCTCAATTTCTCTGACGTAAAATTCGAATTTGGATGTCTAACCTTGCAAAGGTTAATTGAACACATTCAAAACTTATAAACTTTAAGGATATTCATGAAAAAATTAGTTACCACTTTTTCACTCTTTCTATTTCTTTTAATTAGTGGCCAAGTTCGCGCTGAGGGTCAAGGCTATGTGACTATCTCACCGGCACAACCAACACAAACCGGCGATAAAATAGAAGTGCTGGAAGTATTCTGGTATGCCTGCCCACATTGTTTCGATTTTGAACCACATATCAGTAAATGGCTCGAATCCAAACCTGACGATGTCGAGTTTAGACGTATGCCCGGTATATTTCGAAAAAACTGGATCCCTCATGCGAAGGCCTATTTCACTGCGAAAAAACTAGACGTTCTTGAAGATATTCATACTCCGTTATTTGATGCTATACACAAACAAAAGAAAAATATTCATGACGACGATGACTTCGAAGATTTTTTTGTTAAACATGGTGTCGACGAGGATGTATTTACCAAGGTATATGAATCGGAAGAAGTAGAGACCATGGTTAAGCAGGCCTATGTTATGGGTCAACGTTATAAGATCACTGGTGTACCGGCAGTTATTGTTAATGGAAAATATATGGTTAGTGGTAGTACAGCTGGTAGTTTTGAAAATGTATTAAAGGTTATTGATCAATTGATCGAGAAAGAACGGGGAGAAATGTCTGCAGACGAATGATAGTCTGGTTAGATATTTAGCATGTATAAGTATTAAAACGTGCGCAATAAAAAAGGGACTTTTCAGCCCCTTTTTTATTCCGAGATGGAAGTCTCTTACTTGTTGTTGATATACATAGTGACTTCAAAACCAAAACGGATGTCGTTGTATTCAGGTGTTTCCCATTTCATTGTCGTATCCTCCTGCCTAAGTTAAAAATAAATTTCTTATTTGTTGTTGATGTACATGGTGACTTCAAAACCAAAACGGATGTCGTTGTATTCAGGTGTTTCCCATTTCATTGTCGTATCCTCATTTTAAGTTAAAAGTTAAGTATTAAACTTTAGTTGCCCTTAATAATGCAGGTCGTGTGCCAATTTTTAGCATTACAATATTTTTTATATTTTTCAATAAGTTATAAAATTACTGATTAATTATTTGGTTATGAATTATGTGGGTTCTGGTTGTTTTTAACCAGAATAATGGTTGTCTGTAACCAACTCTGAAACGTTAACCATTCTCCTTGAATCGTTTAAATGCATCCAGCGCTGCTTTTCTGCCAGCCTCATGTTCAATAATAGGGGACGGATAATCAGTAGCGATGCCTGCTTCGCCTGTGGGCATGAGCCAGGGTTCATGAATAAATTTAGATGGCACCTGTCTAATTTCCGGAATCCAGTGTTTAACGTAATCACCATTTGGGTCGAATTTCTTGCCTTGTAAGATGGGATTAAACACCCTGAAGTAGGGTGCAGCATCGGCGCCGGAACCGGCAACCCATTGCCAGCTGGCAGCATTATTGGCCAAATCAGCATCGACCAATGTATCCCAGAACCAGCGTTCTCCTTCATGCCAATGAATTAATAAATGCTTCACCAGAAATGAAGCAACGATCATTCGTACTCGATTGTGCATCCAGCCTGTATGCCATAATTCTCTCATCCCGGCATCGACTATGGGAAAACCAGTTTGCCCTTTTTGCCATGCGGTTAGTGCCTTCTTATTTTTCTTCCATGGGAAGGATTGGTATTCAGCGCGGAATGGCTTTGCAGGAATGTCTGGCCAATTAAACAATAGGTGTGTAGAAAAATCACGCCAGCCCAGTTCACGCAAAAAAGACATCATCCCATCACAATTATCTTCATGTGTGTCGCTATATTGTTTTACTTCTTGCCAGATTCGGGTCGGTGCGATTTCACCAAAATGTAAATGCGGTGATAAACGAGATGTTCCTGATCGATCCGGTCGGTTTCGATCTTCATTGTAGTTTTTTAGTCCTGCTTGAAGAAAATCTTTTAAAGCACTGTGGGCACCAGCTTCTCCGGGTTGCCAATTGTCACGTAGGCCACCAGTCCAATCAGGCTTTGTTGGTAATAAATTCCAATCATCCAGATTATCGCGACGGATTTTCACCTTGCTGAAGCTGATCGATTCCAGTGAACGTTGTTTTGTTAATCGCGGCTCCAACTGCTTTAAACACGTCTTCCAAAAAGGCGTAAACACTTTATAGGGCTGATCACTACCCGTGCGAATATGTTCAGGTTCAAATAATAAATAACCTCCATAACGCTTTATTTCAATCTGTTCATGCCACGTTGCATAAATCTTTTCTTCTATCAATTTTTGCGTTGGCTCATACGCCCTACTGAAGAACAGTTTATTAACCTTGGCTGCCTTGATTATTTCGTCCAGTATTTTCAGCGTATCGCCGCGCCTGAAAATTAGACTGCCCCCCTGTTTTTGAATGTCTTTATTCAAAGCCCGCAGACTATGATGTAACCACCATTGACTGGCACGACCCGTCTTCCAGTTTTCGTCGGTATCATCCATTATGAAAAGCAGGATGAGCGGTTGACCTGCATGAGATGCCGCATACAAGGCTGGATTATCATTTATACGTAAATCGTTTCTGAATAAATACAAACTTGAATTAGACATCTGGTTGTTATCATTAGATTAGAATGGGTGATTGAAACTAACTTAACATGGAAGAAAACTCTAATAAAAATCAGCCAGGCAATAATTTTGTTCAATACAACAATATCTCAGGCCGCTGGCCTTTCATTTATCGGCTTAAACCTTTCAAATAAAGCTTTAGCCGATGAAATGTGGTAAATTCGCCAGCTTTTTTGGAAATAGTCCATTTCGACATGAGTCAAACTGCAACAAAATCGGAAAATAGGAAGGTACCCAGCGGGTATCGCATTGGTATTGTTGGTGGAGGTCAGCTTGCAAAAATGACTGCACTGACAGCGATGGAGCTCGGCTGTGAAATAGTGATCCTGGAAAAGAGTCAAAATACACCTTCCAGTAGCCTCGCCGCAGAGATCCTTCACGGTAACTGGGACAATCCTGAAACGTTATTACAGTTAGCTAAACGCGTGGATGTGGTGTCACTCGAGAATGAATTTGTTGATGCCAAGAGCCTACAGGCTGTTGAAGATGCAGGACATCTGCTGTATCCGAGTGCAAAAACGATAGGATTGGTACAAGACAAATTAATACAAAAACAAACCCTGGCTGATGTTGGCATTGCCTTGGCGCCATTCGCAGCTGTTAATTCTAAACAGGATATCGTTGCAGCGGCAGAGAAACTTGGCTGGCCACTCGTCTTGAAGGCAAGACGAAATGGTTACGATGGTAAAGGCAATGCAACGCTGCAGTCCGCTGCAGATATTGATGCTGCGTGGACAAAACTGGATGGTGATAACAGCGAACTTTATGTTGAAGGTTTTTGTGATTTTGTAACTGAACTGGCAATAATGGTAACGCGCAGCGCCGATGGCAAAATGGTTAATTACCCGGTAGTAGAATCTGTTCAGAAAGATCATATTTGTCATGTGGTACGCGCACCGGCACGCATTGATGATGAGCTCGCCAGAGAAGCGATTGAACTGGCACGCAAAGCCGTCACAACCATCAGTGGTGTTGGGTCTATAGGCGTTGAGATGTTTCTAACCGAAGATAATCGGATTATCCTCAACGAAATGGCACCAAGAGTTCATAATTCCGGACACTATACTATTGAGGCATGCGAGTGTTCTCAATTCGAAAATCATGTCAGGGCGATACTGGGCTTACCTCTCGGTTCTACTAAAATGGTGGCTCCCGCAGCGGTTATGATAAATATGCTTGGTGAAGAGCAAGGGACTGGCTATCCTGTCGGTATTGAACAAGCTCTGGCAGTGAAGGGCGCGCATATACATGTATATGGAAAAACAACCACTAATCTAGGACGCAAGATGGGGCACATCACAGCTTTAGGTTCGGATATTGAAAAAGCTGAACAAATCGCCAATCAAGCAGCAACTTGCATTCGTTTCGGAGCACAAAAATGAAGTCTCAAAACAAACCTCTGGTCGGCATTATTATGGGCAGCGATTCAGACTGGCCAACTTTAAAAGCAGCAGCCGACATTTGCGAACAATTTTCAATAGCTCACGAAGTGCATGTTGTATCAGCACACCGAACTCCTGATGAAATGAGCAAGTATGCAAAAAATGCCTATAAAAATGGACTAAAAGTCATTATAGCTGGTGCCGGCGGCGCGGCACATTTACCCGGCATGGTTGCCAGTCATACAACACTACCGGTGATTGGAGTACCTGTTAAGACTGATGCCTTAAACGGCATCGACTCATTGTTATCAATCGTTCAAATGCCCGGTGGTGTTCCAGTGGCAACGGTGGCAATTGGTGCCGGAAAAAATGCCGGGATATTGGCTATAGAAATTCTAGCTACAAGTAATAGCAAACTGATGGATAAACTGATTGACTATAAAAAAGAGCTTGCCGTTGAATCACGGCAGAAAGATAAATCCCTGAATAAAGAGATTAAATAAACCTAGATAATTCTATTAGCTTTATCAGCTTTCTGCTTGCGCTGTTCAGCAATACGCAAAATACTTTTTCGTTTATTACTATCAGCTTGACCCCATGCGACGATCTCTGACACTGTTCTAAAACAGCCCAGACAAACATCATCTGTATTTAAACAACAGTTTCTTACACAGGGCGATGGCACATCATCTGTATTAATAGACATCATCTTACTAAGATCAATTTTTAAGTATTGTCGATTTCCAATTGTTGTATAACTGCCTGGCCGTGTTATTAAACTCTAGCATATATTCCATGACAGTCTGCTCGAGATTCTCTACAGCACCTTGCCCAAGACTTCTTTCCAATGCATTTTTATAGGCCGGTATTGCACTCCAGTCCGATACCGTCGACGCTATGATTTCCTGATGATATTGCATGCTGAATACTTGTGTACCTTTTGATAATGATTGAATAGCACACTTGTCGGAAGAACTTAACACCTGCATTCCAATTGGCGCTTGCTTCACTTCAGCAGCATGCCACTGCAAACACGACATCGACTCGGGCAAGTTGTGTAAAAAAGGACTGTGCTTGCCCGCTTCTGTTTTTTGAATTTGTAATACGCCTACTTCTGATGCAGTAGCGGAGCCAACCTCACCACCCAAAGCATCGGCCAGTAATTGATGGCCGAGACAAATGCCAATATAAGGCATGTTTAATTCATTAATTGCTTTTCTAATCGCGTCTTTTTCAGCAATGAGCCAGGGATATTTATCTTCCTGCCAAACATCCATAGGCCCGCCCATCACCCAGAGCGCATCGTAATCGGTTAAATCAGGAATAGGCTCGCCTTCATCCAGCTCGATAACATCGTATTCAATCCCGTCTTCCTTAAAAAGATCACGAAAAATACCAGGATGCTCTATCCGGAGATGTTGGAAAACCAATATGCGTTCGATATTCATATTCAGGAAACCAACTTTGTTAAAGCTTTACGAAAATCTGCGTATTCGGGCTGCCAGCCTGTCCGCGTCATCGTGATTGTATTATCACATCGGCGTCCGGTACCTCGTGTGCTCTCATCTTGTACAAACAGGGGCGAAGGCTGGTTTAATTCTTGCGCCAGGAAAGAATAATAATCATAGCGTTTAACCGGATTACCATCACAGGCAAGTTCACAATGTTCAGGCTGATCCATTTCGCTGATGCGTTTTATTAGTTGAGCGCCATCGTCAACATGAATCAGATTAAGCCAGCCATCGGGGTCACCATTGACTGCCTCATTATTAATTATTCCATTTTTACCTATGACGCGATCCGGACCATAGATACCGGCAAAACGAACGATGACGCCATTTCCCATGTTAGCCAACCAATCCTGCTCAATCTCGTATTGTCTTTCTGCTCGTTCACTATCGATATTAACTTCACTATCTGCATCCACTATTCGATCAATATTACCGTACACAACCGTTGATGAAACCAAAACCGCTCGTTGTATGTTGAAGTGATTGAGTTGCTGAATAAAGTCGGTAAATATAGTTCGATCTATTTGTCTGGGTGTAACCAGAAAATATACGCGAAGTTCTTGTTTGTTAAACAGGCTATCCAGATTAGCCCAGCTTTCTTTATTATTTATATCCAGAATTAAGGTTTGAATATTTTCTACATTGTCAGTCTTATATGATTTCTCGGTTCTATTTGTTACATAGCATTGTTGGCCATTCAACACACCAAGTAATCGTGTACCTAAATAACCGCAACCGATTATTAAATTAATAGTTTGCATATAAGTTAAATATAAAAAGAAGGGATTATCACACGGTCGGTCGGGTTTACGGAAGCGAACTATTCGTTAATACTTAATACTTGCTGTTGCACATCCTTGTATTTGATTACAACATTAAAATTATCACCCTTGATGTCCCGCATATTAGAAACACCCTCAAATATTCGCAAGGCAGGCTCGTTTTTATCATAGTAGAGCTTTAATGTGCCCGCGATGACGCGCACAAAGAAACTATCCGGTTCTATATTTATTAATCTAAGTACTTGTCCATCCTTATCAACAATAGCCTCCTGGTATATTCTGAAATTAATAAAATCAAGCATGCTTGGCACCAGGAATTCTCGTTTAAATTTTTTACCTGCTACCAGCTCATCCCAGTGCACAATAATAAAGTTATCAAACCCGGCATCACTGATCGAACCGTCTTTAAATTTTATTAATGATTCTTTTTGCGTTTTGGCACGTGACTCACTGAAAATAACTTCATATTTATTTTCGATATAACGTGTTTCTTCTTTATGGCCGGTCATAAGATTTTCTAACGCAAACTCCGGCATGAATTGGCTATTGCTAAAATCGGCTGTTTTTTTGGCAATTATATTTTCTTCAACATCTTTATAAATTACCTCAGAGCGTAAAAGGACTCCCTCATTGAAAGTTTCGTAATGGTTTTCCGTATAGAGTAACTGATTGCTATCACCGTCATAGGCATTACCGATCCGCGTTAGACCATTGTCTGCGAAGACCGGCAATACAATCAAAGACAGGCATATTAAAAATGCTATGTTTTGCATCAGCTTATTTCGTTGCCTCGCGGTCACCTAGCCAGAACTTCATCATATTCCCTTCCGCGTCATAAACTGCCTTGATGATATAAATACATGACAACATATTACCGAGTAACAGAACTAGCAAGGACCATAAAAAAGCGATCGCTTTATTTTCTTCTCTCCACATAATCCAGAATGAAAAAAGCAAGAGACCCAGATACAGATCGACAAGTGTTACCATTCCCCATGTCATCTCCACCAATGCAGCGCCTTCTTTGAAGAAATCACCATAGATCAAAGCATAAAGAATAACCGTCAACATAATTAACAGACCGCCACACGCTATCACGATTGGCATTGATACGGACTTATACTTTTTAGAAATGGCAATCATTTTGATTCCTTCGGTGGTAACGGGAAAAACATGCTCGTGGTTTTTTGATAATCCCTATAAGCATCGCCACGACTGCGTATTGATTGCTGCTCCGTATAAGGAACACCCGTGATACGGGTGATAAAGACATAGATAACAATTAACCCGGTCCACGTTAACCACCAGTGATCGCTACCGTAACCTATTAAAACAAATGCCCACCATTGCAACCATTCAAAGAAATAATTTGGATGTCTCGAATAACGCCAAAAACCATTATCACAAACAAGCCCTTTATTTTCAGGCTTCATTCTGAAACGATGCAGTTGTTGATCACTTATGAATTCGCCAGCAATAGCTATGATCCAGATTAGAACACCGAAAAGATCTAACAAGCCAAGACCAACTCCTGAATTGCGTGACGCAGCCCAGAACGGCAGGGCAAATAGCAGCGTCCAGCTTGCTTGAACCTGAAAAAAAACAAACATGACTGGCTGGGCGTATTTACCACAATACTGACGCATGTATCGATAGCGTCCATCTTCGACTTCATTCATAACCCGGTTGTATAAATACAGACCCAGCCGAAAACCCCAAAAAATCGCCATGGCAATTATCAACCATTGCCGCGCTTCATTCGCGATATCATCTGTCAGTATCAACCAAACACCCACCAGCGGTGTTAAGAACGACCACGCTACATCAACGATACCCGCGTTTTCTGTTTTATATTGCACCATCCATAACAGCAGCATAACAATGGCACTAAAGCCCCACGCATATAAAAAAATTGAAGTGAGCGTCATATTAATTGCCTGATCCGTTGATTAGAGCATGGTTTTCAGATGCTTCTTTTTTAAACATGCGCTCAGAAAGAAATATCAATAGCGGCATAGCACAAGCCCACATTAATCCAATAACAATCAAGGAAGAATTTTCAGAAAGCTTGATAGCACCAAGTTTTTCTCCCGCAGCATAGGCAAAGGGGCCCGCTATGCTCGCCATTAGAGCGGATAAAACATAACGACCTTTTAACCATGACAAAGAATAGTTAATCGTTGCCGCAAGATTTATCCAGAGACAAACCATCCATATCGGCGATGGACCACCTAATAAAGCAGATTCGGGAAATTCAATAACATCCCTGTAAACCAGAAGCGAGTCGAGCAAATAACCAATCACAGCAGCACTAACTAATAATTCAAATTCGAATAAGCGTTTATCACCGATAATATAGAGATGTATGGAAATCCATGCCAGAGTAGAGATCGCACCAAGATAAGGCAGGCCATCCGCAGCCGACAGAATGGTCACAAACCATGCCGTCTGAAATAGTATGAAGTTACTGATATTCATTTTAATTAATGCGTCGATGAGTCCGCTGCCGATATTGTTTCTCTGGCATAGGCTGGTTTATTCATTAACATTTGTACGACGCCGGTATACCGTTCGATAAATCCCGCTTCACAGTAGCAAAGATAATATTCCCATAAACGAATAAAATCATCGCCATAACCGCATTGCTTAACCTCATCCAATCTTGCCATGAAGTTACCTCGCCAGATCCTGAGTGTCTTCGCATAGTGAAGACCAAAATCCTCAATGTGGTTAACACGTAAATCAGATGATTCAGTCATTGCATCGACCATCGCCGTTAATGAAGGAACACAACTGCCTGGAAAAACAAACTGCTGGATAAAATCCGAGGTTTTAAGATATTGCTTATACCGCTGATCCGGCATCGTGATCGCCTGGATCAACATTTGGCCGTCATCTTTTAACAAGGATGCACAACTGGAAAAATACGCTGGCAAATATTCATGGCCAACAGCTTCTATCATTTCAATGGAAACAAGCTTGTCGAATTTTCCAGTTAGATCACGATAATCACATAGCCTGATATCAATGCGATCTTCCAAGCTCTGTTCCCGGATACGCTGTCTGGCAAGCTCATATTGTTCTTTAGAAATCGTTACTGTTGTAACATGGCAACCATAATTTTTTGCCGCATGAATGGAAAAACTGCCCCAACCACTGCCAATCTCAATCAAACGATGGTGTGGTTTTAAATCAAGCTTGCGACAGATTCGATCCAGCTTTTCAATTGATGCCTGTTCAAGCGTTGAATGTTCTTCCAGAAAAAAACCGGATGAGTAGGTCATGGTTTTGTCGAGAAACAGTTGGAACATGTCATTACCCAGATCATAGTGCGCATGAATATTCTGCTGGCTACCTTCACGCGTGTTGCTTCTGGCTTTATGCCTGCGTCGTAACCACCAGTTGCCCAGTGTAGCCAGACCTGATTCCAGTTCATCGGTATGGTCAAGATTTCTGACCATCATTTGAAACAAACCGACCAGATTATCGCAGCACCAATAACCATCGCGATAAGCACTTGCAGCACCGTTACTACCAGCCAACAAAACGTCTATATAAAAACGCATATCCTTAATTTCGATAGTGATGTCCACTGGTCGAGCAGCATCGGTTTGCCAATTATCGAACGGGTCATTAATTGCGATACACCCCGCAGGCAGATCACTGATTTTTTTTCTAACCAGTTTTTTAGCCAGTAATAGAAGAGGGCTTACTGATGTCGTCGTTTTTAAATTATCTTGTTTTAACGTTGTCGATCTCATCGATTTGTCTCTTGTGTTAAATTTTTTGGGTGAGTATAAAAAGGTGTTTTCTTAAACCAGAGCTTCATGGCCTGCCAATAGATGGCAGAAATAACCTTGATCGTCATGAAGGGATACATCAATAAAACTCGGGCAAGTTGTAATCGATTGATGGGTTGTCGGCTTAAATTCATCGTCGCATTAAAAATCTTTTCACCCTTTTCAAAACTGTTCATATTTACTTTCAGTTCTTCATCGGGCTTCGGCAAATGCCATTCATAGGATTGATCCATATCCATAAACGGTGAGACATGAAACGCCTTTGAAAAAGAATATGACGCCTGGCCTTCTTCTATTTCACAACTATCCAGTACATAACAATGTGTCTCACCCCAGGGTGTGTTATGTACTTCGGCAACAATATATTCGAGTTCCGTATCTGCATCATTCCAGCAATAATAAAAACTGACCGGGTTCATGCAGTAACCAAAATAACGCAAATGCGTTAATAGTCGTATTGGTCCGGTATGATCCTTCCCGGCGTCCTGTTTGATGATCTGACGTATGTTTTTATCAAGGTCAACAGCATCGCCGACATGATCCTTGCGCCTGAACCAGGCTAGTGCAGTACGTCTTGCTGACCAGAATAAATACGGATCAAACAGTTCTGGTAATTCAGCCAGATCCAGATACATCATGTATAACTTGTATTGAAAATAATGCTTGTGCGGCATGAAGCGACCATGCGAAACCCGGCCTTCATAAATACAACTGTTCATGCGGCCAATGCCTGATCGTAAGCGGCGCATACCGCAATTGCACTACGCACACCATCTTCATGAAAGCCATAGCCCCAATAGGCACCACAGTAGGAAATACCACGGCGGCGAATCAATTTGTGGTGCTGTGCTTGTACCGCATCTCTGCCAGGTTGAAAAACAGGGTGATGATAATTTATCCGTCGTATAATTTTATATGGATCAATCTGATCGGCCTGATTAAGAGAAACGCTATAGGTTTTATCACTCTTAATCCCCTGCAACATATTCATGTTATAGGTCACCGCAACATGATTATTTTCAGTCGCCGGGATACGATAATTCCAACTCGCCCAGGCTCGCTGATTTCGGGGTAATAGATTGGTGTCTGTATGCAGTATCGCTTCGTTATCCTGATACTCAAACAGATCCAACATGTTGATTTCTTCAGCTTCCATATTGCTAACTAATCGACGACTCGTGTCTGCATGGGTAGCCAGTACAACTTCATCAAACGTTTCTATTCTGCCATCTGTCAGGGTTAGCTCAACATAATTATGTTTCCTCGCGACACTGGTAACCCCGGTATTCAAGTTAATCTTATTGAAAAAACTTTTAGTCAGCGGTTTGATATATTGATAGGAACCGCCTACGACAGTTCGCCATTGCGGGCGCTGATTAACTTGTAACATGCAATGGTTATCCAGAAATTCAAGCACAAACCTGATTGGGAATTGACGAAACTTTGCTGCCGGACATGACCATAAAGAGGCGCCTAATGGCACCAGATAATATTCAATAAAACTGGCTGAGTATTTATTCTTCTCGGCATATTCAGCTACGGTGGTTTTATCATCCATGCCGTTATGAAGTTCTGCTGGTGCATGATCATTAAAACGCATAATGTCCCTTAGCATGCGCCAAAATGTTGGACTGAAAATATTTTTACGCTGACTAAAAACGCGATTAAGATCCGTACCATTGTATTCCAGCAAAGTCTTATCACAATGCACGCTGAAACTCATATCTGACTCGCGACTTTCAATATCCAGCAATTCAAACAATTGACACAAGTTTGGATAATTATGTTCATTGAAAACAATAAAGCCTGTATCAACCGGGATTGTTCTATCATCCTCGTTAACAATAATAGTATTGGTGTGCCCACCAATATAATGATTCGCTTCGAAAACGTGAATATCATGATCTCGATTCAGTAGATGGGCTGCTGTTAAACCTGAAATGCCAGTACCAACAATTGCAATTCTCATCACTGCTGACCTTCTTCCAGTATATGCAACGGTACGGGTTTTAAATCTTTTGCCAAGCCCAGGGCGGCGAACATTTTTATTAATATAAAACTGATATCAAGCTCACCACGATAAAAGCCTTGTCGAGCCGCTGCCGGGAAACGATGGTGATTGTTATGCCAACCTTCACCCAGTGTTAGTAAAGCCAGCCAGACATTATTACGGCTGTCATCATCGGTATTGAAACGGCGCTTACCAAACACATGCGCCAGTGAGTTTATGGTATAGGTGGCATGATAAAGAACGACTGTTGAAACAAAACCACCCCAGACCAGCAATTGCAACCCACTCGTATTTAGGTAAGGAAAATTGAGCGCGAGGAAATTGCCCAGAAGAAAGCAACAGTAGAACATGAAAAGAAAAGGTATCCAGTCAACTCTTTCTAGCAACCTTAATTCAGGGTAACGCAATAGGTCTTTGATACGTTCATCGTGTAAAGGAAAATTTCCACGTCGTAAGAACCAGAGCAGATGACTATTGAGAAACCCGTTTCTTGGAGAATGCGGATCAGTATGTGTGTCTGAATTGATATGATGACCACGATGGTGGCTTGCCCACCAAAGGGGGCCACGTTGTCCAGCCATACACCCGGCAACGGCCATTAAAAATTGTATCGGGCGTGAAACGCTATAACTTCGATGTGAAAAATACCGATGATAGAATGCAGTAATGAAAAACATTCGGCTGAAATAAAGAAACACCGCCAGTAAAACGGCTATCCAACTGACACCAACATAGAGCACGCCAAGACAAGCAATATGCATCACGATAAAAACTGTCAGCCTGAAACTATCTATCTTTTGTTTCTGTTGTTCATTTAATCCCTCATATATTGATGAATCATTAAACAACCAACAGCATAGTTTTTGAAACAAGGATAATTTATTTTGTGTTTTCAATTCTTTTCTCGTAGAGAATTATTTATCTCGGTTAGTGTGCGCGGGAGTCTGTGAACAACAGGTCTAGCAAGTGTGAAGATTATGTGAAGAACCTGATATTGCTACTTTTCAGACAATAGAGCCCCTGGAAAATTTAACCGTAACCCTGGTCCCATAATCAAGCTCACTGTTGATATTAATAGGCCAATTAAACCGGTCCGATAGCATTTTAACGATGGTTAAACCAACACCATAACCACCACGAGGTTTATTCTTGCCCTGTTTAAACGGTTTAAACATTTGCTCAACATCATCTTTATGCATTCCTATGCCACTGTCTTCAATAATCAAATTATCGCCGGCAATAAGAATATTGACATTGCCTTCATCAGTATAAGAAAACGCATTACGGATAAGGTTGCCGATCAGTACCGATAAAACCTTGTCAGATCCATTTACAAACAATTTATTTTTTTCTTCAACATTAACCGCTACTGGTTTGCCCAACAGAAGATTGTTTGTTCTTTCAATTTCTTCTGATACGACATCATTGATACAAACCGGTTCTGACGATAATTCTCTATCTGTCTCCCTCGCAAGGATTAATAATGCTTCAATCAATTCCTCCATGTCTGCCGCATTGTTCTTTATACGTAGTAATGGCCTGGTTTGTGCCTCGCTCAGTGATTCATCCTCCAATAAAAAATCAGATGCGATTTTTATAACAGTAATAGGACTCCGTAATTCATGACTCGCATCACGCGTGAAATTACGTTCTCGCACGACAAAAGAGACTATCCGGTCAGATAGATCCGATAACGCCTGCGCTAAAACCGCAACCTCCTGGTCGACGTTATCAGGCAACGCCTGTTTTAGTTTTTCAGAAAATTCTTCACTGCTTGGATCGAGCTCTTCTAATGTTTTTGCTAATTTAATGATCGGTGATACAGCTTGCGACAGTAAGCGGTATGAGACCCAACCTGATAAATAAATCACAATAAGAAAACCCGCGAGCGGAAAAATGCCAAAAAACAACGCCAATTCGCTGACCTGTTGACCATCAAATTCAAGATACAGCGTATGCCCGTCATGCTCTGATACATGCACGATATAAAAATCCGAATGCTTATCGCTTAACTTATGCAGGCCGGGACCCAGGTTTAAAATTTCTGCGGGAATTATTTTATCGCCCGGGTTTAAGTATCCCGTCAAATTATAAGTATCAGGACGCGGAGCCGGTTTATCCGTATCGTATCGAGTCCAATAATGTGATGCTTCATCGTCCAAAGCGCGTTGAATCAGGATATCGCCCATAACAAAGCGAGCCGCATAAACACCCAACAAGGCAACTGCACTGATCAAAACCGCCTGTAATATAAAGGCGTTTATCACACGTTGATTAATGCCGGTATCAGTCTTCATCAGGATCAACCAGGCGAAAGCCGGTATTTTGCATGGTTTCCATTAATGCTTTACTGAATGGTTTGTCGATTGATTTTCTCAGGTTATACATATGACTTCGCAAAGTATCACTGTCCGGCAAAATATCACCCCAGATCTGGCGCTCAATCTCGCGTCTACTGACAACTCGCGGTGAGGCATGCATTAAAATTTTCAGGATTTTCAAACCTATCGGCGTCAATTTAATTGGTGTATTGGCCCGTGAAACCTCCAATGTGCCGGTATCGAATATCAGATCGGCCACCTGCAGTCTTTTAGGACTCAGCAACCCACGTTGTCTGCGTATTAGTGCTCGAACCCGAGCTTCAAGCTCTTTAATCTCGAATGGTTTGACCAGATAATCATCGGCGCCTGCGTCTAGGCCGGCAATTTTATCTTGTAATGTATCTCTGGCAGTCAGGATTAATACAGGCACATCCCGTTTTGCCTCATTACGTATTTTTTCCAGTAGAACAATCCCATCCATACCAGGTAACATTTGATCGAGAATTACGGCATCGTAATCATTGCTAACAGCAAGATGTAAACCGGTAATGCCATCAGCAGCATGATCCATCACATAACCGCAACGCTCCAGATACTCACAGATCGTTTCAGCGATATCATGATGGTCTTCGATGAGAAGCAGGTGTCCTTGGGGGTTTGTCGTCAAGTTTTTTAGACCACGGGTAAGTTTATTTTGGAGCATTACAGCGCAAATAATGTGATGATGACGTGAATAATATCGTCAAATTCAGTATTTATTATAAATTACAGCAATTAAAGCACAGATTCGATTAGTAAAAGAAATTAGCAGTATTCCCACAGATACAGACAATAGGTATACTTTTGCTCCTTTAGTACCACATAAACTGAAAATTCAGAATAATTACCCTTGGGGACAAGTGATGAGTAAAGAACAAGATAAAATATTTTTCAGAAATTTTTCACTGGCATTAGGTCTTATCGCCGTAATGATGGTGGTATTTTTCGTTGTCGCACAATTCGCCGCAACTGATGACGAACATGAAGCTAATATGCGTGCTACAAAGGTCGCCAAGATCACTGAACCCGTAGGGCAAGTCACCGCCGTTGGGGAAGAAACAGCGATGGCAGCCGAAGAAATGACTGCTGCTACTGGTGGAGAAGGGAGTGGCGATGTGGGAAAAACAATCTACGATGGACTCTGCGTTAATTGTCACGGTATTCCGGCAATGGCATCGATGATTCCACAAACAGGTGATGCTGCAGCTTGGGCTGCCCGCGTTGAACAAGGGAAGGATATGCTCTACGACCATGCTATTAATGGTTTTGTTGGAGAGATGGGCATGATGCCTGCCAGAGGCAGTAATCCTAAATTGACCGATGACGAGGTCAAAGCTGCAGTTGATTATATGGTGAGTCAACTTGATGCCGCACCTGCTGCTGAAACAACTGAAACTGCTGCTGCTGATGGTGATGCCGGCAAAACTGTTTATGATGGTTTGTGCGTTAACTGTCACGGTGTAGCAGCATTAGCCTCCATGATTCCACAGACGGGTGATGCAACTGCCTGGGGACCACGCATCGAAAAAGGCATGGATACCCTCTATGATCATGCCATCAATGGTTTTGTTGGAGAGTTAGGGATGATGCCGGGTAAAGGTGGCAACATGAAACTCAGCGATGACGAAGTCAAAGCTGCCGTTGATTACATGGTAAACCAGACTAAATAATTGTTGGCGGGTATAGGCTCAAACCTGCCCCATCATCTTTAAAACAGTAAAGGGAGCTAAGGCTCCCTTTACTTTTCAGTATTATTCCAGTCTTAAACTAGCCTGATAAGACTCTTCAGATAATTCATCCCAACCTTCATAACTGTCCCTGAAGGTTTCATAGGCATCATAGACCTGTTTAAATTTCGGATTGGCTGCGGCCTCTTCATCAAGCGTTTCTTTGGTTAATCGCTTGAACTCAGACAAGACCTCTTTTGGAAACTCAATTATCTGGACATTTTGTTTCGTCCGTAATTCCTTTAAAGCCTCTTGATTGTGAAATTCCATCTGCGCATAGATCCATTCACTATTTGCCGCAGCAGCAGTTTCAACAATCTTTTGTAAGTCTTTTGGCAATAACGACCACTTTGCTTTATTAATCATCAATTCAAATACAGTGCCGGGCTCATGCCAACCGGGGTAGTAATAATATTTAGCCGCCCGGTTCAGACCCAATCGCATATCATGAAATGGCGCAACCCACTCTGTTGCATCAAGTGTGCCGCGCTCGAGAGCCGTATATATCTCGCTGCCCGCCATCAGTACCGGATTTCCGCCGGCTTTCTTAAATACCTTGCCACCCAAACCAGGTATACGCATACGCAAACCCTGAATATCTTCCATTGAATTTATCTGTTTGTTAAACCAGCCACCCATTTGCACACCGGTATTCCCCATCGGCAATGCGATTAAATTAAATGGTTTATAAACCTCGTTCCAGAGTTCAAGACCACCAGCATTATACAGCCAGGCATTCATCCCTTTTGCGGTCATGCCAAAAGGAACGGATGAAAAAAACTGTGCCTCGGGCACTTTTCCTGCCCAGTAATATGGCGAACCGTGTCCCATTTCCACCACGCCATTCGACACTGCGTCAAACACCTGTAATGCCGGAACAAGTTCACCGCCGGCATAGACATGTATATACAGCCGTCCATTACTCATCAAACGTACATCATCAGCAAACCGCTCTGCTCCTTCCTGAAAGATGGGGAAATTAGCCGGCCAGGTCGTCACCATCTTCCATTTAAATGTTTTTGAAAGATCAGTTGCACTATCACCACTTGCCGCAGGATCTGCTTTTCCGCCACAAGCTGTTAGAAACAGCGTGAGCAGGAAAGATAAAAAGAGGGTCTGTTTATTCATAATTTTATTTTCGCCTTAAGCAAATCCTGTTTGCCAGTCATTAAGTTTTTAATCTCTAATTCACACCACTGAAACTCTGTCAATCTGCCAATATTTTAAATTTACTTCGTCAAATTGTTGTTCAAGCGCTTCAAGCGAGTTTTCCGTTATGAATTCACATTCTTGACTGGTAATAGGTAATAACCAGGCCAGACGCGCATGATTGTGCGGAATCATCTCAAGCGTTTGATCAAAGGGATATGGCAACGACACTAACCAATTATTACAGGTAGATCCTTCTACCCAGGGCTCGCCAATAGCGACTGTATCGGCATATTGAAGTCCATGCAGCGAGTGATAGTAGATTGCCATTGCTAACATCTCAACCATTCGCATGTTTTCGGATGGGGAAATAATCATAAACTCATACAAGCCAGAATCTTCGTGTTGAATTTTTGATGCCCCAACCGAACAGTACACCCACAGGTTACTTTTTTCGCCAGGCGAAAATCGAATAACTTCAAATTCAGGAATAATCTCCTTAATTGGACCTGAGTCCCAGGTCAGAATTTCAGAGTCATGCCCTGCAAAAAACGATTTGTAATGTTCAATAATATCTTCTTTTGGTGACGCCATAATTTTACCTTTGAATTTCTAATTAATTTTTAAATGATGATTTGAAGCAGAACTGTAACGCGATACTCAAGCTGGTTGAAGGTTTGCATAACTTGCTACTAGCCACTTACAGCCTGCATGTTCAAAATTGACTTGAATGCGCATATGACCACCACTGCCTTCAAGATTAAGCACCACCCCTTCACCAAACTTGGCATGCGAGACGCGTTGCCCCAGAGACAGCGAACCATCGTCATTGGGAGATTTTTCATAACTCTTGCTAAACAATGATTCTGTTACGCTACCTCCGAGTCGAATATCGTTGAGTAATTCGGAAGGTATTTCATCGATAAAGCGTGACGGTTGCGGATAATAGTCTGAACCGTGCATACGACGATGCTGTGCATGCGTTAATGTCAGTGTTTTTTTCGCGCGCGTTATCCCAACATAACAAAGTCGACGCTCTTCTTCGAGTTGTATCAAATCTTCACTACTGCGTTGATGTGGAAACAACCCTTCTTCCATGCCCACTAAATAGACATCGGGAAACTCCAGACCTTTTGCTGAATGCAAGGTCATCATATGTACACAATCCGAGCTATCACCTGCTTGTGTCTCACCGGACTCGAGTGCGGCATGCGCCATAAAGGCGGATAGGGCGTCCATCTCAGCCAGCTCTTCATCATCACCAATCTCAAATTCACCGGCCGCCGTGACCAGTTCTTCCAGGTTCTCAATCCGTGCCAGCCCTTTTTCGCCTTTCTCTTTTTTAAAGTGTTCAATTAAACCACTTAATTTAATCACCTGATCAACATGTTCATTCAAGGTTGATTCAGATTCTGCTCCCGACATTTTTTGAATCAGGGTTACAAAGTGTTCGAGCGCATTAATGGCGCGGGCACTGAGTAGCTTATGTTCAATAACATGCTGCGCAGCCTGCCACAAAGAACAATTATCTCTTCGCGCAGTAGTGCGTAACTCTTCAATAGTACGATTGCCAATACCACGTGTCGGCGTATTGATAATTCGTTCAAATGAAGCATCATCATCGCGGAAACGGGCCAGGCGTACATAGGCAAGTGCATCTTTGATCTCGGCGCGTTCATAAAATCGCATACCGCCGTATACTCGATAAGGAATACGCGCCTGCATTAACGCTTCTTCAATAACACGTGACTGGGCACTGACCCGGTACAGGATGGCATAATCATTAAACACCTTACCTTGGTCAGGGGCCTGTCTGATCTGATCAATCACATAACGCGCTTCATCGGTTTCGTTATAGGCCATGTAAATACCAATGCGATCACCATCTTCACCATCGGTCCACAGATCTTTACCCAGGCGCGCATTATTATTTGAGATAAGTTTATTCGCCGCTTTTAGAATAGTTGCGGTTGAACGATAATTTTGTTCGAGTTTCAACAGTTTCGTGTCATGAAAGTCGCGCTCAAACGCCTGCATGTTTTCAACGCGGGCACCACGCCAGCTATAGATAGATTGATCGTCATCACCCACAGCAAATAGCGTACTGTCTTTACCTACCAACAACCGTAACCAACTATATTGCAATGTATTAGTGTCTTGAAACTCATCGACTAATACATGTTTAAACCGGTGTTGATAATGTTCACGAATCGCACCCTGTTCGCGAAATAATTCAAAGGTCCGTAATAACAACTCGGCAAAATCAACCAGACCCGATCGTTCGCAGGCTTCCTGGTAAGTCTTGTAGATCTGAACCATCTGCGCTGTTGTCATGTCACCATGATCATCGATATGTTCCGGTCTTAGACCTTCATCCTTGCGCGCATTGATAAACCATTGCGCTTCTCTTGGTGGATATTGCGATTCATCCAGCATCATCGAACGAATTAAACGGCGTATCGTGCGATATTGATCCTCACTATCAAGGATTTGAAAATTTTGAGACAAATTCGCTTCTTGCCAATGTGCGCGTAATAGGCGATGCGCAAGGCCATGAAAGGTGCCGACCCACATGCCGCGAATTGATTGTCCTAATAAATTCTCAATACGGCTACGCATCTCTGCAGCAGCCTTATTGGTGAAGGTCACAGCCATAATGCTGTAGGGGCTTGCCTGACCAGTTTCTATATACCAGGCAATTCGGTGCACCAATACCCTGGTTTTGCCACTGCCAGCTCCGGCCAATACCAATAAATTGCCTGCAGGAGCACCAACTGCTTCACGTTGATTGCTGTTTAAGGGGTCAAGTACATGAGATATATCCATGGAACGGATTGTACGCAAAAGCATCAGACTATTGAATTAAAGTACTGAATGAATTGACCTGAATGTTAGAATAGTTAATTTCAAAGCAAACAATAACTATGGAAGCCATGAATACAAACGCATTATCAGATAACCGTGAAGAACTTATTCGTATCATAGACTCAGTCTTGACGCAGGCGAAAGCAATGGGCGCCAGCACTGCGGAGGCTGATGTTGGTGCCGGTGCAGGTCTATCTGCCAATGTGCGCAAAGGGGAAATTGATAAACTTGAGTATGAACGCGACAAGGGGCTTGGAATTACCGTCTATATCGACGGACAAAAAGGCAACTCAAGCACTTCGGACTTTAGTGAAGCCGCATTAAAAGATGCCGTGCAAGCCGCAGTCAATATTGCCAGGTATGCCAGTCGCGATGAATGTGCCGGTCTGGTCGAACCTGAGTTGATGGCAAAAGAGGTACCGGATCTTGACCTTTACCATCCCTGGTCTATTTCTCCTGAAGCTGCGATTAATATGGCCATTGAATGTGAACAGGCCGCATTTGCCTGTGATAAACGTATATCGAATTCAGATGGTTCTGTCGTTAGCACCTATTCGGGCATAAACCTTTATGGCAACAGCAATGGTTTTATCGATGGCTGGAAATGGTCTAGCCACACTATTGATTGTACTGTCATCGCTGAAGACAAAAATGGAATGCAGCGGGATGGCTGGTATAGCAAAACGCGTGATTTTAATGAACTGGAATCAATTAGTGCGATCAGCAAAGAAGCGGCAAGAAGAACAGTATCTCGATTAGGCGCACGAAAGTTATCGACACGACAGATACCAGTCATTTTTGAAGCACCCGTTGCTTCAGGTATTTTTTCTGCCTTCATTACGGCCATCTCCGGCGGTAGTCTTTATCGACGTGCCAGTTTTTTACTTGATAAGAAAGGTGAGCAGGTTTTTGCAGACCATATCAATATAAGAGAACAGCCACATATTAAAAAGGCATTGGGTAGTGCCCCGTTTGATAATGATGGTGTTGCCACCAGAGATCGCGATATTATCAAAGACGGCATACTACAAGATTATGTGTTAAGTGGTTACTCGGCACGAAAACTCGGATTACAAACCACCGGTAATGCCGGCGGCGTGCATAACCTTGTCATAGAAACGGGGCCGGACGATCTGGACAAGATGGTCAAAGCTATGGGCACGGGACTGTTGATTACCGACATGATCGGTTTTGGCGTCAATCAGGTCACCGGTGATTACTCACGAGGTGCGTCGGGGTTTTGGGTGGAGAATGGTGAACTGGTTTATCCTGTTGAAGAAATAACCGTGGCCGGAAATTTAATCGACATGTATAAAAATATTATCAGTATTGGTAATGACGTTGATCCAAGAGGAAACGTGTTAACCGGATCTGTCATGATCGATGGATTGACCGTAGCCGGGGAATAATGATGAACATGACAGAAGATATTAATTCTGCTTCAGCTAACATTATTAAGCTTGATAATGTCATCAACGCAATTAGCAAAATTATTCTGGGCAAAAATAATGCGATTAAACTTGCCATAGCCTGCATGATTGCCAGGGGTCATCTGTTAATTGAAGACACACCCGGCGTTGGCAAGACAACACTGGCACACACGCTTGCTAAAGTAATGGGTTTACAATACCAACGCATACAGTTCACTAGCGACTTACTACCAGCAGATATCCTGGGTGTATCAGTATATAACCGCGATACTAATAAATTTGATTTTCATCAGGGCCCGGTCTTTTCCAACGTGCTGTTAGCCGATGAGATCAATAGAGCAACACCAAGAACGCAAAGTGCATTACTCGAAGCCATGGCTGAGTATCAGGTCACAACAGATAACGAAACAAGGTCCTTGCCGGAACCGTTTTTTGTGATTGCCACCCAAAACCCGATGAATCAGGTCGGCACATTTGCATTACCCGAATCACAACTGGATCGTTTTCTGATGCGGATAGAATTAGGTTATCCAGACAATGTTGCAGAGCGCGAGTTACTAAATGGTAAAGACAGAAAACAATTGCTGGAAGATACTGAAGCTGTTCTATCAGGCACAGAATTAATACAACTGCAAAAACAACTGGTGCACGTACACGTTGCAGATGCCATTCTTGATTATTTACAAAACTTACTTGAGTTTAGTCGCACCTCGGGCAATTACTCACATGGTTTATCACCGCGTGCAGGATTGGCCATTCTAAGTGCCGCAAAGGCATGGGCTCTGTTACACGCACATGAACATGTATTACCTGAAGATATACAGGCAATATTGCCTGGCGTTATTGGACATCGTCTTCAGTTTAATTATGAAGTTTCTGACAAAGAAGCTTTGCAGCCAGCCGAACATTTAATTCAGAACGTTCCTATACCTTAAGGTTGATGGCAGTAAGATTTAATTTTTTTAAAGGGGGCCTGATGGCGATACCCGTTGTGTTGGAACGTGCACCTGCCGATGCTTCCGGCAACACAGGTATTCCAGCCAATCAATTTAAGCGCCAACGTGTTTATATCTTCCCTACTGCTCAAGGCTGGCTCTATGGATTGATGCTCATTGTCATGTTATTAGGCGCCATAAACTACAACAACAATATGGCCTTTGTGCTCTGCTTTCTCCTGGCAAGCCTGGGGTTGGTCTGTATGTTACATACTTATCGAAACCTGACTGGCCTGATACTAACGTCAACCAAACCTAAAGCCGTATTTGTCGGACAACAAGCACTCTTCCCTATACAACTCGACAACCGTGCTGGTGCAGCAAGATTTTCAATAAAACTGGAATGTCACGACACAAGAAAAAAATTATTTAGAAAAAAAACTGAACAGCCAATAGTTTCTATGGGGCTTGAAGCAGGCAAACAATCGACCTGTCATTATCCAATACAAACGAATAGTCGTGGCGTATTAATGTTAGAACGCCTGAAAATCTCAACCAATTTTCCATTAGGCATCTTTAGCGCATGGGCTTATTACAAACCCGATTTTGAATGTCTGGTTTATCCCGCACCTAAAGGACATAAACAACTGCCGTTAAACACATTGCATGAACTAAATATCGACTACGGAACACAAGCGGGCACTGATGATTTCTCCGGCTTTAGAAAATACAGGGCTGGCGATCCGGTTAATTCAATCGCATGGAAGGTGTTTGCCAGAGAGCAAGGCTTGCTGGTCAAGCAATTCAGTGGCAAGGGCTCACAAATATTAATTCTCAATTGGGATAGTGTTTCACAGCTTAGTGATATTGAATCGCGATTATCACAATTATGTTTTTGGATATTGCTCGCTGATACGGCATCCATCCACTATGGACTAGAGATCCCCGGCACCGTGATTGAACCCGGACATGGTTCTCATCACAAAGAACGCTGCCTGGAAGCATTGGCACGTTACGGTAAATAGCGATGATTAAACAAGAGCTGGATATTAATAAAATCACATGGCTCGTCATAGGCATTGCACTGGCCAGTTTTCCTCATTGGCAACGTTTACCAATCTGGATCCCGGCATTGCATGTGGGATTACTGGCTATCCGTATTATTCTTCCACTTCGTTTACCGCTACTCTGGTCAAATCAAAAATCGAGCATCAATATCATCCGTTTAATCATTATGCTTGCTGGTGTTTTCGGTGTATATGGAAGTTATGGAACCCTGGCCGGGCGTGATGTAGGTATTGCGCTATTAGTTATGCTGGCAGCGCTTAAAATTTTTGAAAGTAACTCTAAACGAGACTTTTATATCTGCACCTATCTTGGTTACTTTCTGATCATTACAAACTTTTTTTATAGTCAAACTATTCCAACAGCAACATACATGCTCTTTGTCATGATAATCATGACCGCAGGATTAATTAATTTTAATGATACTGAACAACAACTCAATTTGCCTGAACGCCTGAAACTATCATCAACGTTGTTGATACAATCCATTCCTATCCTGTTAATCCTGTTTATCCTGTTTCCACGAGTCAATGGCCCTTTGTGGGGTATTCCTAAAGATGCGTTTACCGGTGTTACCGGAATCGATGATCAGATGTCGCCGGGTACTATCAGTAAACTTGTACAATCCAGAGAAGTCGCTTTTCGGGTAAGCTTCGCTGATCAGATCCCGAACCAATCGAAACTATATTGGCGTGGCCCGGTTCTCTGGCAAACAGATGGTCGAAAATGGACAACGGGCAAAGCCGACTCAAGCCGACGTCACGAACAAATCGAATTTACAGGTGATTCAATCAACTATAATGTCACTATTGAGCCTACTAATAAAAAATGGTTGTTTGGTCTTGAGATGATATCCAACCTCCCGGACAAGACCTACCTGACGTATGACCTTCAATTAAAATCCCGTGAACCTGTTCGTGCGCGAAAGGCATATAGCTTGACTTCACATAGCAGCTACAGGCATTGGACAGAAGATGATAAAGATTTACAGCGTGGGTTAATACTGCCGGAACTCAATCACCCCCGAACGAGAGCGCTCGCGTCAAAATTAAAAAACGACTTTGCTGACCCTGAATTGATTCTCAATGCTGCTATTGAATGGTTAAAACAGAAAAATTTTATCTATACATTAAACCCGCCACTCATGACGGGCGATATGGTTGATGAATTTTTGTTTGATACACGGCAAGGATTTTGTGAACACTACGCGTCTGCTTTTACTATTCTTATGCGTGCCGCCGGAATCCCGGCGCGGGTGGTAACCGGTTATCTGGGTGGAGAAATAAATCCGGTCGGCAATTATTTAATCATAAGACAACACCATGCTCATGCGTGGACAGAAGTTTGGCTCGATGAAAAAGGCTGGATTCGAATTGATCCTACCTCAATTGTTTCACCATCAAGACTGAGTGAGGGAATTGAAAGTTCAATACCTGAAGCCATTATAGATATTCCCCTGGGACTAAAGAACAACGCTACTGCGGTTCGTTTTTGGCAACAAATTCGTAACACTGTTGATATGATCAACTACCAATGGGCGCAATGGGTTCTGGGATACAGCCCCGAAAGACAAAAACTTTTCCTGCAAAAACTGGGGTTCGATGATATAGACTGGAAAGAATTAACCCTGCTCTTGTTGTTTTTTATCGGTATTATTGTTTCTGCAATAGCAGTTTACATGTTCACAAAAAGGCCCGTATCTCGCGACCCGGCGAAGAAATATTATGATCTATTTTGTAATAAAATGGCGCGGGCCGGGTTACCCAGAAAATCATATGAAGGCCCAATTGATTATGCGAAAAGATTGACCTTCGAGGGAAAAGAGCATGGTAAAGACATACAGGCTATAACGGATCTATATGTTTATATTCGTTACCGCTCCAACTATGACAAACTGTCACAATTGAAAAAAGCGATAAGATCATTCAGGCCCAATAGACCTCTATCAATAGAAACTAAATAATATTATGCAAGGTCATCAACATCCAATTAGCAGTGCTGATATTAAAGATCAGGAATTATTTAACAACGTCCTTTTTAGTTCCGCCTTACCATTGCTTTCCGATTGCATTACACGACTTGTTTCCAAAGATGAAATACTGGTGAAGTCAGGTGAAACAAATACCCATGTTTATTTAATCCTCTCCGGTGAATTCAACGTACATCTGTTAGCCGAAAACATTGACCCGATCATAGTGCTTGGTCCCGGACAAAGTATCGGCGAGATTGCGATAATTGATCATCAGCCTGCATCCGCTTATGTGACGGCGACTCAAGATTCAAGGGTGCTCGTCATTGAAGAAGATGTGATGTGGTCATTGATTGGCAGTTCACATGCTATTGCGAATAATATACTTGCAGTATTATCAAGGCGATTACGCCATGGCAATTCTGTAATTAAAAAAATCAAGGGCCTCCTTAAAGAATATGAACATAATGCAACCGTTGATGCGCTCACCAGTCTTTATAATCGTCGCTGGCTCGATAATATGTTCGTCCGTATCATGCAACGTTGTCATAAAAATAATACGGGGCTATCGGTAATGATGATCGATGTCGATAATTTCAAAGACTATAATGATAAAAATGGGCATCTGGCCGGTGACATCGCATTGCACACAATATCGCAAACTATTATTCAACATTTACGACCGGAAGACCTTGTTACCCGCTATGGTGGAGAGGAATTATTTGCTCTATTACCCGGATTGAATATCGACGCGACTCTGACTATTGCAGAGCGGCTGCGTGAAGCAATCAGTAAAACCAAAATAATTGATAAAGAGGGAAAATTACTACCTGGCGCAACCATTTCCGTTGGCGTGGCCGAGATGTCGGATCATGACAATCCGAACAAACTTATAGATGCTGCCGACAAGGCAATGTATAAAGCAAAAAATTCCGGACGCAATAAAGTTTGTAGATTCAATACTTAAAATATCGAAACCTGATACAAATATTTAAAACGAACATATACCCTTGCCGGACCAAAGCGGATATTATTATTTATTTCAGGAGAGGAACTAAAATGGCAGATGATAAAAACGAAGATGACACAACAAGCACAAAAACAATCCAGAAAACCCTGTGGTCAGAAACGCTTATTGAAATGTTAATTTTATCTCTACAAAAAAACATGTCAGACCAGAAAGTGACCGAGTTTTTGATGGAACTAAAACAAAAGAACTATAAGGCAAGTTATATAACTGACAAGGTCAAACGATCGTTGGGTGATGAGGACGCCTTACGTGTTAAAAACTTAATGATGAAACTAAAGATACAATAGGCTTTCACAAAGCATAAATTTATACATATTTGCATTGTGATTTAACAGTTTTTAATTACGGCTGATTATTTTTAATATTTTATGTCTCATATTTAACTTCTGACTTTCCTTGATTACAAAACTGTACCTGATGAAGTCTGGCGTAATGATTTTGTAATTTTAATAATTCGCTATGCTTGCCCTGCTCAACAATTCGGCCTTTATCCAGCACAATTATATGATCTGCATTTTCAATAGTAGATAATCGGTGCGCGATGATTAACGATGTGCGCCCTTTTTTAACATTCTCCAGAGCAGCCTGAATATGTCGTTCGGAACGTGTATCAAGCGAGGAGGTTGCTTCGTCCAGTATTAACAAACGGGCATCTTTTAACAGTGCCCGGGCAATCGCCAGGCGTTGACGTTGACCGCCAGATAATCGGGTGCCATCTTCTCCAATAAAGGTAGACATTTTCTCCGGTAACTCATTAATAAATTCCGTTGCACACGCTGCTTCGGCCGCGGCCCAGACCGCTTCATCCGATGCATCTTCAAGATCACCATAGGCAATATTGTTTCGAACAGTATCATTAAACAAAACAACATCCTGACTAACATAAGCAATATTCCTACGTAGCGATAATAATGACAGTTCACTTATATCTATATCATCATAATAAATGACGCCTGAATCCAGTTCATAAAACCGGGGAATTAAATTAGCAAGTGTCGTCTTACCACTACCTGATTCACCAACAAGTGCAATAGTTTGTCCTGGCTGAACAACAAAATTAATTGAATCCAGCGCTTTCGTTTCCGATTCCGCATAACGATAAGACACATTTTTAAATTCAATCTTGCCTTTTACATCGATTAAATCCTTACTCCCCGATTGCGGTTCTACGTCAGAGTCCAGTAAATAAAAGACACTTTCACATGCAGCCAGACCTTTCTGAATGTGTTCGTTAATACCCGCCAGCCTTTTCAAAGGCCCGAGTATCATGGCAACTGCAGCGAAGAAAGAAACAAAGTCACCGACCAGTAAACTATTTGTAGATGCTTGTTGTGTTGCGATATAGATGATGATGGCGAGAAGAAAAGCCGTAATCATTTGTATTGATGGACCAGTTGCTGCTGAAGCACTAATAAATTTCATAGCGAACCGACGGTGTGCATTTATTGTATTAAAGAAGCGTTTTTTTTCTACTCCCTGCCCACCATAAAGTTTGATCACCTTGTGTCCGTCAAAACATTCATTAAGCACATGATGTATATCACCCATCGTATCCTGAACTTTACGACTCATCTTACGCAGCCGACGTTTAATTATTAATATAATTATGCCGATCAGTGGCGCACCAAGCATACAGATCAGCGCCATAGTCCAATCGATATAAAACATCCACCCCAACAGCCCAACTACCGATATTGTGTCTCTGACCAGAGTTGAAATGGCATTGGCGGAAGCTTCCTTTATCTGAGTTACATCATAGGTAAAACGTGACATCAAACTTCCGGAACGGTTGCCATCGAAAAAGCTGGTTGGATAATCAATTAATTTCTCGAACATCACCCGGCGTAAGTCCATGACCACCTTGTTCGCGACCCAATTCAGAGAAACACCACTAACATAAGCAGCTAGACCCCTGATCGCAAATAAGCCCACAAACAAAAATGGCATGAGTGCTATGGTCTGTGGATCCTTATCAATAAATGCGCCATTCAACAATGGCTGCATCAAGGCGGGAATTGCAGGATCGGTGGCAGCCAGCACAATCATGCTGATTATGGATAATAAAAATACACGCCAATAAGGAACAACATAGCTTAATAGCCTGCGATATAAGATAATATCTGTATTAACTGACGAGCCCAAACTATTCCCCTTTTAAATCAGCGTGTTATATGTCTTATAATGCCCGTGAGAGTGGAATTGTGCAATGTATAGCTTGCCTATGTCATTGCTTTTAACCGGCCGATGTCACGAAACAGATTAATTAAAAATAGAAGAAGTTTTGATCAAAGGATAACCTAAACATTATGTCACATAAGCATCCAATAATTGCCGTAACAGGTTCATCCGGCGCAGGCACCAGTATTGCCAGAGACGCGTTTGAAACCATGTTTCGTAAGCTCAGGATACACCCGGCATATATCGAGGGTGACTGTTTCCATCGTTATGATCGCTTTGAAATGGAAAAACTAAGCGCCGAAGCCACCGCAAAAGGTGAAAACCTGACCCATTTTGGACCAGAGGGGAATCTCTTCGATAAACTCGAAGGACTATTTAAAGAATACAGTGAAAAAGGTACTGGCAAACGCCGCTTTTACATCCATGATGCGAAAGAGGCATCTCAACATGGATTACCGCCTGGCTCCATAACGCCGTGGGAACCGATTGAGCAAAACTCGGATTTACTCTTTTATGAGGGACTACATGGCGGTCTGGTAACTGATACCATCAATATTCCTCAGTATGTTGATCTGTTGATCGGGTTTACACCAATCATCAATCTTGAGTGGATGCAGAAAATCCACAGAGATCGTGCCCTTAGAGGCTATACGACTGAGGATGCGACCAAGCTTATTCTGGATCGTATGCACGATTATATGCATTACATTACGCCTCAATTTTCCCGCACTGATATCAATTTTCAACGGGTCCCGACTATCGACACATCCAACCCTTTTGCGGCTGATGCTATACCCAGTAATGATGAGAGCTTCAGCGTCATTCATATTCGTAATATGGAAAAAATCGAAGTCGATTTTCGCTATCTATTGGAAATGCTGGAAGGTTCAATGATGTCCAGCCCGGAAACCATTGTTGTGCCGGCAGGCAAAATGGTATTCGCCATGCAGTTGATACTGACACCGTTGATACTCAAGCTGTATTCACAAAAGGGCACATTCCTATGAGGATAAATGTTCGTTTACAAGCATTTAACAACAATGTTTTAATAGCGATATGCGCACCATACTGGTTCTAAATCCAAAAGGCGGCTGTGGTAAAAGCACACTTGCGACCAATATCGCCGGCTATTTCTCAATCAATGGCAAAAAAGTAACGCTCGCAGATTGCGATCAGCAACGCTCAAGCCAGGACTGGCTGAGCGTGAGACCAGAGAATCAGCATCAAATCAATAGCGCTGTTTTGGAAAAAGGTAGTTTACAAGTACCGGAAGATACCGATGTTCTGGTCATGGATACGCCTGCCGGTGTCAGTGATGAACGACTGAGTAAATTTCTCAGCCAGGCACAAACCATGGTCATGCCGATACTTGCCTCTCCGGTAGATATCCGCGCAGCAGAACGATTTATTGATGAACTGTTCTCATTAAAAGGAACGATTAATAATAAAATAAAGATTGCGACAGTCGCTAATCGCGTCAGAGAAGACACCTTGATCGCGGCAAAACTGGAATATTATCTGGATAAACTGACACTGCCTAATGGCAAACAGTTACCGTTCATGACTATGCTACGCGCCAGTCAGAACTATATACATGCATCTGAACGAGGTTTAAGTATCTTTGAACTCGCGCCTTCTAAAACTTACTATGACCGTGAACAATGGGAACCCTTGCTTCGTTGGCTAAACAGTAGTAAAAGTCTGCCCAATAAATAATCGATTACCACACAGCAGCAATTACTAGCTGTTATTATTAAGTTTCTTATGTCATACAACGTCCAACTCTCAGAACAAGATATTAATTTCGTCGTCAAGGAAAATGAAACCTTGCTTGAAGCAGCGCTGCGCCAGGGTCACAGCTTACCTTATGGCTGTCGCAACGGCCTGTGTGGTTCATGTAAGGCCAGAATTGTTTCCGGTAAAATAATTTATCCCAATGGTTCACCAGAGGGATTAACCGCAGCAGATGAAAAGCAGGGCCATGCCTTATTATGCCAGGCAAAAGCAGCGAGCGACCTGGTCATCAAGGCACGTACGATTGAATCAGCCGCAGACATAAAACTCAGGCAATTTCCCTGCCGTGTGACCAGGTTTGAAAAACTGAGCGAAGATGTCATCCGTTTAATACTGGAGTTGCCTAAATCGGAACGGCTGCAATTTCTGGCCGGACAATATATCGACATCTTGATGCGCGACGGAAAACGTCGTTCTTTTTCTTTGGCCAATCCACCTGAACAGGATCAAAGACTGGAATTACACATACGTTACTATGGCGGTGGCTTGTTTTCTGAATATGCCTTTAAAGATCTGACTGAAAAAGCATTGTTACGTATAGAAGGTCCGCTAGGTCAATTCACACTTCACGAGTCTGACAGACCAATAATTATGATTGCTGGTGGCACTGGCTTTGCTCCGGTAAAAAGTTTGATCGAATACACGCTAAAAAATAATGACAAACGGTCAATACAATTCTACTGGGGTGCTCGTACCAGTGCGGATCTCTACCTTGATGAACTTCCTAAACAGTGGTCAAAAGAACACGAACACATTGAGTATAAGCCAGTATTATCTGAAGTAGACAAACTGAATGGCTGGAAAGGTAAAACCGGTTTTGTGCATGAAGCCGTATTAAAAGATCATGCTGATCTGTCTGCATATGATATTTATGCTTGTGGACCACCGCCGATGATCAAAGCCATTCTTGAGTCGTTCCCTGCTAATGGACTAAATAAGGAACAGATTTTTTCAGACTCGTTTGAATTCGCAGCCGACTAGAGCAGAGCATTACATCCCGGTCGCAAGCGCAAGACCCTTTTCATAACATTCAGCTGCAGCTTCCCGATTACCTTCAAGTTCATGTAATCTGGCAAACTCATAATAGGCCTCCGGGTTTGCTTGCACATCAATACTGTCCTGTAAGTAATCTCTCGCCTTGCCCCACAACTCATTACGTAAACATATACGACCCAGCGTCAATAATAATACCGCATCACGTGTGTGATTATTTAGCCATGACTCAGCAGTTGCCTGTTGTTTTGACGGATCTACGGCAACTACAAGTCCGTATAATCGCACCAACATATGATCCCACTGACGTTTTAAAGCTGTCTTCAGCAACAGTTCACAGTCGGCGGTATTATCAAACCTGAGTCGTTCAGTTACATAGACTTCTATCAAATAAAAATGTTGTTTTAATTTTCGTGGAATCTTGGCCCAGATAGAATTGAGTGTTTGCTTGTCCTCGCGAGCTCCAGCTTCTTTCAACAGCCCGGCATAGGCTTCAAGTTGCCTGGCCTGAATCTGTTCACGTGGATATAGACTGGTCTTCTCAATCGATGGAATAATATTCAACACTGATTGCCAATCATTAAGATCGGTATACGTATCCAACAAAAGTTGCTTGACCTGATTTTGTCCGGGTTGTTTGTTTTCTAAATGTTTTAACGTTGCCAACGCCTGTTCAGTTTGATGTTCGCTCAACTGCAACTCCGCCTGAGTAATACCAACAGCCAGACTCGCATCAGGGTTATTATGATAGGCAAGCCGCAAGTATTCATCACGACGATCTACGGCGTGTAATTCCTGGGCTGCACGAGCGGCACAAAGATAATTAACATAGGGTGCTCTACTATAGGGGGCTGCCTTACAAAAATCGCGCTCTGCCTGTTTCCATCGACCTTCTGTCATATTGATCAAGCCTTGCGTCAGATATTTTTCAGCACGGCGTTGATGTCGATGTTTTTGCCATATTTGTACATCTTTTGGTAATTCGACAAAACGTACCAGGCTACGAACAGCGAAATAAAGTAGCAGAAATCCCAAGAACAAGACAATAACAAACAAGGTCGCTGTCGTTTGTATTGTCCATCCCGCAATCGTCATCATGACATAACCGCTATCAGAACCAGCCAAAGAACCGATCGTGACGGCAAGCAATAACGCTAGTAGACTTAACAACAAAAACTTCATTACGGCGAGCCTACTTCGTCATTATTAATCATTCTATTAGCTTCATCCTGAGACCGAATGAGTGCGCGAACGGATTCAAGCGATGAACTAATATCCATTTGTGGAAACGCCAGTTCCAGATCTTTCATCCGTAATAATGAATCATGAATATTCTGAACAGCCGCATCAGCTAAATCAAAATATTCATTTAGCCAACCTTGAATATGATCAATAGATGCTTGTAAATTTTCAGTGTCGCGATTAAAAACAGCAAAGCGCGCATTCGCCAGTTCAAGCTTTAAGTTTGCTCTTAGAAAATATATTTCTTCGGGTAATAAACGGGCCTTGTTGACTTCTGTGTCACGCGTGATAATAACCAGGCTTTTCAGTTCTTCCCAGACAAGCACAAAAAATTGTTTAATACCCGCTAATTCCATTTGTTCAGGTTCTTTATCAAGCAGTGCTTTCGGTTTTTCTACAACCACATTCTTTTTTAACGGGAGCATGTCAACGCGATTAATAAGATCCGACAAATACAAACCCAGACCACTTAAGTCTGCCTGGTTTAATGAACGTAGTTCATTCATCTCCGCTATTAATAGTTCTCTGATAGATAGAACGGCAGGATCACGTAAACCATTCAGGCGATTATCGGCAGCTTCCATGGCAGCTAATGCAGTAGCAATATCATGATCAAGTTGTAAATTATAAGTAGCAATGATCAGTAAATGTTCGACCTCAGCAAGCGCATAGTCTTCATTGATATGAATCGCTTCTTCGGTCGGCTGGTTAACAGCATCAGCAAGCATCGCTTGTCTTGTTTCCAACTCGTCCAGCTGATTTTCGATATCAGATAACGTTGCAGTAGATTGTTGAATACGTTGATCAACTTCAGCAAGAACACGTTCTTCAATAGCGTCTGTTGCAATCAGGTTGTTTTTGAGCGTTGTGATCTGTTTGTAACCATAGGCAAATGCCCCGGAAAAAATTACTACAAATAAAAATAGTAAGATTAAAAAAACCTTGTTCGTGGACTTGCCGGTAACAACTTCTTCAGTTGTTTCGACAGCCTCCTGTGCTTCTTCAGATTTTTCCAATTCCTTGCCTTCTGTTTCTTCGTTCATTAATTACTACTCTCCTACAAGGTCTAAAAGTGCCAGGAAAAGACCTTCATCATTTTTAACTTTGGCAATACTCATTTTCGAGACAAAGCCTGATTGTTGTGCAAGATTAACACTTCGTGCCGACATTAGAACCAGTGGCGTACTAAATAATTGTAGCTGGTCAATCTCCGGCGTCAGGCTAACCAGATTTGTAAGACCTTCATTACTACTGACAATGATCGCTTCCGGTTTAACATCTTGCCATATTTTATGACAATCATTCACCTCATATTCGGGTAAACAGCGTCGATAGACTTCTGCATAATCAACGCAAGCACCGCGGGTTTTCAGATTATCGGCCAGATATTCTCGTCCACCCACGCCACGAATAATCAGTATTTTCTTGCCTGCAATTCGTTCATTTTGCATTTCGGGCAATTGCAACAGGGTTTCACTATCGGCATGAACTCCAGCATGTAATACCGACATGATACCCGATTCTGACAATGCCTCCGCTGTACCAGCACCGATTGCTACAAACTGTATATCCTTCGGCAAATCAACTGTAGATAAATAATGATCAAACGCAAATTTAACTGCATTACGACTGACAAAAATGACGATATCAACACCGGATAATACATCAGCACCTGATAATTCATTATGTGCCGAATCTTCAACTCGCTGAATATCGATAGTCGGAAATAAAATTGCTTGCCCGCCATAATCAGAGATCCGTGCGCAAAGCCGTTCCGCTTGATGTCTGGGTCGGGTAACTAATATTCGTTTATTATTGATCGAGACCGACACGATAATAATTTAATTGATCAATTCCTTTAATATCTCATCAGCGCCGCGCTCCAACAAACTCTCTGCCAGTGAGATACCAATATTATCATAATCTGTTACAGCGCCGCCAAGCTCGGACTTGATTACTTCACTACCATCGACCCTTGCAACCAGACCCGTTAACTTAATTTCATTACCGATTAATTGTGCCTGTCCAGCAATAGGTAATTGACAACCGCCGTATAAACGACGGCTGAAAGCACGCTCGGCCTTTACACAAAGTGTTGTCGCATCATCATTTAATGGCGCGATCAAGTCATGCACTTCCGCATCGCCTGCCCGACATTCAATGCCAATTGCGCCTTGCCCAATCGCCGGCAATATCATCGATTCCGGAATCAATTGTGTCATACGATCATGTAAGCCAAGCCGAAGAATGCCGGCTGCCGCAAGAATAATGGCATCGTATTCACCCTCATCAAGCTTGCGTAAGCGTGTCCCGACATTACCGCGCAAATCCTTTAACGTTATGTTCGGATGCAGGGCCTTGGCTTGTGATTGTCGGCGAAGACTGGAGGTTCCGAGGATTGCATCCTCAGGAATATCGGAAAGATTTTTATAGTTATTTGATATAAACACATCCCTCGCATCTTCTCGTTTCATTATTACCGGCAAGGCAAATTCATTGGGCAACTCGACAGTCACATCTTTCATTGAATGCACTGCAATATCAGCATGATTATCTAATATTGCCTGCTCGAGTTCCTTTATAAAAAGGCCTTTACCACCAATAGCGACTAATGGTGCCTCCAGAAAACGATCACCTTCTGTTGTCATACTAACCAACTCAACTTTTAAATCGGGATGGATGAGCATCAATTGTTGTTTGACATACTCGGCCTGCCATAAAGCAAGTGGACTATTGCGTGTCGCGATTTTTAATATATTCACTATGGATTCATTTATTCAACTGTGTGTTATTGTTGTTTATTATCATACACTTTGGATATTTAACAGAAAGCAATTTATAGTTGCTTGACTCAACAGAAAGCATATTTGATGAAAATTGGAATAATCATGGATCCCATTAACGGGATCAATATAAAGAAAGACAGCTCATTTGCAATGCTTCTGGCTGCGCAAAAACGTGGTTGGGATATTCAATACATGGAACAGAAAGATCTGTTTACCATTAATGATATCCCT
>JBFIJV010000001.1:0-64069 GCA_041600575.1 Gammaproteobacteria bacterium | reverse complement strand
CCCGCGAACAATGTCAGTCCATTGATGTGAATCTGCTGCATCACGATTTTTAATCCAAGTAAGGTCGGGAGTGAACGCTGCACCTGTAACCGCATTACCACCTGAGCCTATCGCAACACCATCACCTGTGTATAAGAGTATGTCAGCGAAATTCTGAGGCTTGCGATAGAGTGCATCGGGTACTGGGAGATTGGCTGATGATAAAGGCAAGAACCCTGTTGTTGGTGTATGTGTAAATCCTTTTGCACCATTAATAAACTCCATTGAAGCATTATAGGTGTAACCATAAAATGTAAGGTTCACCCCTGCTAATGATGAATGAGTAAATGAAACAATCGAAACATTGTTTTTAAATATCTCCACCGTTCCCGCATCACAATCCCACTCGTAGCGGATAACATCACCACTGCCATAAGTTGCATAAGTGCCTATGTTTGTTGCTGAACCATTATCAACTCTATCAACGCTACCAGTAACAGGATTGTAATCAACGCCTGTTCCTGAATCTGGCAGATTGTTTGCTGTATAAGTTGAATCAACATCATATAAACCAATGCCACCATTAACAGTAGGCGCACTTGTAAACTTACCTTCAAAAACATGTTTGCCTTCTTTAGCCCATGAATTACCCACAAAACAACGTGAAGCACTAGCGGGTGCGCTAATTGTTAAATTACCGTTACCAAGCAATGACGCATCAATCCCACCTGAAAGCGCATTTAACGTCGCATAATTATCAACTGACCTATCTGACGTAAAACTCCCCGCTACTAATGAGTTACCTGTCCAGTTATTGCTGTTCCATTGGTCATATAAAACTGTGGTCGTGTCAGGAGTGCCTGACCTGTCGTCATTATAGTCCAGATAAAACGAATTAGTTCCTGACTCTGCTAGACCACTAATATCTTTCGGCACATATTTGCCAGTATCGGCTGACTGATAAACAAAGTCTGTTATCGCGTAATCACCCTGCTGAATACTCTTGCCTGATATTAAAAATGTTTTTGAGGCATAGCCTTTTGCCAAGGACGCACCGGGTGAGTTTTCATTTGTAAAAAGCGCGTGTCGAGTAGCTTGATTGATAGCAAGTGATGCACTTATAGACGGGTTGTTACGAGTGACAAAGGATGTTACTTCCTCACCGTCCACCCACAGCCTAAACCTATTGTTAGCTGTCGCATCAGGCGTATAACAAGATATTATAATATCTATATGTTTATTCGGGTCGCGGTATTTTGCGTTTGTCTGTAAAAATATTGTGGATTGACCAAGTATCGCTAAAGAACCATCACCAGAGTTATCACCTATAAACATGGACGTTGTGTCTGTCCCACCATTTGCAACTGACAATAAATAGCGTTGACCACTATCAGCAGACCACTTCATGCTAGTGCCGAAAATCCACTCCTGCCTATCACCTGCACTAAGTGTTCTTGTTGCGTACCCACCATCAAGCACCAACGATTTTCCACCGTAAGTACCCCTGTCGATGCCATCAACTGTAAATGTACTTCCTTCTATTCCTAACATTAACTTACGTCCAAAGCGTGACCAACTTCATACAAGTTAGTGCCATTAGAGCGGAAAGATATGTAGTCTCTTGCACTCGCAGTCGTTGTCCATGTCGGTGCTGTTCCACCGATAAATTTGAATACGGAATTAAAAGCTACCGTGTACCCACTTGCACCTGAGTCTTGTATTATGGCTAACGAATAGAAAGCCCCGTCAACTAAGTTAGTTGGTGCGGAGAAGGTTGTGTTCTCTGTTAGAGTGTGTGAAACAACCTGATTGGCACTAGCATCCCATGCGACTGCGTTGGTTGTGCTTGTCAATGTCGTTGCGTTGAAGTTCTGTGTGCCGCTGTATTCATGCGCTACATTCTCAACGGCTTGTTTCGTTTTTAAAGGACTCATCCACGCACTATCAGATGTTCCCGCCTCTGCATCGGCCTGCGCTGCTCTTGATATACCGCCGTTGTTGCTAATCATTTAGGATGCCTCGCTTTTATCTCTGCCACTCTTGTCTGTTCAGCGTCAAGTCCATTTTCAATAATGCGTTCAAGCTGTTCTGAGGGAGTGCCGTATTCTTTGATGCGTTCTTCAATAGGGTCTTTCGCGTTAATGTCAAAGTTATCAACAACAAGTTGAGCAGCGTCTTTTTGGGCTTGTGTTGCTTTAGATTTGAAGTCGATACGCCATGTTGATTTGTCATCTTTACGTCCGATAGAAATACCATCAATGGGGCAGGCTTGTTTGATTGCTTGGTCTAATAAATGTATTAACATTTGATACTCCCTTGAATACCTGCTTGGACAGTTAGTGGTGCTCCGTTATCACCAACCCAAGTTGTTGTTCCGACAGCTTGCGCCCACTCATTCCAAGACAGGTAATGGCGACCTGCTGCGACTTGTGCTTTATAGTTTGCTGCAAATTGCAGATAGCCATCAGCGGGAGATGAAACTCTAGCGTGTAATTGGCTAAACGTTGTCGTGCTATCAAGCCCAATCCCAACACCATAAGAAACATTTGTCGACGCATTTGTTGCAGTTGCATTGACAGTAGCAACAACCACATCTTCTGCCACCCCGATAACAAAATCTAATTGGTTGGCTGTGTTTCCGTTAGCCTGTCTTATTGTTGCTATTGTATACGTCCATGTATCGGCTGGTTCTTCAACAAGCATATTCTTATCAACACGGTTGTAATAATTCCACAGATGTCTAAATGCTTCTGCATCATCAACTTGGCTTACTGTTTTAGTTCGTGCAGTACCTAAATATCGCCAATCGGTATTGCCTGTTTGAACAAGCACACCGTCCTGATAAACAAGTGCTGTTGCTCTGGTCGTGTCGTTCGTCCAATCAGTAGTAACTAATTGTGGTGTCCCTGCGTTATAATCGAGGAATATATCGAATACTTTGTTTGCACTGGTTGATACTGCTACTGATAACTCAGTGAACGCATACATTACCCAGTCTGTTCCAGTGTAAAGCGGAATAGTGTTGCCAAGATGCGGCGTAAAATAAATAGTTCCAGCCGCGCTTACATCGGCAGTTGTAACTGGCGTTCCAGACGTTAATGTTAATCGACCCGAAGGCTGTCTGCCGCTTAGTCCTCTGCTCGCCCAGTCATGTGTGCTTGTGCTTTGACTGACTAATATCTGTCCCGCGCCCGTTGGACTGCCATACGGTAGTAGTATGTCGCCTTGGTCTGTTAATGCCATGATTTACCCCTTCGGATATTTAACTTTAACCGCAGCAATATCAGCCGCTATTGCATCTGCATCTGCTGTATCACCCTGTCGGTCTTTCCATAACGCATCTAACTGGTCGCCTATCTCTGGGTACTCGGCTTTGCGTTTATCAGCGTAAGCTGTCGCATCTAAATGCGCTTGGTACTCAGCATCGTAACTGTCTATCAATTCTTGTGTCAGTGCTGGCAAAGAGTCAGGCCATCCAGTAATGACACCGCCTCGTGTACTGATACCACCTACACCTTCATGTTTGAAAGTTAATGCTTCTGGATTGTTTACTGTGATACTCATAATTCTATTCTCCGATTATGAAGGTTGATATTCCGTGATTGTTATTGATGAAGAAGCAACGCCACCGTACTTTCTTACGCCTGTATCACCATTGAAGGTGAATGTGCCCGCCGCAGAGCATCCCGCCCGAACTCGAAAAGTTGTCTCAGAAGTTGTGCCCGCCGCCATGTAATGCGTAATAACCCATTGCGTGAGTTCTGCGGAAGCCCCATAGTACCCCGTTGCAGCTAATGCGCTCGCCGTAGAATCTTGAAAGAGTGCAGTTGTCCAAAAACTCGCGACCGTATGAGTACCCAATAAATTAACTTCTATTTTTAATATATTAGTTGCTGACTTGGGCGTGATAGTCCTTGTCATATATTGATCACCCTCAGTAATTTGTGGGACAGTATCATCATAAGGCAGAACGGTTGTGCCAGTGGCTACAGCACCATCAGTAACATTAACAACCTGTACCACCTGTTGCTTTTTATAAACACCACCAACATCATATATGTCACCTACATTCAATCCACTCATGATGGCTGGTACTCCGTGATTGTGATTGAGGAACACAGTTTTCCACCTTGCCGCCTCGATGATGCCTGACCATTAAAGGTTGTTGTTCCAACTTGATTTGAGCCAACCCTTATTTTGAAAGTAGTAGAACTTGTTGTTCCTGCCACCATATAATGCTCAACTTGGAGTTGCTTGTTATAATTTACAGCGTGAGAGTATTCCCACCCAACCGCGAGGTTATCCGCGATACTGTCTTGGAATATCCCTGCAAGGATAAAAGCAGTAGCAACAGAATGAGCGCAATGGATAATAGACTCAATTCTTAATATATTTGTTGCTGATTTAGGGGTGATAGCCAGAGACATATATTGATCTCCTTGCGTATTCTGCATAATCGCATCAGACGCACCAACAACAGTAGTTCCAGTAGCAACCGCACCATCAGTAACATTAACAACCTGAACAACTTGCTGTTTTTTATATGTGCCAGTACGGTCATATATGTCATCTACATTTACGATACTCATGATGGTTGGTACTCCGTGATGGTAATTGATGATGCGAGTACACCCCCTTGTGTTCGACTGCCTGATTGACCATTAAAAGTCATCGTGCCACCCACATTTGACCCCGCCCTCACCTTAAAGGTCGTGGCGGATGTTGTCCCTGCAACCATGTAATGAGAAAAAGCAGTGGTCTGCGGAACAGTCGCAGTCGTTGTGAGGTTATATGCACAAGCCAATGCGTTTGCTGTTGAATCTTGAAATAAATACGTTACATTACGTGCTGTTAGGATGGAATGAGACACAATAATAACCACTTCAATCTTTAAAATATTCGTTGCTGACTTAGGAGTGATAGCACGCGACATGTACTGGTCGCCCTCTGTGTTCTGGCCTATCGTGTCATCGTTTACTATTGCTGTTGTACCTGTAGCAACCGCACCATCAGTAACATTAACAACCTGAACAACTTGCTGCTTATTGTAAAGACCATCACTGTCTTGAATCGTATCTACTTTTATCGTACTCATGTTAAGACCCCACTATTGTCCATGACGAACCACTAGTGACAGTAATGGTGTGTCCACTTGCGATTGTAAAATCACCGCCAGTAACTAAGTTTTCGGTTGCGTCTGTTGTGTAGTTACCCGCTGTTGTTTTCTTGTTAGCAACACCAATAACATTATTACCGGAATCTTTTTCTCCGCCTGATGCTAACGACGCGATTGCTTGGCTGCCTGTTAACGGCGTTAAATACTTTGTATCAATAACACCCGCTTCGGCTTCGGCTTGAGACGCTTTTAATACGCCCGTGGTGTCTACTGAATCGTCTACGATAGCCATAGTCTTAACTCAAGAAGTCGTCAAAGAATGAACAGGTATAATCAAACACCGATACCGTGCCGATTGCCTGAATAGAATCAGTAGCATCTTTCAGAATTATGTCACCATCGTTAATCCAAGACGCGCCTGGATTAATCGTGCTATTAAATAAGTCTTTCGATGTTGCGCCAATATCAAAAATTAATTGCAAGTCACCTACTGTGCTGGTCGTGTTGTTTGTAATGCGTAACGTGCCTTTTTTAATTAACGTTCCAGCGGCATTGCCCGTTATTAGCGTGTCAGTGCCACCCGTTAATGATCCGTTTGCGTTGTTGTCTGTTAGCGCCATGTTTTACCCCTATCCGAATACCAGCACTTTCTTGAGTGCGATTGAATTGATTTCTGCGACGGTTGATCCGCCTATGTTGTTTAATGCTGTCGCGGGTGTCGTAACGTCCGAAAGGTCGTTAGATGCCATTAACGCGCCTGCTGCTGCGACGTTGGTTGCGTCGGTTACATCAGCTAACGTTTCGATATTAGAAAGTTTTGTAAACTGTGCGTCGGTAAAGGCGTTAGCCTCTAACTCGTAAGCGGCTTTTATCTCAACGCCCGTTTGATCTGCTGTCGCCAATGTTTCGATACCGGCCAGCTTAGTGAATTGAGCATCAGTAAAAGCATTAGACTCAGCTTCATAAAGGGTTTTAATTTCAGCCCCAGTCTGATCTGCTGTCGCCAATGTTTCGATGCCATCCAGTTTTGTTTCGTCTGCTATCAAGAATGATGCGGTAGTTGCATCTAAAACGGCTGAATGGGCTTGAACGTCTACCCCGATATCAACGCCTAAACTAACTCTTGCTAGTGGGGCGGTTATTGCACCAGTACCACCATCAGCGATAGCCAATGTGGTGCCAAGCGTTATACCGCCTGTTGAAATAATGGAGCCGTTAATCGTGACATTAACGCCATCATCAGTTATTAAACTTACTGTTTGGCCTGTCTCCGCTGCATTGACCCTGACCAACTTATTGCTGTTGCCTGCTAATGCAGGGAGCTTATCAAAGCCATCCTCGATTAAATTGAACTCAGACCGCGCATCACTTGAGGTGCCGAACGCGCTGTTTGATGGGTAGCCTGATGGAGTAAAAAAATCATTAGCCATTAGCGTTTAATCCTGCGTTGTTGATAGCGCAATACTGCGCCTGTGAATTTAATTGATTCATGGGAGTCACTATTTGTACGAATAGTTAATGATATGTTTTCCCCGGAGCCTTTAACTCGCAGCCTGTTTGGTGATAACGTTTTGCCGTCCCAGTAAAAAGAGTCCCATGTGAAAGCATCCCAGCGAGTGACGGCGAAGTTAACAATATTGCTTTCAGTTGTTGATGGTTGCGCTGTATTAAGGACTCCATAATTTATTTCGTAACCAAAATCAAACTCAGCGTAGCCGTTACCGCCAACCTCAAGTGTGCACTGCTTATAGTTCTTCATGACTTGAGGAGATTTAGAAAATATATAATGCAACACCATAAAGGCGTTTACGTTCTCGCCATCAAATGAAGTGCCTTTTTCCATTTGGTAAACATAACCATCACCTGAGCCAAAAAGTATTACTTCAGCGCCAGAGCTGTCTTCTGTGCTAAAACAGCATGTTACTGAGTGAGTAAGTGACTGAGGCATAATGCCGGTGACTCGCTTATTATCAAAGGTAATGTATAGGGCGCTTTTATCCGAAAAGAATAATCTATATTGATTTTTCTCTCTGACGATACATGAGGCAACAGCAAGATTTCGTTTGCTGTTTATAAAGTTTTTAATATCACTGGTTATTGTGGCATCGGTGAAGTTGCCAAATTCTTGGGCCGCTACAAGGGTGGTTACTCCTCTATCGTCAAGCATGACTGTCATACCCATATCCTGAACGGTATAAGCAGCGCCACCAATTTCTTCGCGGTACTTAACAAGATTAAAATCTGATACGGTTGAGCCGTACAAAACAAAAGAAGTGTTTCTTGTTGTTATAGTTAATGCGCCACCACTCTCTGAACCCGGCTGGGTTATCATAGAGGTAACTACATCCCCCAGACCAATCTCACTTGCGCCGAACACGGCAGACCAAAGATAAGGAAAGCCAAGGCTTGAATTTTGTATTGACGAGCCAAATGAAAAAAACAAATGGCCTTTGTGTACGCGTACGTGACTTGGTTTGTCTCCAACGACACTTACTGACATACCAGTATCTATTGGAACAAAGACGGTTCCATTAAACTCAAAACCACGATTAACGCCGTCACAACCGTAGATTCTTCGTGTGCCTAATTGGCTGCCGAAGTTATGAATATCAAATTCATATCGACCATTCGGCGCTAATGTTATAGCAGCGTTGGTCGCTGTAGTTGTTAGAACGTTGGTTGCTGTGTCAGTAGTGTTATCAATCAACTCGCTAGCGTTAAACGTGCCTGATACACCTGATAAAATTAATTTCCCTGCGGCATCGCCACCAGCGAACGTGCCTGATGTGAGCACAACTCTTGCGACAGTCGCTGTCGCGCTAGAAGTTTGACCCTGAATAGCGTCGCCCTCATCAGGTTCGGTTGATCCGGACGTGAATGTAAGTTCTTCGCCGAGCGTAACTTGCGTCCAGCCGGACGTTGTAGATTTATACAGGTTTGCCGCTGTACCGCCAACGTTGTTGCGAAAAGCGTAAGCCACGTCGTTATAGTAAACAACACCTAATATATTGCCAGAACCCGTAACAGCGCCAATGTCACTACGATATTCGTCTGCTGCCAAATTGTTGTACGCTGCGTTTAGCAGTGGCGTTGTTGCAGCGTTTGAAAAAGGAGTTAAAGTTATCACGCCTTGAGTAACTGCACTAACCTGTATGTTCTCGGCCACGAAAGTGCCAACTACTTTTGTTAGTGCCAAGTAATTTGGTGTTGTGGTTGTTACAACAGCAAGAACTTCGGCTGTAGCAGAGCTTGTTGCCCCAGTAATTGAATCACCGGCAGAGAACGATCCACTGATAGTGATACTCATAATTGAATAAGTTGCACTTGACGGCTTTGTTCTTCCATCAAAGCGCTCATAACCAACTGCTCTATTATAGCCGCCAGCAATACCAACCTCGAAATTCTCAGAAGAACGCAGCTTACCCGGCTTCATCTGATAAGGCGGCGTTATTTCGTCGTAGCCTCCTTGGAACGGGATGAAGTCTAATTTTTCCCCTCTACCCCAACCCTTTAATGAACGAGAATCCATTTCAAACATTATTCTGCTCTGACAACCATTTGTTTGTTATCAAACTTCTGCTGCCACAGTAAGTCACTATAGAGTTCGTCGTGACGTGCTTTGGCGTACGTCAATACAGGCGCTGCCTCTTCAAATCCGGCATAGTCGATAAGCGCTTTCCATACAATAAGCATGTGAAATTCACTAGGCAATAAAGGTACGTCTGAGTCAACAGACAGGGTTTCCGGGATAATAAATGCATCGGCTTCGATGGTGTAAACAGCATCGGGAGCAGGATGGCATCGCAGCTTATCACTAGGTGTTATCGTTATATAAGCGGGCTGATCTGGGGAGCTATAATCAACGCTTTTCTTCTTAAATTCTTCGTAATCAAGAAAAAACAAAGGTTGTGATTCATTTGCCCCGTCAGATTTGCGATAAAACATTAAAGAGCCTTCATCAAAAGATTTGATAGCGTTTGCTGTTCTAAATTCGTAGTCACGAACAAATGCTCTTTCAGTTCCTGCGAATGTTTCCGAAACATAAGTTGTCGTAATATTAATGCTTGTGGCTGCAACGACAGAGGCAATTAAATAAGTGCCGTCGTAATTGCCTGTTCCACGAATAGTAATGTAGTCACTCGCGGAATAAGCGTGCCCTGTGACTGGAATAGTGACCAAGCCGCCGCCAGCGTCTACTGCTGGCGCTGCATCCAGCAATGTTGCTGCGCGAGTGTTGCGTAAAAATTCCGTATGCAAGTATCTCCATCTACCAAAATATGAACGCTGAATATCGATGTACGCTTGGACGATCCAGTTAGTTGCAACATTTAATTCGCCGGACAGTCCGGTAACAGTCGTTAACTGGTCTCTTGGTATATTTGCTCTATCACAAAGTTCTTGCGTTAATTCAAGAAATGTCATTAGCCTTCAAACTTTCCTGAATAATGAATTCAATACCTTCTCTCTTGTTAGTGTATTCACCACCGAGACGCTCAACCATTTTTTGAATCTCTCTTGCAGACTTCACGTTTAACTGCGAGGACTCTAGGTTATCGATATCAGGGCGTGGCAAAACGTTTTCTGGAGCAGCGACAATTGGCTCTGGGATCTCTTGTCCGGCAACAGGGTGGCCGTTAGGCTTGAACCGAATGCCGCCTTGAATATATCGCGCACCATCACTGGTCTTGCCGCTGATAACAGCGTGACTTTCTTTTTTATTGATCATCATTAGAGCGGCTTCCTGCTGTTAAGACCTGTTTCCATTGCATCTTTTTTTGACCACGTTTCTTCCTGTGGGCTGGGGCGGCCGTTCATGCCGTAACTGCCAATAGACCAGTCTCTTCCGCCAGACATTTTGTTTCCTTCTTTTTCTTTAACAACATCAGTCCTTAAAGTGCTCATTACTTTGTTTCTCATTCATCTTCTCCGATGTAAGTTATTTTCGTATCTTCGAAATGTTTCTTATGGCCGATATTCCATGCGTCGCCACTCTCCAGAGTTTTAAGTCTGTGGCAGTTAGCGCAGAGAGTTTTTAAATTTGATAGGTCATTGTTTTTCTTGTTGCCATCAACATGGTCAACATCAAGCTGAACCCGGTGCTTTGCTACGAAGCTGCATTCCTCGCAGTATTCTTTCTTGTGTCTAGTGTAAGGTTTCCGTGTGCAAGAATTGCATAGTGCCTTCCTTGCGCCGTGCCCGTTAGAGGCGCGGTTATTGACTTTGCAGATTGGGCATTTTTCAATCATAAAAAAAGGGCAGGACATTTCTGTCCCACCCTTCATTTTTACTTACAGGTAAAACTGCCTCGGTCACTCGACACCTTGCTCTTTGCGAGAGTAGGGCGCTGAGTAGCTAAAGAAGTTTCGCCACGAAGTTTCATTTTCGTGCCGCCCTCGATGCGAGACTGCGAGCTTATGCCCAAGTCCTTTACCGAATCGCCTGCTACTTTGGCTTTGTCGCCACCTTTATATCCTTGCATAATTAGCCTCCTTATGACCAACGTACATAAACGATCACGTCACCAGCGCCAGCAGTGCATTCACCACCAGCAGTAATAACGATCTCAGTATCAGCAGGAACTGCATCTGCTACGCCTGCCACCATGCCATTTACACCGTCACCAACAGACCCAGCGAAAGGAACTGTTAAGGTTCCATACGCATTATCGTCAGCAGCAGAACCGATTTTGACAGTACAGTCTGCGACTGTAATATCAGTGGTTTCGATAACTGCAACATCGACAATTTCTGCTTTTGAACCGGCCACACCATAGATGCGACCAATTTCAGCGGCTGCTGAAAGCGTCAAAGCTGAGAAGCGATGCGCGGTTAAACCATTTTCTGAGTAACTCATAACATACCTCCTATTAAGCTGCTGATGCCCATTCAACGATTCTTGCGTCTGCTGCAATGGTATGAACTAATGCAAAACCTTCTTGCGCATACCATGCAACGCCCTTGTCACGACCAAAGTCACCCGGAAGTTTTCCGCGTATTTCAGGCGGAACAACAATAGCTTCCAAAACGGTATCACTACCGAAGAAGAAGGCTTGATCAGATAAACCACCAGACCAACCCTGTGAAGCAATTGCAGTCTGCTCGAAGAAACGAATACCTTCGTACGAACGACCAATTTCACCGTTGATAATCAAACTGAAGCCTTGGTCTTGATACTGATGTATCGCTTCCAAGTCATCTTTAAAATCACGGAACGTGCTTGGACGACCAATACAACGATAGTTGCCATCTTCATAGACAGGAATATTACGTTCCTTCATCTGATCAGAGATCAACTTAACGTGAACGTTGTTCATCGCTAGTGCGTTTGTCGCCGCTGGTGTGCCAGTGGTTTCAAATGCAATCGCTGTTGCACTGCTACCACTGTCCGGTGTGACGGTTAAAGGCGTTGCTGCAAACTGAGCGTGAGCTTCTGATTCAAAAGCCTTTACGCAGTCATTCTTAAGCGCCTTATGGATTATTTGTTTTACGGGGTGAGCTGAACGGTCATCCAGCAAACCAGAGTAAGGAACTGAATTACCAAACTCATACACAGTGCCTGAGCCTTGTGTGATCGTAAAACTTGTTTCAGGCATTCTAACGTTTTCCGTTAAACGCCCACCTTGTGCACTTACATCGCTATAAATGTTCCACTGAAAGGCTTCACCTGCGTGAAGACCTTTGTCTGTGAAATCATCTGCGTCACAATGCTGTACGAATCGAGTCATCGGCTGGAGTGCATTACGAAGGACTTGTGAAAGTTCCCCACTATACATATACCCACCAGCAGCGCTCGTTTCCCAAACTTGTCCTGCCATTGTTATTACCTCAATGATTTAAATTAAAATTATTCCAATCCGCGTTGCTTACGAAGATTCGTAATGTATTCAGAGTTGGAGATTGTTTTTGGCTTGCCTTGCGGTGCAGGCTGACGCACCGTGCCTGCCTTGACGTTTGATAATCGTTGCTTTTCCGCTTTCTTGTCCGCGATAGAGGTGTTCACTGGCTCTGGCTTTTTAATGTCTTTGCCATGCCATGTCCGAATACGCTCACCTGCTTCTGTCAGGATCTGCTCTGGTGTCCAATTAGGGTGTTCCTTTTTGACAATTGCGCTTTCTGCATCGGCCATCTGATAGAGGCGAGGGTCTGCGGTAATGTCTTGGTACTCTTTATTGAACGATTCAACTGCTTGAGTCAGTTCCTGTCGATAACGTTGCTGTTCGATTACCTGAATGGCGCGACCTGCTGCTGTTTCGATTATTTCGTCTACATTGTTGCCAGTAGAAGCATCCTGCTTCGTTGCCATCAAGTTAGCCAAAGCCTCGTCTGCCGCATCTTCGTCGCCATTAAAAAGAGCTTCGCGGTACTTCTTTGCCTGCTCACGAACCTCTTTTATTTGAACGCCACTGAGGGGTGGTTCATCTGTATCTTGTGCACGTCCTTTCGATAGTGCTTTTTCTCTTTCAGCAAGCTCGGCCTCCATTCTTTGCAAGGCTTCTGCTTGTTCATCTAAAATCTTTCTGTTTTCTGCTGCTTCACGAAACTGTTCGTCAGCAGCTACAATTTTCTGGTAGTTGGTTACACCACCTACCGCGTCAATCTTTGATTTTTCAACGTCGCGTGTTCTGCCGTTGATTTTGACTTGAACCATAATTTCAGATTCTTCATCAGGCTCATCAGCTTTAGTGTCATCATCTGGCAACTCATCGTCAGTTGATTCCACATCTTTGCTGCGTTCTGAATCATCATCCTTATCTTTATCGTCAGCTTCGTCTTCGACTTCCTCTTCCCCGTCGTAGCCGCGCTGCTCTTTAGCAAACTTCGCTGCAATTTCTTCCCGGCGGCTTTTAGGTGAGTCATCTGACACATCTTCTTCAACGCCTTTTTGCTCCATTACCTCGGAGATAGCTTTCTCTTCTGCTTTAAACTCAGTGGCCGAGCCATCTTCTTTTTTTGCTTCTGCTGTTTTGGTATTCATTTATTGCTCCTCGCCGTCTTTTGATAGGCGTAAAAAAACCCGCGTTAGCGGGTTTGTTGATAAATAGACTCCCCTACTTATCCGTCGCATCCATTGCGTTTAAACTTTGCTCAGCATTTTTGCCGGAAGACACAGCTTCCTTAAGCCAGTCTTCAAAGGCGATATAGACTTTTATCTCGCTGCGTAAACGCGTGTTTTCACTTACGTCGTCAGCAGGGCAAGTAACTAACTCTTTCATTTTTTCTTCAAATTCCATTTGTGCTCTACTTGCGATATATCGGTAAAGGTTGCTGCTCATAAAACTTTCAGCTTCCATCCCTAAATTCGCTCGGCGTATTTCCTGCTGCTCTTGTTCATTAAAATCTTTCAGTACATCGTCTGTCGGGTTGTCGCTCATAACATCCTCTTGTGTATGCCAAACCCCAATTTATGTTTTGCTGCTAAAACCATTTCCATCAGGCTGCTGCTGCGCGAACTCTTTCTCGGCCACGAAACGTTCGTTCGTGCCGCGTTCGGACATAGCCTTTTGCGCTAACTGAGCCTTGATGGATTGCAGTGACATTTCCTGTCGTGCAGCAAGATTCATCATTTCTTTTTCCTTGTCCATCTCGGCCAATGCCATCTTCACCTGATGGTCTGTGTCCGACATAGCTTTTTGCTGTTGCATTGAGCGCAGCTTCATTGCGGCCTCGACTTCCATGCGCTTCATGTCCATTGCATGTTGTTTTTCGAGTTCGGCCATCTTCGCTTGTGCACGCATTTGCTCAACCATAACCTTCGGGTCTTGTGGTTGCTGAGCTGCTTGCTTTTGTTCTTCGGTTAATTGTGGGAAGAAGCGTTCGTGGGTGTCATAACCCATTGCGCCAAATACTTCCTTACCTACTTCGTCACTGTTCAAGCGTGCTGACATGCCGGGCATTTGCATGACGTAATTCAAACCCATTGCCAGCTTGTCGATTTTTTGCTTCGGATTCGTTGCGCCAAAACCAACATTGATTTGTACCAGCATGTTGCCTTGTAACTGCGCGTCGGTTATTTCACCCTTGTTATACCGCACCAATGATTTGATTTTATCACCCATCAACTGCAACAGAGCTTCATTGGTTTCGTAGAACTGCTCCATTTGTATCACCTGTTTCAAAACAGGCTCAACCCATGTTTGTACAAAAGTCCGGAGCTGATATTCCGTTACGTCATTAGCGCTGCCAGACAGCATCTCCATGCCGCCAACCGTTTCATTCAGTTGACGATTACTTCCGATAGACGACGTTGAGAAGGTTCCCATCAACTCATCAAAGTCCATGTTCACCCGGTCTTGTTCTTGGTACGCGCTACCGGTTATTTCCGGTGGTGCATCACTCCGAATATCGTTCGTTATGTTATCCATTTCAGTAACAGAGCCGGGAATGTTTTTAACCAGGCTGCGATAGTCTATCTGTGCGCCGCGTCGTGCGTAGTAGCGTCGATTAAGAACCAACTGCACGTTGTCACGTCGCTGGTTATTAATATCGTTAGCTTCGTGCTGTAGCGATGCGCCCAACCCGGCCAACGATTCAGGGTAGACCTTGTGCGTCTCAATGACGGCCTTACCCATTTTGTAAGGACGTTCACCCAGTTTTAGAAAGCCATACTCTTTAACTAATGGGATAGGGTCTGATAACAACTGGTAAACACCCAGCGTGTAAAAAATATAATCAATACCTTCTTTGCGAATAATATTGCGATGAATCCAAACTGTATCAAAGTCAGACGTTTGATGTTGCTGGTCTTTTGAATCCTGTTTGTTTCTCTCGCGCATACTACGAACTGAATCGTATTCGTTAGTCATGCCGCGCTTCCAAACTTCTTCGCCTAAATCTTCCTTCCAAGGTATGTTTGTTTTTTGGCCCTGCTTAATCATTTGCTTGGCCGCGCCAATTTCCATTGGCATTAAATCAACCAGATAAGGCGATGTGCCTACCGGGTCGCGCCAGTCAGCCGACGGGCTGAAGCGCAAGTTTTCAATAGGGCGTAAGTCAACTGCTGGAGTGTCACGCACAATAGTTCTGACTTCCCGCATTACCGGCTCAGCACCCAACAAGCCCTCCTGTGTTTCCTCTATCTCGTCTACGATTTCCTCGTAATCCCAATGCTGGTGAGATAAGCAGACACCGGTTGTCAGTGCGTCCTGATACGCGCCAATGGCTGTCTGGAACCAATCCATTGTGTTTGTTAAACGGTACTGCAATAGCTTCTCGTTTATTTCCGCGTTCATTTGCATGTTCATGTCTGAATCATTCTCTGCGCTGACGTGTGCTACGTCGCTGGTTGAGAATAAGGCGACAGCCGCTTTTGCTTCGTTCTGACGAATGACTGAACGTGTTTTAGGTCGAAACCCTTTCGCCCGGTATTTGTATAAGTCAGAATGGTATTTCGAACCCGGTGCGTGCTGAATATTGAAATGCGCGAGATTCCTCTCAACGCCTTTCCTTATGCTTGCATCAAAGTAATCAGTGGATGATTGATACGCGTCACGCGCCAAAGCTAACCACTCACTATCTTCAGCTTCGCTCTTCTGGGTGTTAATAGCTTCGTTGATAAGTGTTGCGTCGGCAAAGTCATCCATCAATTCGGGAGCGCTATTTTCCGCGACGGTTACTTCTTCATCATTCTTGTTTTGGTTTGTGGTACGCCCAGCAGACTGGAACTTGTCACTCATCGTGGATTAATTCGCCTTTAAAGTTTCGTTTAGCATCGTTCAATTGGTCTTCAACAGAAGCGCCTCTCTCACGACTAAGACGGAAACGTTCAAGCAATTCGCCGCCATTGTTTTTGATTAACTTCATCATCGTGTCATGGTCATGTAACCACGTGATAGGAATTTGAAAACCCATCGTCCCACTGATGCGCAAGTTGCGTACTTGGACAACGCCGGCATTTGGATCTGTGTTAATTAATATGTGCCATGTCCCGGTGTAGGTCGGATAATGCTTGTCCAGCACTTCGATAATATTCTTTGCTAATGAGCTGACCTGTTGCTCTTCTAACTCACGTGTAACTGATTCGGGCAAAGCTAAACTACTCACTGTCATATACTCCATCACCGTCGGTTTCTTTGAAGGTGCGCTTGCTAAACTCATACGAGTCATGCGGCGCGTTCAAGTCAACGGACTCCGAGACCAGTGCTCGCCAATCAACTTTTTTCAGTCTGACGTTTGGTTTTGAGTTGTTGTTTGCGGCCATTAATCTTCGTCATCCTGTACTTCGATAAATACGAATCCCCAAGGGAGGCCAAGTAAGACAACTCGTTTTCCAATATCGTTAGTACCCATTAATAATCCTCAAGTGGAGGCGGTTCCAGCATCTGCTGTGCAGCGTAGACCACCGATTTAAAACCAACTGCGCCTGACCTTACTGCGTCAGCAGGGTGTGATGCCCAGTTGTGTCTTGGATTGCTTTTGAATGTCCCTAGCTTTTCGTCCCACTCCTTCGAATAGGCTTCGAGGGCTTTAATGACGTGACTGCAATTACTCTCATCTATCCACGCCATGCTTAAAAATTTTCGCGTCATATCGATTTGATCCATCAAGTCTTGATTGTTTCGCGGCTTGGCCACTTCCACGATAGGGACAATGCCATGCTTACGCGCCACGTCTATCCTGCGCTCCATATCGGTCGATAAATCGCGCACCTTAATGTCGTGAGGCATGTAGTGATTGCCGTAGCTGTACGGCTTCTCCTTGAGCAATTTAGCGTAGTAAGGGATGCCCCGGTCTTGGTCTTGGATGAAATCAATAATGCGTACGTCTTTTACAATTTGCTGAAAAAAGACAATCGACATAGCGTCGTTCATACCTAAATCCCAAGCAGTGTGTACCGGGAAACTTTGTTCCCAAGGCACGTTGCCTATGCGGTCTTTTTGCCGCAGGCCGGTCATTACCGTGCCATAGTAAGCGCCATCAATAGATGCCTTAAATGCTTCTTCAGGGTAGCTTGGGTGCTCTTTCCAAATGTCCACACCAAGCGTCTGGAATTTTTTTGCCCACCACGCGCATTGCCCGTCGTCCAGCTTGATGCCGCGTTCTGCCAGATTTTCAAAATACTTTGCGTCATCTTGTGTGATAACAACCCCGGCAGGGTCTAAACGGTACAGCGGGTTCTTCCACCAAGGGTAGAAGTGAAAACGGAAGTCTAGCGGTGACAGCTTTTTGTTTGACTTCGTGGCCGCTTGTGAGCGAACACACAACTCATAAAATTCGCCGTCTCGCCCTTCAGCGGTTGACTCTACGAATATCTTTTGCCCGGTGGCAACGGATTCGAATGCACCAGTTTTAATTTCTCGCGCCTTATCCGGAAATTTAGCCGCAATTTTCCCGTACTCAGAGACATGCAGGATTTGCAGCGTTCCCGAACGAAACGACGTACTAACTCGGATTCTGGAACCATTACTAAATGCAATCTCGTTTGCTCTATCGGTTGTTGCTTCTTTTTGTCCACGCACCCACTCCGGCAGACTGTCATACGGAAACTTAATCTTGTCGTCGAAGATAGTCTTTGCGTCGTCAAGATGGTGAGCGATGATGCCTGCATCAATGTTGTCGTTAAACAAGCACGTATCAAGAATGTACACATCAATGAAGGTAGAAAACCCTAGCTGACGCGCTTTAAGAACTACATTGAGATACCATTGGTTGTCATATAAATTTTCCTGCTGCTCGTTCATAATGAACTGAACAACGTGGCCTTCCTTGTCTTTTATTTTGTATAAATTATTTAAGCGCCATTTTTGGTTTGCATAATTGCGACGCTGTTGATTCAGTTTTTTTATTACGCTCGGATCTTTTATCGAAAGAACTTTCGATGGTGCAGTTACTGTCGCTGCCATTAATGAAGCACTTCATCATCAGAGTCTTCCGGTAACTGCCTGTGCTGGCCGGGCAGGCCAGTCGTGTCCGGAAGGTTCCCCAACAACGCATCCACGAACTCCTCTGCAAAGCCGTGTTTTGTTTCACGCTTGTCAGTGATTAATCCGTGTAGCTTCGCTTTTCCCATTGTTGCTGCATTCATAGCCTCTGGCTTGCCAAGTTCTTTTGCCAGAGTCCTGTTTTCATCAAGTTCCTGCGTTATCTTTCCGATTGTAATCATGAACTTTTGGTCAATCTTTTTCTGTAGCCGGTCAATCTCTGCTGCAATCGCCGCGCTTTGCTTAACCTTAAACGCCATTCTTTGCGTAGTTTTCGCGTCGTGCTTATCGGTGTACGCCTGACGAAAGGCTTCAGTAGCGTTGCCGCCATTAGCGATGAACTCACGCGCAAAATGCTTTTGCTTTTCTGTGGGTGGCTTACCTGATCTGCCGTCTGGTTTTTTGTAAGCCATTAACGTAACTTGCTCGCCATGTCGAACTTCTTATCGAAGCCCTGACTAATTTGATTGATAGGGTTATTGCCGCCATTCAATTGAGAGAACATGCCTTTTTGTTGCGGCTGAAAGCCGCGAGGCTTTTGATTGAACAAAAGTTCCTGGCTGTTTTTTCTCAGGTCAGCGAGTCGTATTTCTTTTTGTGCTGACTTCCATTGATCATCTTTGCCTTGAACTAATTGCCCTTCGATATTTTTAAGTCCTTCTTCATATTGTCTGAGTCCGTGCACCCATGCATCAGCCTCAGTTCTTTTTGGAACAAACGCGGTACGCGTGCTTGCCGGCGTGTCAAAATATCCATTTTTAAATTGTGGAAGATTTCCAAACACAGCCGGTAATTGTGACGCATAAATTCTTCGCCCCGGCACATTAACCGGGACATTCCATCCCCCGTTACCGTACTGAATACCATTGTAATTTACATTATCAGGGCTTGAGCCAGCGGCAATCGCAATCTTTTCTTTAGCCCGGGTGATACCAGCGATTATCGGGTCTTTTATGCCCTTATTCATCGCTTCGTAAGTAGCGCCAATGATTGCTTCTTTCTCGGCGCGAGATCGTCCTTCCAGTTTTCGTACAAGTCGTCGCTGGTCAGATGGAGATAGTGCCATGTGCAAGTTTTCCTTTACAAAGGTTTAAAATTTTGTGAAATATTTTTTGTGAGTTCTATATATACAGTGGTGTTAGCCCCCGCGCTCAGAGCGCGTTTGCATACACGAAAACGTGCTGTGTGTAGACACTCTCGAACGCAATGAACCTAGTACGCACCACCCTATCTCCTTGATTTATAAGGAGATACACAGCACAGGACATGCTATGCCAGCCCTGTTATAACCATAGGTTATAAGTTCAAGTGTTTTAATAACCATAGGTTTTTAAAACCAACGCACGCTGTGCGTATGTCCCACCAAACAAGGTCTATGACCTTGAACGTTGAGCAACCGGTTGTCAGTTGTTCATCACTTTGTGATGGGCATAAAAAAAGCCTGACTGCTTTAGCAGTCTGGCTTTTGAGGAGGTCTACAATACTATTATTGATATTATCCATAATCACTCGCGTGTGTCAAGGGTTTCACGTGAAACGCGTTGCCAGACTTTCGATTGGTACAATCGAGAATAACGGCCTGCAAGTCTACCTTGACAAGTGTAACTTGTCTCCACTATCATTCCCCAACCTATTAGTCCTTAACTTTTTTTTCCTTTTGAACAAAGTGAAAAAGGGAAAAAAAAGATTAAGGACTTAGATACACAATTCCAACTCGGCTCAGCAGGATGCTGAAATTGCCGAAACTGGTGAAACCAGTGAGTTGGTGACGACTGATTAGCTGTTGGTTCAGCTTGCTGATTGCTGCGAAGCATTCAGTGCCACGAAAGATAAGGCGAACGAAGTTCTCGTTTGCGGAGTCGGCACAGCGTAACGGCTACCGTTAGTAATTAGGACGGTAGAGTCGGGGTTCGACAGGTCAAATCTGCGTCCAGCTAGAGGCTGATTAGAACGTAAACCTGTCACCAAATAATCTCCCTCTTAATGGTTATGTCACAGGGAACACTTTGTGTTCCTTGTGGCGTGGTGAGTGTGTTTCACCAAAGGTGAAGGCGAACGCAAGTTCGCTTTTGCCTTTACTGAAATACATTCGTATTTCGCACTATCCACCAACCTATTATGAGGAGATACACAAATGCAACAGATAATTAAATCAATATATGACATGCCTGCTTTTCTTGGTGCTCGTATGGACAGTTACAACCAGACGAAGCGTTGGGCAAAAACGATTGTCATGAAAGGGCAACCGGGTGTCGGCAAAACGGCGATGATTGATTCGCTTCCTAGTGTTTCTAAACACTACGACGAAGTGATTACGATTCGTCCGAGTCAGCACGAGGCTACCGATTTTGCTTTACCTGTCTACGACAGGGACAACAAAACGGTGGACATGGTTGCTAACGCAATCCTACCAAGCAAGCCAAGGCAAATTCTTTTCATAGATGAATTTGGTCAGGCCAATCGAGGGATGCAAAAGGTGCTAATGCAATTAGGTAATAGCAATGAACGAGGTATCGGTAGTCACTACCGATTACCAGAAGATACGTTCGTTGTCTTAGCAACGAATGGCATCGAGCATGGTTCTGGTGTCGAGAAGACATTAAATGCAATGTCTGATCGACTATCAGAGGTCGAAGTCAATGCTGACTTAGACCGTTGGTGTGTTTGGGCTATTCAGCACAACATACCAACACAGATTGTAGCGTATTTACGCTTCAATAGTCCTGCTTTTTGCCAATTCGACAGGTCTGCCAAGGTCAACCCTAATCCCAGAAACTGGGATTATGCAGGGACTGAGCTTGGACTTGGCTACGATGATAAAGACCAATTCTTGGCTTTATCGGGGTGCGTCGGTGAAGAACAAGCAGTTAATTTAACTGCTTTTCTTAGTCTCTGGGGCAAGCTGCCAAATGTCGATGAAATTGCGAGAGACCCGAATGGTGCTCAGATTCCAGAAGACGACGGCAGCATGGGAGCACTTTACGCAATAGCTGGAGCTATTGCTAATGTCGCTGACAAGAACAATTTCAGCCAATTTATTCAGTACCTGAAAAGATTGGACAAAGAGTTCGAAGTGTTTTCAGTCCAGACAATGACCGATAAACAAAAGGCTAACGGACAGTATGAGGACTTTGTTAAGTCCACAGCATACGTCAATTGGTGTGTAGAAAATCAAGACGTAATTCTCTAGCGAGAATATATCGATACTGCTCACTACTTAGGTAGTGGGCAGCCCGATGTATTTTCAATACATCACCATCCACAAACCAACATAGAGGAGATTTTGACATGTCAAAATTAAACGAGAAAGCAATGCTTGTTCAGCTATCCATTAGTCAATGGACAGCTCGTAAATACGATAAGAAAGCGACACAACAGGTTGCTGTTAGCAACTCTGCAACTGGTGACGTTGGTAAATTCAACAAGCTACTCATTCAGGGTGACGACTTTCGTCGTATCGGTCAGGTAGTCAATCAGGTTCGTGATTTTCATTATGAGCACACACTGCCTTGGGACAACAATGGGCAAAGAATATTGCCTATTGTGGGATTCGAGGCATACCGGGACGGTATGAGGAAATGGCAATATGAGTTTGATTCGGCTGTTAGTAATTTCATTACTAAATATCCTGAATTGAAGTCAATGGCTCAGCGCATCTTAGGCGGTCTGTATAAAGATGCAGACTACCCACAAGATGTTGCCAGTAAATTCAACTTCAACGTTGAATTATTGCCAGTGCCTGATGGCGGTGACTTTCGTGTTTCACTGAATGACGATGAAATATCAGCAATAGCTGATAGCGTTGAGTCGAAGGTGAAATCTGCAGAAACTGCAGCATTGGCCGAGGTATGGCAGCGTCTACATAAAGCTGTCAGTCATGCAGTTGATAAACTGCAGGACGTTGAGTCAATTTTTAGAGATTCACTTATAGGGAATATCAAGGAACTGGCTGAAATCCTGCCTTTGTTGAATATCAACAACGACCCATTGCTTAACGATATGGCAAAACGATTGATGGAGTCAATCGGTAGCCGTACAGCAAGCGAATTACGAAATTATCCAGAACGCAGAATCGAGGCAGCTAATGATGCTAAAGCATTATTGGCTGATATTGATAAGCAACTGGGTATCAAGTCGTAACCACCTGTGGTGGAGGGTGCGTAGTCTTAGGACTGCGTACTCTCCCCAACTTTTTAATGCGAGTATTTAGCAACATGTTGTCAGTTAATCCCGACAGCATGTTGGTAGATATTTTCTACCACCATCCACAGACCAACATAGAGGAGATTTACAAAATGAATGATTCAGAGTTAAAAAAGCATATAGAACGTGCTCGAATTCGACTCATGACAGGCCAGCCGTTTTTTGGTTCGCTCATTATGAAACTACCTTTGGTAGAACGTAATGATTTTGATACATGTGCAACCGATGGCGTAAAGATTTATTACAACCGTGAATTTGTTTCAAATTTACCGGTTGATGAATTTGCTGGTGTGTTGGCTCATGAAATTGCCCACGTAGCATTTAAGCATACGCTTAGACGTGGCGAACGTGATCCACATGATTGGAACGTGGCATGTGACTACGCAATCAATCCGATTTGTAAGAAATCGGGTTGTGCTTTACCAGCTAGCGCCATGCTTGAACCTAAATTCAGCGGTATGTCCGTTGAGGACATATACAAAATCATCCACATGGAAAAACCACCGAAAGGTGAGGGTGAGGGTGAAGGTGAGAGTGAAGGCGGAGGTGACAATAGTCAATCTGGTGACAACGGATTGTCAGATGGTGGCGACCCCGGCGGTTGCGGTGGCGTAATAGACGCTCCTAAGATTGCCGACGGTGACAAGCCGAAATCTGGCAAGGTCGTAGGTACTAAAGACTTGAACGGTAACGTTCCAGTCCAAGCAGTTGATGACCTTGACATTCGTCAAGCTGATATGGCTGAACGTTTATCCGGCAATAGCAAAGGTGGTATCACTGGAGAAATTGACGAGCTATTGAAACCTCAACAGGACTGGCGAAGCCTGCTGCGTGACTTCATGCAGCCAGCACGTGACGACTGGTCATATAGACGGTTCAATCGCCGTAACTCACTGGACGACGTTCTCCTACCTTCACCAGATGGTGAAGAAACAGGGGAATTAGTTCTGGCAGTTGACACCAGTGGTTCAGTATCTGACGAGCAGTTGCAGCAATCTGCCTCCGAAATACAGGCCATCGCAGACGATACACGACCTCGGAAAATAACCGTTATTTATAACGATTATGGTGATGTTAACGAGGACTGTGTTCACGAGTTCGAACAAGGCGAAGACTTGACCTTTAAGTATAGTGGTCGAGGCGGTACTTGTTTGAAACCGGCGTTTGAATATGTTGCCAAGAAGGGTATTCGGCCTGATTGTTTTATCTATATCACTGACCTGTACGTTTCTAGCAATGACATACCTTCGACAGTGCCGGACTATCCGGTGGTGTGGTTGTCATGTGGTGACAAGTCGTTGCCACAAGGTTCACCAGATATTGGTGAAGTCATCCATGCTCACGACATGGTAGACATGTAACAAGCTAGTACCTAGCTAGAGGGGATTCGCAAGAGTCCTCTCACTGGTAGGTATTACTACCAACATCCACCAACCTATTATGAGGAGATTACGTTATGAATAACGAAATGACAGTCAAGGTCACAGTCAAATACACTTATGGTGAAGCAAGATTTTACCCCGATAACAAAGATGCGTTTGTCTTTGCTCGATTAACTAACACGAAGACGCTCACAAAAGATGCGCTGGGGCATATCCGGAGCCTTGGTTACAAGGTCGAGGTCAATCACCCTGAGTATGAATTTTCATAAGTGCAAACCCTACAACGTATTGTGATGTGAGTTCTACGAACATCACAGTACGTTGTGTGGTGGGTACTCTACCGCCAAACAATCCACAACCAATACAGAGGAGATTATGTTATGGAAAGAGCAGAAGTTATAGACATGGTTATTAACCCGGCAGCTAATACGCTACCTAAGTCGTTACTGAAAGCGGCTTACGATTACAGTCCAGAAACTTACATCGCTTACTTCGATGAAACGAAGTCTCGTGGTGGCAGACCGGATTGTAATTCAGAGTCGATATGGAGTGTAATTACAACGCTACATGATTTAGCGATTACCAGAAGGGCGCGTATTTTGCTTGAGTCACGCAAGCCAAGAGGAAGAAAACATATATTCCCCCGGTTTATGGGAAATACTATGTACAGATACTTGGCCAAGATTAGCCGCAACGCTCATGCTATTTATGAGGCTGAATGGGGTGATGAGTCCGGTTATGGCAAGGAAGTTGATAACCTTGGCCGTATCATTGCCCGATGCATTAATCGTGGAAATTATGTGCAGTCGGTCAAGTCTATTGATGATGTGCGTTTTAGCGAGGAAGGAATAAGCATCACCTTTAACTTGCATAAACTTAAAGAGCAATTGCGTGGTCTGAGCGTTGAATACAAGAACGGACAACGTGTTGTGGTAAGCGGCAAGAAACTTGATGACAACCATTTTCACTTAGCGTTACTCATTCCCGGTGATGGGAGATCTTATAACGTTGAAAAAGTGTATGCCAAGATATTCGGCAATGGTGGCACTAATCGTTACGTTGTATGCAGCAAAACTATGCGTGGTCTGAAAGCATCATTTAAGAAATCAGCGACCAAGCACGTAACTGCTAGACTCATGGGAGGCAAGTAATATGCAAGCCGAAGTGTGTCGTTATCACTTCAACGATGGCATACGAACATGTGTCGCCTTTAAGGGGCACAAGTTCGTACGTTTAGTTGTCGTCAATCCTGATGTGGCAATCAAGAAGATTCCAATTGCAGAATACCGCAATTGCAAACCACTTGACTACCCATTAAGGAAAGCAATTGACAGTCTGTTGTCAGTTGGTGAGCGCAATGGAATTACCCAAGGCGCAATCAAACTGTTACAGTCAGTCGAACATCAATCACAACCAAAAGAGGAGATTAGTACAATGGAACTAGCAATCGAAAAGACAGAGCAACCTGTTGTCAGCAAATCAAGCGAAGACGTTAAGCGTGACGAAGTGGAGTTGGGCGTTGGCCTATCTGCGAAGCGGTTGGAAGAAATGCTTGACGAGGGTTTCGTGGGTAAGCAAGCGGTTATCGCATACTTACAGGAACGTGTTGACACACGAACGGCACAAGGTAAGACGTGTCGCAAACCTACCTTGAAGTTACTGGCTAAATTAAAAGCTGAGTAGTCATTAGTGATTGGCTCTCGAAAGAGAGTCAATCCTAATGGGTATTTAAGTTACCCATTACATCATACAACCAACAGAGGAGATATTATTATGAGACTGGACAAGCCCAGATGGTCTGAGTCCACTAAGTGGGAGCATTATTTGGGAAGCGGTGACGACCGAATCGGTAAAGACTTCACGCAGCGTCTTGAAGATTATTTAAATACACGTTGTGCTTTGTTTACAGTTGAGTTCTCGCCCGTAAGATTCGGGCAAGAATACTGCATCACAAAAGACGTGAAGCATAGAAAGATATTGGTTCGTGTTGGTGCTTTATTTGGAACGCAGTATTGCAGGATAATTCCCACGATGTACCGTAATTATATGTCGGCAGCTCTGGATTTTAAGACCGTGTTTAAGTCAACACACCACGAGCTGTTGTTGCTTGATGTATTTCATGTCTCGATTGAGCGAGATACTTACTTGACTTCGCAAGTATACAAGGGTGTACGCAAAGATGGTGACGACTTTACGCATGAGTTCTATTGCACTGACAAAGCTGTTGCAATGGATAAAATTAATCAAGACGTTGCACGTATGGTCACGGACAAACTAAAAGCCAGCAAAGGCGATGACTCACCCACTGAAATTATATGGTAAAATTAAATCGGGACAGGCTCATTCTTGAGAGCATAAAAAAGTCTTCCTCGGAAGGTTGTGGTGCTGTGGAGTGATGACCACCCTGTCCCAACTTATTGTCACGTGCGGTAAGTATCAAAAAGTATCTTCTAGGGTTCATATTTTTAATGTGCAACCAACTGACAACCTGTTAACCCAGCCTCCTTTTAACCTCCGATAACGCGTACTGTTCTATATTGATTAGACGGCCAAGCGTCGAACGGTAACGTGTCTTCCATAGCTTGCGAAAGTTATGGCTATCCATTGCACAACTTCGCGCTCTACGCGCAGACGACCACGCCTGTATTCGATTCCCTTCACATGTCCTACACACCTCTATCTTATCTAAGGTTCTTACAGATCCAATTCCATTGCATTTCCTGCAAAGACTATCACCCACAAATTCATCCAGTGTTGCTTGAGCAAGTAACACCAACCTGTTGTCAGGTATTTTCCTATGCTTACCCCAGCCCTCGCGCAAACACGCAACACGCACACGTTCGTACCAGTCGGGCAACAGCCTGGCATATAACGAATCATCAGCCTGCGCATACTTATACAATATTAAATTTGACTCAAACTGGTTAAGACCGCCCAAGGCGTACGCAATATCTGAACCACTGAGAGACGTGTTGTCAGTTGAACGCACATTCACATCAAGGCCGCCGGTCTTTGCTGTCAATCTGCTGAGTGCTTTTTCTGGATTCATAGTTAGCCTCTAATTAATTTTCTTGTAGTTCATCTTTCGCGTACTCCTTTTTGGCCAACTCCAGTAACCACAATGCATCAGCTTCATTATCTGACGACACGTTGCCAAATCGTTCGTGCGCAGCTTGAACCATTAACTTCTTATTGGCGTTGCCTTTACCTGTTGCAAACTTTTTGATTTCAGATGGTGAGTAGCCACGATATTCAACACCGTTGGTTTCACAGAACAACTTGATACAACCCTGTAACTCGGATTGAACCACTAACGCACCTTGCATCTTGGGCATGGCGTGTCTTGCTGCTTCATACACCAACAGGCTGATACCAAATGATTCGTGTATTTCTTTTAACTTCGAATTAAGTCGAATGAGTCGCATACCTCCGGATTCGTCACGGCGAACACTTAAGTCCCAGTCGCCTGACGCACCACAAGTATGTGCCCACCCACAATGCGTTGCCGGGTCGAGCGCAAGTATATTCATTTCTTCACCTCTCTTATTTTTTTCTCAATCGATTCCATCACCATCGCCAACCCACCAGTCCAAAAACTGATTATGAGTAAAATGAGAATTGATGGAACAATCAAGAACCAGATAACGTAACAAGCAATAGCAAGAACAGTCAGACGTATCATTATTCTTTCTCCTCTAGGCTAACTCCAACAGCCCCGTCAACCTCTATCCAGATTCTTGCACCACAGGACAACGGATTGTCGATTGATTGTATAACCTCGGCTACCACCTCTTCGCAGTCACAACATCGGATCTCAACGTGCTTCGTGTACCGGTTTGATTTCCCTTGCTTAACAGTAATACAAGGGTCGTCTCTACCATGCTTTACATTGGCACGAATAACATGTTGGTTTACGTGTATACGTGTTTTCAATGGATTGTTCTCGGCTCGTCACCTCTGGCGACAGTCTCCGTCTCTGGCACATCAAGGTTGTTGGCCAGCCATTCACCGAACTGCTGGGTAACTTCACCCATTTCATCGGAATCTTCATCGTGCTTGGCGTGAGTCCGGTACACGTCAAATAAACGCTCCAACCCCTCGTCAATCTCAACACCCATATCCATTAAAAAGAAAGTCGATTGCATCATCAAACCAAACAACCCAATGCCTAACTTCACCGCATCATAAGTGTCGTCACTGAGTGACAATTTAACACCCAACGCGTTGGCCATTAACGGAACCATGTGTTCATCGATCAAATCCGAAGACAACACATTGGCTTTACCGTATTCATACTCGCGGCCATCAATTTCAAATTTAACGTCCTTCATTCGGGTGATTAAATCAGAAAGTTCTCTTTTTGTTCTCTGTCTCATTTCATATCCTCGCTAAAAGTTGACCAAACGTGTTTTTCTTTGGTGGCACGATAACCTAATGATTTAAAAAGGAAATACACCTCTGAACGTACAAAAACAGCGTCGTAGTATGAAAGCGTGAAAACAAGGTAAATAGAGTATTTTTATATATAACTATATATATATGTATATATATTATATATATTATTATATAAATCAAAGACTTACAGTGCCCTGACCATATTTCACGTTTCCAAGGATTTCCTTTTAAATCAATCACTTATCTTCCCCCGACGGTGTGTACACACTTAGTCGATACCGGGTTACTGGCTTATCGAGCAGTGTTTTCACCTCTCCCTTTACTTTGAACATTTCAATAACGTTCAAATCAATCAATTCCCGCATGATTTCGTTGAAACGTCTTGCTCCTAACTTGCGTACATATTTTCGTTTAAATTGTGCTGCTGGAATCCCTCGCGCCCCACCTATCGAGATAACATTCATTAACATTTGGTGGAGTGATTCGTTCTCGGTATCGGAGACATGGTTCTCCATTGCGATAATTTGGTCTTCAACTAAATGGGTGATTAATGCTGTCGCCCACTCAATCGCGGTAATGGTAATTTCCGGGTCTTTCGCTCGCTCACTGCACGCCCATAAAAGCGCTAGCTTTCGAGAGTTCTCAACAGCGCGTGCCCAGATTCGTGTGCCCACGCTATCACCACGCAACTCGTGTCTCTTTGATTGCTGCTCTGCGTAGTCGGCAAAACCATCAAACAAGAGTTCTGCATCCGGAGTCATTGGCACGTCATGCACGTAATGCGTCATGTTGCCGTTGACTGGCATGTTCTCGTACATCGCGTACGTCTCAATCCGCTTGGCCAACTGCGGATCAATATCCCCCGCGCCCTTCGGGACGCGGCGTTTCGGCACATCTTCCATAACTTCAAACGCGAGCCAGCGCCCGAAAAAGCCGTTGTTACCAAACCCGCTGTTAAATGCCTTGTAATATTCCTCTGGCGTGCTCACGCCGTATACGCAACAGTGCGGTTGCTCGATACGCACACGCTGCTTGGTGGCGTACGCGCCGCCTTGGTAGGTTCCTGCCGCGCACGAGTACAATTCCATTAGCGTACTAATCACTTCCTTCGTGTGCTGCGAACTGCCTGAACTGGTCATGCTTTGTAAGGCCAAACCAAATTCGTCTAGCTGGTACTGCTGACAGTGATTCGTCCCTAAGTCATGCAGCAACCCGCTGCCACTGCCTATCTTGCTTGCGCCCACGCGGTCAAACAGGTTCCCGGCTTCTAAAATCTTGGTGGTCATCTTCATTGTGATATCTTTACCTGCGCCGCTGGGTGCTAAACCTACGACAAACACGTTGCTGCGTGTTTCTTCACCGCCGTACCCGGTGGAATAACGCCGACCGATGATTGTCCCGAAACATGACAGCGTGCTGGCTAACGCCAGCACAGGTTGAGGTCTCACTGAGGCTTGTAAAATATGGTTCATAATGTCCTGCATGGTGCCGTTGAGCTGCAGTAACTTGGCCGGGATGGCTTTGCGCTTGTGGCCTACGCCAGTCAGGTCTTGTAAGTCCAGCTCTTCCGCTGTGTATTCGCTAGACGGCTCTTCGCTAGACTGCTGTAACTGTATGCGCGTACCAGCCTGCGGTGCGTACATGTAACCGTGTTCCTGCGCTAACCCGAACAAGCTGGCGATTGTCACGTCGCCATCCTTGAAACTACGCCAATTAATCAGCGCGTCCTTGTACCGGTAATTACCGCTTTTGGTGGTCTGTGACCACGTGTCCCAAATCTCAAAGGCTTCGTGTCCCGCCCCAGTGCTGTGTAATGCCATGCCCACGCGAATCCATGTGTCGCGTTCGTCTGCCGGGATATGTTTAATTGCGCCGGCTATGTCTTCTTTTTCTGTATCTGATAAAGGGATTGCTGGTTTGGCCGGGGAGGGCTGGGATGCTGTGGCTGAAGAAGCGACCTTCGTGCTATTGCTGGATTGTGACAACAGCTTGAGGATTGATTGGGGTAATGCGCCCTGGGTTGTTTCGTCCAAGTATTCTTCGTCGATAAATTCGTACTGTTTGCCAGAGGCATGTCGTGATGGGGGTGCGACGATGTAACCGCCGGTACTGCGTATGTCTACACCGACCATGCGGTTACTGCCGTTCTTTGCAATGGGGTCGTAGCTGTAAAACAAATGAAACCCATCACCGGTTCTGACAACGAGTTCTGAGGTGTCGAGTAAGTCTTCGCCATCATCCCCGTACAAATGCTCAACTGTCCCGATACCGCCCTTGCGACCGTCCACATCTAGCACGGTTAAGTTCGAATCTTGCCCGGTGGCAATTCCGATATTCATAAAAGGGTACTTCGAAAGCCACTTGTAGATCACATTGATATTGTCGCTTGCGCTATGCACGCCCGATGGACAAAGCTGCTTATCGTGGATGGGGTGTTTGCCGGCTGATGTACACTTTTCATCACCGCATGTGCATTTACCGGTATCGCTGACACTGTGTAGTGGCAACACTTTCCAGCCCTTATTAATATATAATTCTGCGTATTGCTTCATGTCCTCTACCACCTATATCCCCCTATCCTATGCAACCTAACCTTGACAAAGACCACCTTCGGGTCTACCCTTTGTGTACAAGTCACTCTCTCGGATAGAGGTCTGACCGCATATCATGACGCGAGAGTAGTTTCCCTGATAATTTCTCAAGTCTGATAACGTGTTTTGCGGGAATTTTTTCCCACTGCGCGATGGCTTGTCGAGAAGGTAGTCCCGGTTGTTTAGACAACCAATTGATGGAGGGGAAAAAATGGAGAAGTGTATTTTTAACTTCTACTGAACCGTCAAGCATGATCTATATCCTATGGGGTGAAAGTTTATATTGACAGGCCGAAAGCTACGCTTTTATTTTTCGGTTGTCAATTTCGCTTTGTAGTGACTTTAAAGAGGAAATAAATACGTTCCATGTAACCAGAGAGGTATTCGTTATGCCATCAGAGCTATGGCAAAGGATTAAAGCTGCTCGTAAAGCAGCGGATGTTTCGCAAACGGACATTGCGGATCAAATGGGGTGCACGCGTGCGGCAATCTCATTGTGGGAACAATCGAACGCTTCTGTTCGAACAAACCCAAACATTGCACAACTTAAAAAACTAGCCGAGTTAACCGGTGCGCCACTCAAGTGGCTGGTCGATGATGAAAGCAACATTAATGATGATTTCAAGGATATAACAGAGGGGGTTTTTTATGTTCCGCTGCTCACACTTTCGGAGCTTCCGGGGTATCTAGAAAAGTATATGGCCACCAATAACAATAATAATGTGATTTGTCCCAGCACTATAGGGAGTAATGCGTTTGCAATTATTGCGCACGACAACATGTTGTCGCCTACAGTTGAGAAAGGTGATTGTGTGTATGTCGATCCTGACCATGATTATGCGTCAGGCGATATAGTGCTTCTTTATAACAAGGCTAAAGGTTCGTTTGCGCTTCGGTTGTACTCGGAAGACGCTGGAACTGAATTCGTTTCTCACCAAAGCGAGTCAATGCCTAACAAAACCCGACCCATGATGGAGGAGGAAGCTATCGTCGGTACTGCTGTATTCAAAACAACCAGTTTGCTGTAACCCAGTGTTTGGCTTGCTTTCGAGCAAGCCTTACACTTAATAGCAACATAGGCTTGACACCCGAAAGTCGGTAGTCTAATATCCGTCCTGTACCGTTCATCAACAGGAGAAGGAAATTAGATGCTGCATCAACATAGAAGTAATCCCCAAACTCCCCTACTTGCCATCGCGGAAAGCCAATGCCGCTGTGTGCACGTTGCTGTTGTGTCTGATGCGCCTAATCCTGTTCGATGGACGGTGTTTTATTTATTGCATGTTGTATTTGGTTATCTCCTACTTTTATCCCGCTTAACGAGTCGCACCCTCTGTGACTTGTTTCGCGGGTATTTTTTTGTGTGCGACTCACACGGCAGGTCATGATGATTGACGAGATTGCGGCGCTCGCAAAAGCAAAGGAAGCGGTAGACCAGTCAACTAACCAGAACCAGTTTCAGAAAGATGTTTCTGCTGTGCTGATAGACGAGGCCGGCAGACAGATTATGGCCATCGACGAGCAGTTGAAACACTTGCAAAACGAAAAAAGAAACATCCAAGAAGAAGTTGTGAAACACATCAAGAAGGCCATCCCCGATATATCACGAACAACACACGCTCATGGGGATGATTATGTTGTCACGATAAAAGAAAACGAAAAAATCAGCATGGATGAAAAGTTGTTTTTTGAACGTCTTGAAAAGGCACGTGATGACGAACGGTTAGCGCGATTAATGTCTGACTGCGTGCTACCACAAAAACGCAACGTCAGTAAGCGCGGCTATGAGAAAGCAATGCAGCAACTGAGTTCAGCACAAAGAAGAGAATTTCTTGATGGCGTGTTTGAGGTTAAACCCGACAGGCCAACAGTAAAGGTACAGATTTTCGACAACGATACAAAATACGAATAAACAAAAAGGAGTAATCATGGCTATACAGTTATCAAGCACAAAGAACGCGGTCACAAACCAAGGCGTGAAGATATTAGTTTACGGATTGGCTGGCGCAGGAAAGACCACGTTATGTGCTACGCCGCCACAAGGCTGCAACCCGATTATTATTTCTGCCGAGTCAGGACTTATGTCATTACGTGACTACGACTTGCCAGTTATTTCAGTGAACAATATTGAAGAGGTTTATGAAGCCTATTCCTTTCTCGCAGATTCTGCGGAAGGTAAACAATATGATTTCGTTAACATCGATTCTATCACCGAGATTGCAGAAGCATTGCTATCCAGTGAAAAGAAAAAGTCAGCCGACCCGCGACAAGCATACGGAAAGCTGCAGGAGGAAATGGGTGATTTGTTACGTGCGTTTCGTGACTTGCCCGAACGTCATGTGTATATGGCGGCGAAAATGGCGAAGGAAAAGGATGAATTGTCAGGGATGATTTTATACCAACCAATGATGCCCGGCGCAAAACTCGGACAGTCTATTCCATACATGTTTGATGAAGTATTTGCTTTACGCATGGAGCAAGACCCCGAAGGTGTGTCAACTCGTTGGTTACAAACATCGGCTGACCCGCAATACAACTGCAAAGATAGAAGCGGTTGTTTGAATCAGTTCGAAGAACCCAACCTTGGCATGATTGTAAATAAAATCACGTCAGCAACGCAAAATCCTAAACCACAAGGAGAAGATAACTAATGACAAACTTGGCAGGATTCGACTTATCACAAGTGCAAGAATCGGAGTCGTTTGATGTAGTACCGGCAGGCTGGTATTCAGCTTATATATCAAACAGCGAAAAGAAAGTTTCGCAGGCAAATTCTAACAACGAATATTTGAAGTTGGAACTCACCATTCAAAGCGGCAAGTTCGCCAACCGAAAAGTGTGGACTAATTTAAACCTGTGGAACTCTAACCCAAAAGCGGCAGAGATTGCACAGCGTGATTTGAAGTCTATTTGCACAGCAGTAGGTTTGGGTGCGGTGCAAGACTCTGCGCAGCTTCATAACCGACCCATACAAGTCAAGCTGGCTGTTCGTAGCTCAGCAGATTACGGCGACCAGAATGAAGTGAAAGGTTACAAGGCTGTTGACGCAGTTATGCATAGCGTGCCTGCACTGGGTGAAGCACAGCCTGCTGCAGAACCAAGTAACACTGCAACCACTCCAGCAAAGAAACCTTGGCAGAAGTAGATCGCTAAAGCATGAAAGGGAAAAGGAAATGACAACAAACTACAGGAGGAGTCTTTGTCTAGGCATAGCGGCACATTTTGTCAATCTTATGATGGTGTCGCTATGCCTAGAGACTCAGCAATCGTGAATAAACCTACCGACATGAGAGAAGTTGTTCGTGGTGTACTGATTGAACAGTTCTTCCTTGAAATTCAAGAAAACCCTATATACAAAGAGTCTGGTCACTTTCCAAAATGCTTATACATGAAGTTCTCAAACATGTTTGGCGGAGTGATGCCCACTTACGTGCAAGTACATCAAGACCAATACCTGTTTGTGGAAGGAGCAAGCAATATTCTGCGTGCTTGGTATGACAGTCGTTCGGGACTTCTTTGCGATGTAAGTGATAGTGAATTTATCAATGAAAAAATCATGAACAAATTAGTATTAAGAAAACCCATCCATTTAAAGCTAGATAAACACTATAGGCAGTCATTATGAAATTACCAAGACTAGATCCAACATTGTTAGCAGTCGATGCTGCGATAGAGAAAAAAGAAAACGCAGAGCGTAAGCGTGCCTACTTGGGCATGTCGGGTGTTGGGCATCCTTGTCGCAGGAAGTTGTGGTATGAATTTCGATGGGTAGAAAAATCAAACTTCAACGCAGCAACATTAAGACGTTTTGCTGATGGTCATTTAGGCGAAGATATAATGGCATCACGTCTCAAGATGTTGCCGGGTATTGAGTTACATACGGTTGATTACGGTACAGGCTACCAGTTCGAGTATAAGGATGTTAGCGGTCATTTTCTTGGCCACATGGATGGCGCAATTAGTGGCCTCGTCCAAGACCCGCGTGGTTGGTACGTTTGGGAGCACAAGCAAGTTGACTTAAAGAAGTTAAATAAACTTGAAAAACTTGTTGAAGAAAAGGGAGAGCAATTTGCTTTAGCTGCGTGGGACTGGACATATTATATACAGGCTGTGCTGTACATGAAATACAGTGGCATGTCGAAGCACTATCTAACCGTTAGTTCTCCCGGTGGTCGTGAGTACATAAGCTGCATAACAGAGTTGCTTGAGCCAGAGCAGAACGCAATTGACGACACATTGTCACGCGCTAAGAAAATTATTGAATCGCCTGTGCCGTTAGATCGAGTGTCGGAAGATCCTAATTATTATATTTGTGGTTGGTGTGACTATAAAGATTTGTGTCACACAGAAAAAGCACCGCAAATGAATTGCCGTACGTGTGCACATAGCACACCAATTGTTAACGAAGAAGAAGATAAGGGTTCGTGGTCTTGCTCAATGCACGAGAAGGTCTTGTCACGTACCGCGCAACGCAAAGGCTGCGCCGACCATGTATTTATCCCCGACATAATTAATCTCCCTGTTGAAGAGGGTAGTGATGAAGATAATTATGTCGGCTACAAACTGCCATCAGGAAAAGTATTTTATAACAGCAATCACGATGGCAGCAGGTGTTTCACCAGCGAAGAGCTGTATGCAATTGACAACCTGTTGATGCTTGATGATGAAGAGTTTCACAACTTATTAAAAGGGTTCGACGCTACGATTGCAGTGGAGAAAAAAGAAGACGATGAATGAGTCTGAGTTTAAAAAGTTAACAGGGCGCGACCCTGTTGATGATGATTTGGATAGAGCTAACTGCCATGAAGCAGGCACTTTAGGACATGCGTACTGCGGCTTGTGTGACTCATGCGGCTATCCTAAATTCGAGTGCTACTGCGGAAAGCAGCACGCAACGTTTGAGAGCAACTAATGAAAAAACACAATCTTGACTGGGAAGAAGTGGCTTGATGGAGTCACGTAAATACCAACAGGAAGCACTCACAGCAGTAGATGCTTATTTACGGCAAGAGACCGGCAACCCGTTGGTGGTTATTCCTACTGGCGGCGGCAAGAGCTACATCATGGCCGAGATAATTCGTAAATACACTTCGCTGTGGTCTGACACGCGCATCATGAACGCTGTACACACCAAGGAGTTGGTAGAACAAAACCGAGACGAACTAAAGAGCGCCTACGATGGGGATATAGCAACCTACTCTGCTGGGCTAGGCGCAAAAGAACTGCACGCCAATATTGTGTTCGCTGGGGTTCAGAGTGTTTACCGCGCTAGCAACCTTGGCCACTACGATCTGCTGTTTATCGATGAGGCTCACAGGGTGAGCCAAGAAGAGAGCAGCATGTACCAACAGCTTATCAGTAAACTGATGCTGGTTAATCCGAACTTGCGCGTCATCGGCTTCACTGCCACGCCTTACCGTATGGGTAGCGGGAAAATATATGGCGCGAGAAAAATGTTTCAAAACGTTGCTTACGAAGCGAGTGTTAAACGACTTATCGACGAGGGGTACTTGTCTCGCGTTGTTGCTCGTGGTGGCAAACAAAAAATAGACACATCTAATCTTGTTGCTAATGGCAAGGGTGATTACACACAGGGTTCGTTAAGTATTATCGCTCACGACCATGCAATCACCATGTCAGCGTGCAAAGAGATAGCGCATGTTGGTCTTGACTTTAATAAGCCGAGAGAAGGGTGGGTTATTTTTTGTGTCAACAAGTTGCACGCTGAGTACGTCAAAAACAGCTTAATTAGTGACCACAGTATTCACGCGGAAGTATTGACCGACGACACATCAAGTGATTTGCGTGCCCAGTATATTGCAGACTTCAAGGCCAAGAAATTACGCTGTTTAATCAACGTCAATATTTTGACGGAAGGTTTTGATGCTCCCCACATAGATTTGATTGCGTTACTTCGACCCACGAAGTCGGTGGGGTTGTACTATCAAATGGTTGGTCGAGGTCTTAGAAAAGCAGCGGGTAAAACAGACTGTTTGATTATGGACTTTGCCGGCAATGTTTCAACACACGGTTGCATTGATAACTTGTCAGTCCCTGACGGCAAAAGCGGCAGGCCGGGCGTTGCGCCAACAAGAGAATGTCCTGAGTGCCAAACAATTAATCCTATTCAGCTTAAAGAATGTGTGTGCGGCTTTGAGTACCCAACACTTGAGCGCGAAATAAATCATAACGCTTACGCCTCAGAGTCGGCACTGTTATCTGACGACATTAAACCTGAGTGGCATGACATTCAGCGCATCGATTATATGCCACACGTTTCGAAGAAAACAAAGAAGAACACGTTGCGCGTTATTTACAGTTGCGGCCTTAGAAAAATAAACGAATGGGTTTGTGTTGAGCACACCGGTTACGCACGCAAGAAAGCAGAACAATGGTGGGCGACTCACGGAGGGCTTTACGCGCCTGCAACTGTATCGGAGTCGCTAATGCAAACACGTTTATTAAATAAACCGAAGCAAATAAAAATAGTAAGAAACGGAAAGCATGAGAACGTTGTTGATTATAAATTTTAATAAGAGGAAGAATAATTATGTTGTTACTAGGCGTTAAGTTAGGCAAGTCAGTTCATATCGGAGACGACATGACAGTTACTGTTATTTCAATTGACAAGAATCAAGTCAAGCTAGGTTTTGATGCACCTAAAGACGTAAACATTTTACGAGAGGAGGTAAAGGCAAGAAATGAGAGCCAAGAGACCAGCTAAAAAGGATTATTTAAGGTCACGTCTTCGTACTTGCATTACGTGCGAGATAGAGAAGTCACTCGATGAATTTGCGTGGGTCTGTGGTGGCGTGATGGGCAAAGGCACTAAATGCAAAGGCTGCAGTAAGGTGTATGTCGAGAGTCAAAAAATAAAAAAAGAGCGGAGGTTTACTAACTCATGAGCGATACACCATTGACAGACAAAGAAAGTCATCCAGAAATAAACAACTGGCCAAACAACTCCGTTGTTAGCGCTGATTTTGCGCGACACTTGGAGCGAGAAAATATTTGCTTGCGCAAGTCATTGACCAACGTTTGCAGAGAACAGCTTGTTGATAAAGACAAGGAAATAATGGCGCTGCGTGACACGTTGGAGTTTTATGCTAACGACGACAATTACAAGTCAGCACTCAGCGAACACAAGAAAGGCTCAATGGTTATTCCTGTTATGGAAGATAAGGGTGAAATAGCGAGAAAGACATTATGGTGAGTGCTAGTGAGAACGACTACATGGGTCTTGCCTACGAAATGACGCGTTTTATCGACACGTCAAGATTTGATGAGTATTCACCAGAGCTGCTTTCTTTTTTAGCTCAAGTGAAAGAACTTAAAGCGTTTACAGTTGATAACTCAGAGGTAAGTGGAGGAGTTTCTCATGGAAGCGTTAGCTAGCTTCATGGGTAGGTGTGTCCTGTCGGTGGCTATCGCTTACGGTCTGGCGCAGGTGGATATTGATATTGTTATAAAGATTGATGATGAGCATGTTGTTATACCTGACAGCGTGTTGGTTAATAAATGAAGCACCCAGCCCTTAAATTAACTTTTGTTAATGTTTGCTGTGTAACTTACTTGGGCTGGGCGCTTCTCTCTAACATGAATAACAGGAACAACTAGATGGCTAAAATTAAAACTGAAGTCGATTACAAAGAAGAGCTGCGAATATTAAAAGAGCAGAACACAACTCTATCGGAGGCGCATCTTCGTGTTTTAAGAAAAGCCACTATGTACGAAGACGCGTTGACAAGTATTAACGAACGAACTGGCGGAATATTAAACCGCATATCTGGCGCTGCACTAAGGGCAGGCAATAGATTAATAACCGAGATTGAAGAGGGTGATGTATGAGCGAATGGATAAGTGTAAACGATAGGTTGACTGATGAAGAAGGTGTTTATCTTTGTAATTTCTCAGATAATGAAATCTATCGAGGCATTAGTAGAGGCAACTATTGCCATTAAAAAAGCATTAAAGGGGGTTAATGTATAAGTGTATTGACATTAATAGTGTTTATCAGGATGGGTGTTGTATGAGTGATGGAATATTTTCAGTACGGTACAAAAACCACTATTTAAAGCACAACATTTAAAAATTATACCGAACAGTAAAGAAGGTTATGCATGAATAAAAAAAGACGCGAATATACTCACGGCAGTAAGTTTGCTTTCTGGCGCTGGAAAGATATAGAAACTGATGGCGTGCTTTATATGCGTCGCCTTTATTTTTTTCACTGTCCGTTGTTTACCATTATGGCCAACATGTTTTATCACCCTGATAAACAGCGTCACAGTCACGACCATCCAGCCAGCTTCATCTCGTTTATCTTAAAAGGTAATTACATTGAAAATAGAAGTGGTTATTACATAAGAAGACGTTGGCTCAACATCATTAAAGCCGAAGACAGTCATCGTATTGTTGAGGTTAAAGAAGGCGGCTGTATCTCACTTGTCTTCACAAGCAGAAAAATAAGAGAGTGGGGTTTTTGGACTGAGGAAGGCTGGGTTCAATGGCAAGAGTACGCAAGAATTTATCACGATCAATGAGGAAGCTAAAAGTGTGCAAACGCAAGATCAGGAAAGAGAATTGGTTAACACGTCACAACAGGTTGTCGTGTTATCAGAATAGACGTTCTCGGTAAATTACAATTGAAATTATGGAGAGATTATGAAAACATTTGATGTGGGAAGCCGTAGCGTAGGAGAAATTGCTATGGTGAAAACATTCAGTGAAGTAATAACGTTGTACTTACGACAGGGCAATAAAGAGAATAAGTTCAGTTCGCAACAGCGCGACGGAACGTGTTCACTGCCATTAAAAGATTATTTTAAGAGCAAGAAGTTGGCTGAAATGAAAATACGAGGGATGATTGTGGGCGAGGATGTAAGACAATACCGTGAGTGGCGTAAAACCAAAGGCATTGCGCCGGCGACGATTGCGCGTGAAATCACAGTTGCGTCTTCCGCGATTCGTTACTGCAATAAGGAACTCGACTGGGAACTACGAAACCCTTTCTTCGATAGACAATATTCAAAGGCAGACCGCAAACAGCAGCAGCCGCGCAGAAGGATATTGACACCAGAGGAGAACGTGTTGCTGCTTGAAAACAGTAGCGGCCTGTTGAAAGATTTGGTGATGTTCTATTTGGAGACCGGGTTTCGCGCACGCGAAGCGTTAACGTTGAAGCAATGCAATATTCATGGTGACGAAGCTATGCTCGCCCCGGACGATAATAAGTCGGGTCGATGGGAGTGTCGTTACCTCAGTGCGCAGGCACTGGAGATTATTCGTCGTCAACCGTTAAGTGATTATGCGTTCAGTAAAGACGGGAAACCAGTATCGTACTGGTGGTTGAGGAACCAATGGCGAACATTACGAAACACCATTGGCTCCCCGGACTTACGTTTGCATGATTTACGCAGAACATGCGGTAACAGGCTTCGCCAAGACTATGACTTGGAGACAGCTCAATCCCAGCTCGGCCATGCAGACAAGTCTACTACAGAAGCGATTTATGCGCCAAGTAAGGTCGATAAAGTCCGCCGTGCTGTGCTAGGCTCAGCGAAGAGTGTAAGTTTGCGACCACTATCGCTGTAACGGTTGGTATTGGTGGCTATGGGTGGACTTGAACCACCGACCCCAGCGTTATGAGTGCTGTGGATTACTATATAAAACAATAAATTAGCTACGGCTTTCCCATGATTAATACAGATAAGAATGTTAGTGACATAACAAAAGGAATCACTTTTGGCGATTACGCTGACGTGCGTATTCCACTTAAATACAAATATTATTTTGAATGGTTTAGCACGCAATTTATCAATAGATTCACCCCTGTCATTCCGTCTGTTGTTCACAACATGTCTTTAAGAAAAAAGCAAAATTACTGTGCAGCTTGTTTTTGCGCCTTCTACGGATTGCCTCTTGACCTTGACCTTATCCCTGCTGAGATAATGAGCGAGGTGGCTGCAATCAATAATTCAGAACAGATACTCGAAACCTCAATAGCTTTCGCAGTAGCCGAGACGCTCACCTCTAAGACTTGACGCGTTCAGAGTACAGCCGGCTAAATCGCGCTTGGTACATTCGAATTATGCTGTCGATTTTTTCGACACGCTTCTCTTTGTCTTTATCTGACAGGCTGGACTGCTCAATCTTACGTTTGTTTTGACTTAGCTTCTTGAGCGCCTTTGACACGTCTTTTTCCAGCTTAAGTAATTGAGTGCGTGGATTTGACAGTAACTGCTTAGAAACCTCTTTATCCCTGCTAACCTTGGCCGCATCAAGCTGTTTACGGTGATATTGAATATCCTCAACGCGTTCGTAGTAGCGAGACTGTAACTGTCGCTCTGAATCAAACCCGGTCACTTTGCGTATAAAAGGGATTTCCTGAGTAGGCAACTCTTCACCAGCAACGGCTTTGCGTGCTGTTGAAAATGTGTTTGATACTACCCGGCCAGCAGAACCTGTTGCGAAGTCACTAAAGACCTCGATCCATTCTGGCGAGATGTTTATCGCGCCCGGCCGCACACTGTCGCCACCTGACAAGTCGTTGAGGAACTTCGACACGTCTTTCATAATAGTGTCGTTGTGTTTGCGCCAATGCATTTGGTACTCAGGTTTATTAACTCCGAACGGCAATTGGTCTGGTTTAAGTGGTTGACCTGCCCAGTTCTTGTTTTCAGCTATCATCACAGCAGGGTCACCAATTGTCGGAGATACGGTTTGTAACAACGTGCCGCTACCTACCGGGTTGAACGAATCGATTATGCCTTTCATGACAACACCGGTGGAGTCCAGCGCATTGAAGTCCTTTCCTGTGAATCCCTTGCCAATCTGTTGTCCTATGATATGAAGAACGTTGTAACCCCAAGGCAATGGGATCTTAACTATCGGCTCTTTCTCACCCATTATTATCCAGTTACGGCTTTTCACGTAATCCGGTATCTGGTCATAGATGTTTTCACCATCATCGTCGTCTCCAGACATAGCGCGGTTCATAATATCCAAGCCCACTGAGAGACCTATCGTGGCCGCTGCCAACATACGGCCTTTCTTTGATTTGACCATTGCTTGTAGCATACGCGTAGAACCCTGAATAGAGGCATTATAGAAGAGATACAGCGCGTTCATTGTCGAGCCTGACATTCCCTTGCGATTAAAGTTTACGGTCAAATTCTTGGCTAAAATCGCTGCTTTTTGCTCTGATACGCCGTTTTCTACGGCTGTCTTAAATGCGGCGAGACGCACTGCGTTCTCAGCAATAGAGTTGTAGTCCTCAACCATGTGAATAAAAGACATAAATACACTTCGAGGCGCTTTGCCTTTTCTGATTCGCTGTAATTGCTTCTCTAATTTTGAGTGACGGTCTTCAATATTGTTCATATTGTCTATCCAACCGGTCTTGCCTCCAGCCAAACGGAATCGCTCTGCCCACTGAGACCACGCGGTATCAGTCCTGTCACCACGAATATTCTGTTTCAAGCCTTTAATTGCGCCCGGTACATTTTTCATGACACTTAGTTCCATACTGGATAATTCAGTGTCGCCCAGATTGTAGCCGGCTGTCTGCAAGTCACGCGTAAAGTTGGAGATAATAAACTCAGGTGAGAAAGATGTATTAATGCTACTCAGGAACCTGTTAATACCCAGCAACGTCTTGATGAATGGATTCATCTCCTTGCTCTCAAGATTTTTCATTGCCTTGAGTATGCGAATAGCGCTCTTATTATTCCTGTTAAAACGAATACGATGGGTTGTGCCGTTTATTTTAACATTCAGTTCTTCGTCGGTCTCACGCGGATCATTAAACCACTGCACCTCACCGTCTTTAACTTTGCCGACCTGTTTCAATTCATCGATAGTCCACCAGCCAGAAGAGTTATTGGCCTGCGCAAAATTAAACAGCGCCTGACCAACAATGTTCTTTTCACCACGAACAATGCTGTTCTCGTACTGAGCAAAGGTGTGTGCCAGTATATTAGTAACAGGCAGCGTGGAACCTAAACGCTCACGACTTTCTTTGCCACGAATATTAAAACCGGATGCACGTGCGGAGATCAGATCTTCCTGCTCCTCGCGTCGCAATGGAACGTAATGCTCATAAGTCGCTCGCCATGCGGCAACAGAATCTGCATCAACCAGTCCGTATTCCAGCATCATATCGAGACGACTGTTGTTTAAATTATCAATCATGCTGCCCACTTCTTGTAATGCCTCATTCCCTTGATTAGTGGCCAGTATTTGCAATGCTTCTTGGTCAGTCATACCTGACAATGCATCGTTATCGTTACGGTTAGGGTTTATACCACGAAGATAGCGGTTAGCTTCTTCAGCGTGGCGTGCGTGCAACCAACGCTCAACCTCTTCTAGTTCCATGCCAGTCTCACCGATCTTCTTCATGATTGGCTCGGCTTGTGATTTACCAAACTGACCAATAACTTCACCGGCTTTGCCCTGCCAGAGTGACTCTGCTCCATAAGCATCTTCTGACTCAGATACGTCGCCAGCTAATTCTTGAGCACGCTTCAAATAGATATGCTTATCCTGCATTTCGTAGCGGAAGCCATCAATAAACTCTTTTACTCGTGAAGTTATTGACGCGCTTTCTGATGCAGTAGGCTGGCTTGTGTCGTGGTAGAAAACTTCAGGCTCAACTTGGTTATTCCTGTCATAAGACGTTCCTTCATTCATCTTACGAGAGAACATCGTCATGTTGTCGATGTACTCTTCAAGCTCAGGTGTTATCTCGAATGAGTTTAGTTCGTCTGTTTTCTTTGGTGGATTATTTATTAAATCAAGTGCCCGCTGATATTCTTCTTCCATGTCACGCTTAAGGTGAACCATTAAATTCTCTGCACTACTCCTATCTTCTGCGAAGAGGCTTTGCTCATACAGATCGTAACCGACAATATCTCGTATATTGTTTGATGTAGTGGTGTTAGAGAAGTGCCTTTTTATAGCTCTTGATGTACTGCCATTCGTTTGAGAATCCTTGGTTGTATATCCAACAACATAAACCTCTTCTCCAATTTCGGTTTCGTCATACTCCTGCACTGTCATAGGGACTAAACTGTCACCTTCGATTGAATGAATAATACTTGTTGCTCTTATTGGGACTTTAATTATCACAGGATCAGCGCTCTGATATATCAAGGTAATATCTTCAGCCTGACGTTTCTTCAATATACTGTCTTTTTCTTTTACTTTGAATTCTGTTTTTTCAACCTTGCTTCCATACTTTTTAATAAGACTGTTTATTTGTCGGGGTAGTTTTTCAGTGTATCTTTTGGCTATAGTTTCCATTCCGGGGAGTTCGGTGCCCCCCCATTTTTCTATGAGATCAACTTGCTCATAAGTAGCAGGGAAGCGTATTTGTTTTAATCCGTTTTTCTTGGCAAATACCATCGCCTTCTTTATCAAAAACATTTCCCAACCAACCTTCATTGGCATATACGGAACTTTGCGCATATTTAAGTTAGCGCTCTCAGTAGCACCAGAAATAGCTTTTGATATCTCGGTGAGAGACGTTATATCCCAGATACTGCCTTGGGTTAAAATGGCTTCTGTTTCTAAAGGCATTAAACCAAATAGTTCTGGTTTATGGGTCATGGATCTGCTGTTGTTAGAAGTTGCAACTCTTAGGTCTATACCTGCCTTATTGAACGCCTCATCAATTTTTTTAGTCGCTTTATCTAAGGTATCAAGATATTCCTTCATTAAATTAAACAGCCCTTCGTCGTCCGGAAGGCTTCTGTTTTTGAATACTTTCTGAACCTTTTCGTTGTAGCTATCATTCTTTTTTAATCCAGAAACAAACTTAAGGGACATTTTTTTTAATTCAAAATCAAAATCATTCGTAGCGCTATCAATCAGCGAATCTAATTGGTTGTGCGTGTCTTCCAGAAACACATCAATGTCTTGTATGTTTTCGCCAACCGCTGTCATTTTGCTGGTGAGGTCTGCATCTTCCGATGAGAGGTCTCTATCCTCATAACCGTTCTTTCGTGCGCGTTGGTGTCCGTCAGATTGCAGCTCCTCTATTAATAGAAACCGCTTGCTGTTAGCATCCTCCCTAATTGTTGCTCTGTAATGAGCAAAATTATTATAACTATCATCGTTTTCGCCAATAAAATGCTCTGTAAAAGTGGGCAATTTTTGCCAAGGCGCTTTAGGTGAGTCAACCACAGAGACAAAATATCCGGTTTTTTTACCGTAATCTTCTGGAAGAATCATATTGGAATAAGAAGATCTGTTCCCAACTCTAAACTCCTCGATAAATTTGAGTTGATTTGACTGATTGTCAATATACTCAAGCAGATCTTCTTTAGATAGTTGCTTTGGGTTTTTGTATTTTTTATTGTTTTTAAATAATTCCAAAGAAAGTGACGATAGTTCCTCAGCAGTCAGTCCGAGCGCTTCCATTTCTTCCTTCTTAACGCCTTTGTTCTGCAGATACTTCAACCAACCATCAACCTGCTGTACGTCTTGTGACGACTGACTGACAATTGATGGAGTGATAATAGAGAAGTTAGGTATGACTTCTGTTTTTTCAGGAGTGATTTTGCGGGAGTAACTTATTTTTCCGTCTTTTGTATTCTTTTTAAATCCCCGAACATATTTGGCGAGCCTATCATCTTGCCCCGAAAGTAGCTCAGCGGCTTGTCCTTGTAAACCTCTGGCTGCTTTGAAATATACAGCTCTTTTAAGCGAGCCGCTCCCTGCTGGTATGCCTTGTTCATCTGTGTAACCAAGGCTTCCCCCTCCTTCTTTCTGGAGTTCATTAGCTCGTGCAGACTCGGCTGCGTCTTCGAATACACCGTCTTCGATAAGTTGTCCTTCTTCATTCTCAAACCTCTCCGTTTCAAAATTGTAGGTCATCTCGTTCAGTGAAGGCACTAAATTGTGCCATGTGTCTGTCAGCGAGTTAACCATTTCTTTTAAGTTGTGGTTGTCTTCGTCTCTTCTCCAGTCTAGCCTAACAACACCTTCAACATTTTCAGTTCCGGTTTCGCCTTGATACTGCCAATGGTGCGGCAGTAAATGGGTAGTTGTTCCAGCTTTTGCTGCCGCCGCTAACATCTGCTCAGTACGTCTAATTCGTGCTATCGGAGACAAGCCCTGCCTATCACCTTGAAATCTTAAACCGTTATTAAGCGCGTAGTTAGCAACAACTTGATATATGACATTGCCGCCATTCCCTTTCTTAAAGGAGCTTATGTCAATCTCAATAACACCTTCGCGCTTGAACTCAAGAACAGTCGCCGTCATCGGGACATGCAAATCATCCACAATCTCTTTGCCGTTTTCATCCGTCATTGTCAGCCAGTATTCATAAGGCATATCTGGCTTGTTGCGCCTCTTTTCTAGAAACGCTGCTTGCGCTGTCTGAGGAGTCTGGTCTGGATTAGGTAATGGTGCAGCTTCCTGCACCTTAACTTGCTTAGCAACGTCGTTCGCTATGTCTGCCATCGACTTCTTGTCGGACAGCTCTGTTACAAAGTTATCCATATCCGCGCCAATCGTTTTAACCAAGGCGGTAGGGATATCATCACTGGGATCAATAGGCCACTTACGGCTTAATTTAGCCGTCCTGCCTCCTTCTGTCAAGTCTGCCTTGACTGCTGCTTCTGACCTACGAGGGGCTTCATGCCCTTTGCTTTCAATTTCTTCTGAGATTTGATTTCTGTAATCAATAAGATCGGAGAGAATGTCTTTTGCTGCGGCAAGGCTTGCGTCGTTGGGACTCATTCCGTCATCTTCTCGGTAAGAACGTGCAATACGTTTTACGTCTTTAGCAGTATCTTTGCTGATGTCTAAACTTTTTAAACAATTTGTTAGGCTCATTCGTCTAGGATTCCTGATGCAATAAGTATTGTTGTTATTTCTTGTATGTCGCGTTCTTCAATTTGGAGGTTGCGCTGTAATTTTAGGTATTTCTTTGACTTTCCTGTCCCGCCACTGCTGCCACCAAGATCATAAGTAAGTGAGGCGCAAAGTCTGCCCTCTGTTGTTGAAGAGATAACAGAAAGCGGAACCCTGCCTCCTGTTGCTCTACATAAAGCACTCATTGTCGTGTGGTTGTTATGCTGTTTTCTGGGTCGCCATCATGCGTTAAGGTTAACGCGCCATTGCTTGTTGATGTGAGTGAGTAGGTTGTTGGGTTTTCAGGGTCTAGTCCACGCTCCTGCCATAACTCGGTAATCTTTTCGAGTATCGCAGCTTGTGAAATGTTACCCGCTGAGTTCTGGGGCCGGATAGACACTTGGTTTACGTTTACTACGTCACCCACGTTACTATTAGCGCCAATCAAGTTAACAGCGTATTGACCATCTTCGAATGTAACTGTATAGCCGTTAATAATTTCGACTAATCGCGCATAGTCAATACCACCAAGAGTAACGGATGTATTGTGGCTGTGTGTATCGGGGAAAGGCGAGCCTTCTTCGGTTGCTTCTAACGCCCTTAAATCAAGCCTAAACTGATCTAAATCAAGATCGTAAATAACTGTTGGGACTGACTGGACTAGCGTCAAGTAAAGGCGTGGAATAAATATTACCCTCGTTCCCCAGATGACCTCCATCGAAGTCTGGTAGTAGCCGCTGTCTACATAGTCAGCATCTACATATTCGGTTATTGTGGCCATTAGGTATAGAAGTCTGGTGCGCGTTGTTTAGTTGGTGCACCTATTGATTGGTAATGAATATCAACTTGGTGAACAAAAGGATCGGGCACTGCACCACTACTTGTTATGTCGTTGCTATCCAGTGATACAAGGCATTGAATAATGCCATCTACTTCCATTAGATCTGTGTCTAACTGTCCTGCGCTACCGCCCGGCGTTGAAGCTGCGGTTTCAGCAATCATGTGCATATATTGGGTAGTGTTTGCGCTCTGCGCAACGGTAATAGGGACTGGGGCAGAGAATGCTTGCTGAGTGTGCCCTTTGGCGTACATAGCATCAAACTTCCAAGTAACGGAGCCACCAGTGACTAACGCGCTATTATGCGACCAGTGAGCGTGGATATAAATTGCACTCCCCGGCAAATAATCGTGTGGTATATGAAAGTCTACATAAGCCTCGCTTACCGCTTCTATGAATTGCCTCTGCTTAAGCACTCCACGATATGTCTGCATTAGTGCTCTATTAGCATCATCGCTATCGATCTGGAGTGGGCCTGTTAAATCATGCCAACCAAAAGTGTCATCACCTTCGCCACCGATCTTTATGCCTGTGCCACTGGTTTTTGGGAGTCTTGCATTAAGGCCATCACGCAAATCAGTGAAGTTAGTATCTAACTCAGTGTGGGTTAATTGCGACCCTTTTCCTGATCTAGTTATTATGGTCATCGTAATCCTCTGGTGAAGTAGAGCCGTTGGCCGAACGCGCTAAATAATCCTGATCTACTGAAGTCGTAGAACCACCATTAACCCGGATATTCAGCTCTCTAACACGTTGGCTTCTATAATCATTAAACTCGTCTGACAAGGTTGAGTACATACCTATCAGTCTACGCATTTGTTCGTGCGTCATTTCCATCTGCTGTTTGACTACACTAAGCTCAGTCATAACACTTTGATAGGAGGCGCGTTCATTAAGTGAGAGTTTCGCTTTGTGCATATCTTTATAAGCGCCTCTCAACTCCTCAAGTGACTTTAAATCACCGTCCGCTACATGGTCTGGCTCTTTACCTGTTGTTGCTCCAATGCTCATATTCACCTCTTACTCGTCTGGTTGTAGGACTGCGTTAACTGTATTACCGTTATTGCTGTCTATTGTGTACGAAATCTCTGCCTGCTTCCAGAAAGGCGATACTGAGTTCACCTTTCTCGCCCAGCCTTTCATTTCTTGTGCAGCACCCCAAGTCCGTGTCGCTGATATATTGCCACTAGCGTCTGTTAACCCACTTATTGCAACAAAGGACACAACTGGTGTTCCTGTTGCTGTCGTGGCTATGCCTGTTGATACAGCGTATGTAAATACGGTTGTGCTAGTTACTGTCACTAAGGCAACCCTGTTGTACTCGTCTGGTTGCGCTCCTCGAATAACAACGTAGTCACCTGTCACCAACCCATGTACTCCGGTTGTCGTGCAAGTGGCTGTTCCTGTTAATGACGTTAAAGAAGTTGTCGCAGCCTCAAACATTTCGCCGCCAGTAATCGTGGATGCTGTTTCTATTAAAACTCTCGCGTTTTCTATATTTGCTCCGCCGCCCTTCACATTAATGGTTTCAGTAACGGGCGAGATAACAACTGTAACGGTTATTCCTGCTGCATCATCAACACCGATGTTGGCTTGACTCGCTGCTGCGCCACCAACGGTGCAATTAATTAAGTTAAGATTTAGTGAACCTGTTGTAGCTAAGAATCTAAAAGTTGAACCATTAACATTTTCTGAGCCTGAGAAGCCAGTAAACTCACAATCTCTAATAGTAATATCTGATGTGACCAATGTTCCAAAGTCTATTGCGTGATGTGCATTAGTGCCTTGCGAGAACGTCATTCCATCTATTAAACCATCTGGATCGGTTGCGGAGTTGTAAAGTAACGCCCCTGTATCTGCTGCGACAGTAGAAAGTAAAATACTTGACTCATTTAATGATGCGCCATTATGTGTAACCAAACCGCATCCTGAGAAAATAGTGTTAGTGCAGAATCTACTAGTACCGCCTGAGCTTGGCGCGTTGAACGTAGCTAACCCTGTCATTGAGCAACCGTTTATCTCTAAAGTATTAACATTTGTGCTTGAACAATCAAAGTCTGCTGCTGTGCCTGTGTTAATAATAGCGACATTCGATATAACAAAACTGCCTGTGTCCGTTGCGTTGCCGACCACTCTAAAAGGGAAGTTCCCTGCGCCAATAGCGTGACCTCCTGAGTTGTCACCAATCCAAAACCATTGCTCACCATCCGCAGTAAAGTAATGGTCTGCGGATGCAGTTGATTCCCCCCACTCGGTAGGAGAGAAGAAGTTATATAATGTACCGCGAGGATTAGTAACTAAGTTCCATCCATTAGTTACATCATCACCAGAAACATCTGCCGTAGTCTCAGGCGTACCTGATGTTCCTGCATTAATCGTTAAAGCGTAAGAACCGTTAGCAATGGAATAAAATCCATCCATAATGATGTTATCAATCGAGCCTACTGCTTTGGCTAGATGGATAGTGCCGTAACCTAATCGAGTACACGCTGTATGATCTAGAGAACCCTCCGACCCTGCAAAGTTTGTGTAATCAACATTAACAGTACCGGGTGAAGCAACTACTACTGAAACATCGAGCTTGTAAGCTGAGAAGAATAATTGTCCCGGCATACCTACCGCATCATTACCTGCCACAAAGTAACCAACTAAATCTGCTGCGTCACCGACAACAAACTGAACACCACCTGCTGAATAACCTGCCATGAGATTATCTTTGATGTTCATATACAAAGTGGTATCAGACCAATCAGTAGAATATGCCCCCGCGCTAGTCGTGTCTTGTGTGGTAGACATCTGCTCGTCAGCATTTGATAACTGCGTAGCTAGTCCTGTAGACCCTTCAATAAATGAGCCATCCGTAGTTATAGCATTTGCGGTATCATCACCAGTCCAACCAGTGCTGTTTTCACAGTTGTTTACTTTGCGCCTGTTATCCGTACTCATTCAATACTATTCCAGCCACTGAAATCGCCATAATATCTACTGGTTGTGGCGTAGTTATATGGTAGACAATTTCTGATTCTGTGATGTATGAATGGAGATCGTTTTGTGGCGAACCTAAAATGAATACCACATCACCCGTAGGCAATGTGGAGTCTTTCATTTCAGTGCTATGCCCCACCCTTCCGGGTGGGCACATAAACACTTTAGTACCGATAGCCACATCTAACCCTTCCTGCATTGTTGCGTAATCATGCGGGATTGAAATTAGATTAATTCCATACGCCCCTTTAAGTTGGCGAAAGGCTAAGTGTTCAAACGAACTTGAATAGCCGTCCTCCAACATTGTTAAGAGAGTAATCATTATGCGTCAGACACTCGGTTGATAGAACCACTACCGCCGTTCGTTCCCATTATACCCGTACCTTCTGCCGTTTTAATTGGCGTTACACCTCCGTCACGAACTCGCAAGAAGTGAGTTCTGTCTGAACTGTATACATACTGAAATATTTCAGACGTTCCTGATGTTACAAGGTCAAGATAAGACACAAACACATTATTGCCTGAAGTGACGTTATTGGAACTAAAGTCAAATGAAGGAATAGTGAATATATCAGTGGTTAGATCCAAGGCCGTGTAACGATGCAAACTGTACAATCCATCATCACGCTGCACTCGAATACCACCTTTTGTCCCAGACGTTAGCGGTGTATCAGAAGGTATAGCAACAACGGGTATTTCCGTTACTGCCGCACCCGTAATTGTCGCACCTGTAGTCGCCATTTGAGTGAAGTTAATATCACCGCCACTATCTTCTGTACATAACACATAATCGCCTGAGATAAATCCAGACGCTGTAAACGTCACCGTGTTTGGCGGGTTAATAGCTGTATTACTTAAGTCAAAGTAGGTGTCAGCAGCCGCTGTATCATTAGCTTGCAACCCTATGCCGTAAGCACCAATCAACGCCGAGCCAGTAGATACACCAACGAAAGGTGTAGATATTGCGCGTTCCGTTGATGCCGCACTCATGGTGTAGTAGTCAGTATGATCAGTTGCATCATAAAGACGAGTATTGTTTAACCAACCAACACCCTTTGTAACCTGGCCATAAAAACTACCAGCGGCACCATTATCGTCAAATGCTAATACAAGCACCTCTCCCGCTGCGTTTTGAATTTCTTCACCTGTTGGCGTTGCAGAAGTTGTCGCCGTTGCACCTGACGTGTCACCGATAATTGCTTCACCAGTAGTTACACTACCAACCTCTACATCAACAATAAGAGTGGTGTTTGTAGCGTCTACACCAAGTACACGACCTCTCCAGTTATCCGACCCAGTTTCACGAACAACCTCACCCACAACAAATGGGCCGCCTGTGACAACACCCGTATCAACTAACGTACCATAGACATGCTTGTCATTGGTTGCAGTTGTTGGTGCACCTGTCTCTGTATCATAAGGGCCAGAATGAGTAACGCCTCGGAAAAACTCGCCACTTACACCGTGAAGTGTTTCTGCAGTTGAGTCGGCTGAAAGTAATTTAAGTCTTTCATAAAAGACATTAATTGAGTTAGCACCACGATCCCATTCTGAATAGTAATCCTCAGTGGCACCATCACCAGAAATATCAATGGCCCGTAAGCCTTCGGTATTAAGAATATCGGCAATCGCATCAATCGTTGCAAAATCCGTGTTGTTATTCAAATCGCCTGTATCGGATAGTGCAAATACGTTGTTACCCTGTGAAGTACCATTAATCTTAAACTCGCCATAGGTATTGCCATACCTTCTGGTAGTACCCACTAAACGTCTTCGGTCTATATCAACACCATTCTCTCTGGTCTTAACCATGAAGCGATGTGATATACCCTGTCCAGCATCACCATTAAGCGGCACTGCAATATGGTAAACATCGTTTTGTGCCCACGCGTCAGTCGTTCCGCCATATAATGCCGCAACAGTAACAGTGGTTGTAGTGTTAGCAGTAATAATGCCGCGAGATCCATCAGTGATATTGACTATGGTGTAACCAATAAACTCATCCGTTGTCGCTGCAAGCGTAGTATCTGTTAATACTGTTGCGCTACCACCAGCAGGAGTATGTGTGCCTGCTTCGTAACCAAAATTCCAAAAATCATCGGTTAGAGTCGCACCGTCTTGCTGTACCTGAATGTGCGCACTTGGATTACCAAAGTTAACAATACCATCCCATCGCTCTTCAGTTATGCCAGAGCCTTGAACAATCGTACCATCATAGAGATGCTCGATTTCTGTTTCTGTGACATTATACCCATTAATGAGATTGACAATGTTATCAGTTGACCGGGTAGAAACTTCTTTGTCGATGATATCGACCTCGATGTTATCAGTAGCAACACCGCCTGAGTCATACGCCTCGTTATCCGAGAACGCTGCTATCCATCTGTGAAATTGAATGACCGTCGCATACGAGGGCGAGCCTCCTGAGAGTGTATGATCATCACCTATATATCTAATATTGCCTGTCGCACGATCAATGCTCCAGTCTGCGTCTACCATTGCCATTTTGTTTCTCCTAAATCAAAAAAAATACCGCCCAAAGCGGTTAATATGTGTAACAAAATTACCCCTAGTGAATACTCTCCCTCTCAACCTTCATATCCATGTCCTTAATTAATCCGCGTGAGTCACGACTAATGTTCGTGACTTTAATGTTTTTAATTGCTGGCGCTTGGTTTTGAACCAACTGAACTTGAGTCTCAGGCTGCGGCCTATCCTGTATTGCCTTAGCAATTAATTGAGTCTCAAGAATGCCTTTGGCCACTGCCTTATCAACAGCATCTGACACAGACTTAGAGACTAGCTCCATCATTTGGCGCGAATCAACAGAATCTAAACTTTCTTTTGTCGCCGTGTGTTTTTTTGCCCTTAGCAACTCAGCTTTGGACTTTGACGCTTTCTTTTTTAAGACCATTTCAACCTGCCTTTAAACATGATATTAATTGTTTTATTTCGTCAATCTGAGAGTCAGTACCTTCAATTAATTTTGCTGCATTTTCTTTCTCGGCAAAAACTTCCCCGTCTACCTCGTACTCAACGTCGATTAACACTGTTCTTAACTTATCAACTTTCCTCTTGTATTGGTTATCAGGATTTTTATATTTGTCAATCACTTCCTGCAAGCCAGACTTGTTCTTATTCTTCCTGCTTTTAGGTGGTGAGTTCTTCTGAGAACTCTCCATTTGTTTTTTAGTTTCTTTTTTCGGCTGCCCACTATTGACAACTGGTTCTGGTGTGTTTGCAGCTTCTTTGGCTTGTGGCAACTCCCTGTCAGAAGAGTCCTTTTCAGATTTTTCTGGTGGCGCTTGCTGATTAACCGCGTCAGTGTTTTCTGCTGCGACAGCTTCCGCTTGAACGTCCTGAGAGGCTTGCTCTTTCTGACGGTCTTGCTCATTATTGCTAAATGAGTCCATTGTCTGAACAATCAGGTCGCGCATTGCTTGAATATCGGAGACGTATTTCTCTGTTCCGTAGCCTTTGGCGCTATAACCATCAACATCCTTCTGAACTCCGAACACACCAAGGAGTTTGTCTATGATTTCAAGCGTCATATCAGCAAACTTCTTGAACAAGGTAGGGTTCTTCTTCGATAGGTTGGTGTAAAATTCCGGGTTCAAAAACATGTCGCCCTGAATATCAGCCAGTAACTCTTTGTTTACCACATCCATATCAACAGACTGTGCATCTTCCATTTCTGCGCGTTTTGACTGGAGTTCAGATAATGTAGCTTGTTCTGTTGCTAATTTTTCCTGACGTGATGCCATCGTTTTAGCGTCGCCTTTTTTCTCGGCTGACTTTATGCCTGTCTCAAGTTGGTTAATCCTTCCTTGTGAGGCTTTAATTGCTTTTTCCTGCGACTCTATCTTGGCCACGACACCCTTATCTAAAGCGTCCCGTGTCTCCTTCATCATTTGTTGTGACAACCGCTGCTGGTATGATTGCTCATTCCTTACGAGCTTCATGGCCTCACTTCTAAAAAACTCATAAACTTTCGCGTCTTTCTTTTCAATAATGTGAGACAGCTCGTGCCCTAAAACAGCAAGGTGAGGGGTCTCGGTATCTTCATTAATAAAGATTGTGTTCGAGTCTTGGCTTAATACTGCTCCATTAAAAGCAAAGCCCTTGTCTGTCCGATTGTCACGCAAGAAAACAACCTTCAGCCCACCGATTTGCTCAATAGCTTTTACCAGTGGTTTTAATTCTTTGTCGGCAGTGCCTACTTCGAAGTCGCTTGCATCATATTCGTAGCCATTGCTTTCTGCTTCTGCTTTAGCTAATCGCTGAAGTCGAGAATCAGCGTCAGCAAATTCTTCTTCAGTATCAAAATAATTTATACCTTGCTCAGTGTATTCTTGGTTTCGTAGTTTGAGGCGTTCTTTTTTGAGGACATTCTCCTCAACAGCTTCATAGCTTTTTGGGTTTATACCTTCGGGATTTGAATCATAGAGTTTGCGTAGAGCGCTATCAGCGTCATCGAAAGACTTAATAGGGGAGAGGTCTGGTGTGCCGACTCCATTATCATCGAAGTCGAAGTTAAGCACAGATCCTTTGGGACGTGTTTTTACTTTTCCGTTGACGGAGCCAGCAGCTTCGTCCATTACTTTTGTTGCGTCACCAACATTGTCGGCTGCGAGAATGTCTGTGATACTTGCTTTAGATCTCTCGATTGCATAACCAGCACCAGCGTGCACAGTTGACTGAACTAATGCTCCTACGCTTTCAAGGACTGATTCATAGAGAGAGCCTTCTCCACCAGAGAATTCTTCACCAAGGTATTCGCCAGCACCTTCACTAACAGTCTCTATCGTTCCTGCTGCAGTTCCTCGCGCAACTTTCCCAGTTTTTGAGGCTAATGATTTGTCTAAATCACTGTAAACTTTTCTTATACTGGTATTGACCTCCGGATCTAACATAGCTTTCTTGATAGCGGCAGGGTCTTTTGCGTCAATATTTTTATTGGTTAATATTTTTTTAATCTTTGAGTCAGCAGCCCTTCGTGGAGCGTTAAGCATCTTGCCGGCAACAGGGATAGTCATGAAGTTCAAGGCGGCAATAGTAGAGCCTTTAATTAAACCAGCCTTAGTCGCTGAAGCCAAAAAATCTTCATCATTAAGTATGGTGTTTACATCGGCTGGGTTTGATGGGTCAAGACCTTTGTTGCGAGCCTCTTCACCAATCAACTCAATCACTTTTGAGCCTGTCTCAACAGCCATTGAACCAGCCGCCATGCCTGTTTTTGCGCCAAGACCAGCGCCTACGACAGAGCCTACACCGGGAATTACCGATCCAGCCGCGCCACCACCAACACCACCAGCAAAACCAAGTATTGCTGAAGGGATAAAAGTAGCGCCACTTTCTGCCGCGAGGTCAACAGCTCCTTTTGGGTTCATGGCGATCTCTTTAACAACATCAAGCATTGCCCAGCCCTTGTCAGAATAAGACTCCATCTGCCCAACTCTGTCAGTAGCCGTCTTTAAGTCTGAATTAAAGTCAGTCCTGTATTGAGGGTCTTCTCTTGTTGAAGCTCTTGAGAAGTAATTTGCCACAGAGTTTGCAGCATCACTCTTATCTGTTGCGCCAGAAAGGGCTGACGTTACCGACATGAACGACTGCAAGTCCTCAAAGCCGTCAGCAAAACTATCGTATGTGTTTTCTAAAAATCCGGGTTTTTCTACAGGATTGCCGCCTGAAACACTATTGGCTCCACCACCAAAATCTCTCGACCAAAAATCATCGGCAGGTTGTGTGGTTTCACTAGGCGATACACTTTCCTCAGAGCTAACCGACCCGAAGTCAGTTGTCCAAAAGTCTTTCATTAATTTCCTCGTTTGGCGGCTACAATAAGTTTATTAAATAGTGCTTTTGCTTGTGCGCCATTTAAATCAAACCTCTCTTGGTACATTGCGATTACTTCGGCTTCAGAACCCCCAATTTTTTCCTTCCCTGAGATTTGGTTCTTAAGCATTTGTTCTAAAGCTGCAGCATCAACGCCGGTCTCTAATGCGACACGCGAGGCAATCCGCTCTGCTCTAACTATTGATTTTTTATTGTTAGCGAAAGTCGCTCCCTTACTCGCGCCATCGAAAGTTTTTGCGTAATCTTTAAATAATTCTGATGTTGCTCCGGATGCCGAAGTGACAAGATCTTTAGTGACTCCACCCACAGCTTCAGTAGATGCTTTGAGTACATCTTTGCCACCCTCCCACGCCTCATCTGCTACGGTAAGAAGTCCTTTGCCGCTAGTTTTTACAGAATCAATAAGACCTGTCTTCATTTCACCCTGCGATTCTTCATCACGAAGCATATCCCATAGGTTCCCTGCCATCTCGCTTCCTTTCCCATACAAGCCTTCAATCTTAGCGCGAATATCCATTGATTCTTCACCCATTGTTGGTATCGGATCTTCATTGATAGCAGTCTCTTCTTGACTAGGTGTTTGAGTGGATGTTTTTTGAGTTGCCTTTTTTTCGACTGCGTTAGGGTTGCCATATTTGTTTATCCATTCATCACGCAACTGCCTCGCTTCTTCTGACTTTATCTCCCCGTTACTTAATGCTTTCTGAACGGAGCTTGCGAACTGTGCTGAATCGCTAGTATCGAAAGCGCCGAATGAGATTGAAGTTGAACTTTTGTCCGTCCCACCCTTCCCACTACCGTAATCAATATTCGGAGCGCCAAATTTAATTAATGCCGCACGCTTGCCGTCAATTTCTGCAATTTGTTTTGTTAATGCCTCCCTTAAGTCAGCGTCATACTCAGCGTCTTCTAATTGTGACGTTAAGTTTTTTGATTGGTCAGAATAAAGATCAATCATTTGCTCTTTGCTCTTGCCGTTTGCTTTCATTTCTTCGATAGCAAAATCATGGCTGTATTCCAATAACTTCATGCCTACAGCAGCCTTTGATGCTTTAGTGTCATCAGCAACCTTGTCAGTGCGTTGCGTGTCGTAACGCTTCTTCCATTCTTTGCTTTCCATGCCAGCCAATCGGTTGTCGCGTATTTCTTGCAATGAAGCTGTGTGGTTACGATTCGCAAACTTGGAATATTCGTTAGCGCCTCGGTCTGTCGCGCCTGCTGCGAAAGATAAAAAACTCATAATTAAACTCCCATACCAGAGGACTGTGATTGTTGCGCAATCAAACCCATGCCTTCCGCGCCTCCGCCTTGTTTCTGCTTCATCGCTTCTTTGTTCATTTGTTCTACCGCGCCACCTAAGTCAGCGCGATCTTCATTTGCTTCCGCCCACTTTGCCATGCAGTTACTGATTGCCAATTGAATGTCTTCTTGGTCAGCGTCAGGAACAACGCCGCCTGAAATCATGTCAGAACCTATCATGGCAACCATACCAACCATCGTCATCATGATGACATTAGGATTCATCTCACCACCTTGTTCTTCCATCTGCTCGATGGTCGTTGGCACAATCATTCCCATTGCGTCAGCAAAACCCTGTTTGCCGCTTTTTTGGAACAACTCAACCATTTGCTCAAAGCCTTTGTCGTAGAGCATGTCTTTAGCCATATCCATACGGCCTTTAAACTCGTCCAAGAACTGAGGGCTTTTTTGCATCCCGGCAGATTGTGGCTGACCTCCTATTTCGGGAGATTGCTGTTGCGCCATTTGTTCGTTCATGAGTAAACACCCTGCATTGTTTCTGCGTAGCCCTCATTCTGAGAGCCTTCTAATCGAGGTTGATAGTTGAGTAATCCTGCTTCACCAATCAATTGTTGGTTGGTTTGTCCTGTTGCGCCCTGTATGTCCAATAAGCCGCCATAAGCCTGCATCTGCTCTTCATCGTTCATGCGACGCTTCTCTTCTTCGAGGGCTACTGCAGTGTCATACTCTTTGTTGTATTTTTTATCCATGTAGTCGAGTTCAAACGCACGCTGGTCTTTAAGTATCTCATCTTGTCTTAGATTGTTTAAGCCACCTGCGACGCTCTGAAAAGCCGTACTTGCCAACATCTGATTGTTCTCAGCCCAGTTAAGCAAACCTTTGCCTGACTTAACAATGCCTGATAAAAAACCGTTTCCAGCAGCGCCGGCCACAGCTCCCCCGACAGCGCTTCCTGCTGCGGCCATTGCGCCCGGTGCGGCTGCTGCACCAACACCCGCAGCCGTCGTTCCGAGGCCAGCGGCTGTGTTTGCAGCAGCTACACCAGCCTGAGAAAAACCTGTTGCGCCGGCTAAAACTGACGCTCCTGATGACCCTGCTGTTGTAGCCGCTACGGTAGCGCCTTGACTCACAAAACCTCCGAAAGTAGCTCCGCCAGTACCACCGGCAGCTCCCGCCCCTGCACCGGCGGCGGCTATCGAGCCTGCGTAGGCAGCAATACCTATCCCCGCTGCGACAAGTATCAGTGGATTGTCCATAGCAAACTTAATTGCCTTCCCAACAACATCAACTACTTTCCCTATAACGTCTCCGATAAAGTCGAAAATGCCTGAGAACACATCAGCTATAAAACCCATTATTCACCCTCCGGTAGCATCATGTGTACGCTACCTGTCTTTTGAAAATTAATTTTTTGAATGAGATTGTCATAACGTGGATTCTCTCCAGCAGAATTAACAACCGTGATTACTTGAATATTTCTTTCTTTTGCCCACTTTACATAACGCCTGATCAACTTATCTTGCCAACCCGGAGCCTCGCAATATGTGACTAGCTCTAATGAGCAAGTGGCTCCCCACCAATTTGGTTGCGTAATACAAATACACACACCGTAAATTCTGTGTTTTTTATCAGCCACCACCATAGAAAGTGCGTTCTTGCTGCGAGCTGTTGTCGCAAACGTTCGCTTCATGTCCGGGTAATTTATTGGAACTTTACTGTAAGGCGCTTTATCGTGTAGCCGGGTAAGGAGTTCTTTTACAGGAAGCCAATCTGATAACTCAGTCTCCCTTATAAATAACTTCATGCAGCGTAATTAGGCTGGTAAAGGTCTATCGAGGTGTCAACGGTGTCAGCTTCTGCTGTGGCCTGATTTGTCACGCTCGTTTGCTTTATAGCGTTTAAGTATGTGGACATGGTGTTCATATTGCTCATCATAATATCGACCAAGCTGTTTTTATCTGCGGCTAATATGTCAGGGCTGGCCAAAATAGTTCCTATTGATTTGATGTTATCAGCGTATAACGCACCCACCTGCGAATCAATATTGCCTTGTATAGCGAGATTGGTTTTTATCTTTTCCAACTGAACTGCATAATCCTGCTGAATCGAAGCCAATTCATTCTTAATATGCGCTTCCGCCGCCATTAATTCCTGTTGATTACTTGTGTTTAAGTTAGTTAAAAACGTCTGGTAAGCCTGTGCATCGTTTTGCTTCAGCATGTCGAGTTCCGCTGCGTACTGAGCAGCGTCTTTATTCAGCTCTGTCTTTGTTATTGCGAGCTGCTCTTGTCGAGCAACTTCGTTGTCAGCCATCTCGTTTGTATAGTTGGCTTGGTTTTCTTGTAGGCCATAGTCATTCTGATATTTCTGGTTTGCTATCTGCTGGTTGCCGTAGGTTTGGGCATCTTGCTGAGCAATAGGCAGGGCTGATTGTATGGCAGCACGCTGTCCTGCTCCGGCCGCGATAGAGGAGTTTAGTAGTCCTCTGGAGCTGGCTTCTTCTTTTGCTCCCTGCTTGGCCAGTTGAAGGAACTGACTGTCTTCAGCCAATAGCCCTTCCATTTGGGTTCTAACTGTTGAGTTAGGATCCACTGTTTGAGTAATAGCATCGTTCCCTCCGACCATCGGAGGAGAGTCTGCTCCAGTTGCTGTGATGGTCGTGTCAGTTGGCGCTGGAGGAAGCGTTGTCGCAGCGGTTGTTGGATCGTACTCAGTTGTTGTTGGCATCTTTAGCCCACTCCTGTAATGATTTTTTATCGCCATTACATTGTAGTAATGCCGCGTGTTGTTCCTTAATTAAAATCGCCATACCTCTAACCGTTCTGTCCTGCAGGTACGGTATCGGAGTCGGCTCCATGTACTGCATCGGCGGGAACTGCTTCACTATCCTTGTCTTCACCGGCTGGTTTTGGCAACCAGTCAACAACAGAGTCAGGAATAGGTATATCAAGAAACTCTTTAACATTGGGGTCTCCGTTTTCAATTTCACTCAACTGAGCGACTTGCTTGCGCAACGTATTGATAATGGTGTTTCGTGTTTGTATGTTTTTTGCTGCAATACGCTGGTTAACTTTTTCAGTTTCGACCATTGCAATGATTTCGTTATTGGCCTCCGATAGCGCCTGCTCCATTTGCACTTCGCGCTGCTTCAGCTCTCCATTCGCTTGAACAGACTTGTATAACCCAAATGATACTGACGCTAAAATCAACACAAGTATTGCCACTACCTTAATCATCATTTGATTTGTTTTTCCAAGGAAGAATCGTGCTTGTATCGTCAGTGCCTTCTTCAATTCTTTTGGCCACCTTCGGGAAGAATCTTTCCATTAGCCCGAATATGGCACGTACCATCAACAACTGCATCATGCCTATAGTGACCGCCATCATTATCGACTGAGATAAAACACCACTGTATTCCATCCAAAAGCCAAAGGCTGATATTGTCGTTGATAACCCTGCCGCGTTAATAATGACTGCGTTCGAAGGTTTGGGTCGTACAGCCTTGACCCTCTGGGCAACGGCATAGCCAAATAAAGGTGAAACACCTATTGCCATAATCGCCCACCAGTAAGCTATTACAAATTCAGTCATCAAGTCTCCACCTCTGAGTCAGGAAACCCGGCACAAACCACAACAGCAACAGCGCCTGAAAATTTCTCGTATGTGTATTTTATTCTGACCCACTTAGGGTCTTTCTTTAATTCTTCGCACTCGGCGCGTGTGTTACTAACCTTCACATCTTTAAATGGGATTAGTAAGTTCCCGTCTTGTGGTGTAAGGACTGCGAGACAAAGCAGCCACTTAATCATTTAAGCGTCCACCACGTGGATAAAAATTTCCTCACCCGCGTCTAATGCGGCTATTACCATCGGGTAAAATTTACGGTATGCATCACGACTATTGCCGATTGTTGTAGCGAAACGTTTCAGCCCAATCAAAGGACAACCGTCAGTGTGTTTCTCTGTGTTGCCACAATGTATATAAATGTACGTGAAGTTCGGAACGTCTTGCAGCCACAACTGGCCTTTGTAAAAGTCAAAACGTTCAGCGTATTTTTCATCCAGCCTCGATTCGCCGAGAGGCCGTAACTTTATTTCGTAGACCCCTGCTGGAATAGCGGTCTCACCTTTAATCTTTACTTTTCTTTTTTCATCTTCGAGGGTGTGGCATATCCATTGCCCCTCTCCATCAAACAGATCTCCATGCATGTGATTAGCGCTGGATGCCTTTCGTTTAAGAAGAAGTTTCATTTAATTGCCCTTAAAAAAACTGGTTAGAAGTGCAGACCACGCGCCAAACAGGAATAGACTAATAATAGTAACTCGCGTTTTAAGCACCTCAACGATTGTCTTTAAGCCCGGTGTGCCATTGCCAAATAAAAGATAATCAGTTTTGGTGGTGTACTCATCCATCTTTTTTGATTGAGCATCTATCTTGTTACTCATTTCATCGAGCTTATACAGTATTAATTCGTCGTTATTGCGTGATTGGTTTTGCTGCTCTTTATTTTGTTGTTCATATGTCATTGGGAAGTCACCCAGAGATTAGTTAGTGATATTGCTATACCAGCAAGCAAACCTTCAGTTGCAAGCCACCTGTCCTCTTTGTCGAAAATCGTGCGGCTTAATATGCCGCCTAGTGGAACAGCGATGACTATTGAAGCAAACGCGATATACCAGTTTGTATCAATAAAGTAACCGAACCATAAGCACGGGAATGACCAGATAGCACCGGCAGTTGCGCCAGTCCACCACGCGTTATTCGTCCATTGGAATTTTTCCCAGCCTGTACCATCTTTAGGATAGGGCGCATGGCCTACTGCCATCTTGCCCATGTAATCGCCGGTTCCCATTATCTGTGTTAGCGCGGGCAACCAAGCCACGAATATCAAACACCAGTGGTTGTAACCAATAATCCACACATACAAAAAAGCCACTGTTGAAGTGGCTGGTATTTTGAGTGAGAGCTTTTTCCCGTTGAAAGGGTTCCGATACCAATCGGGCAATCGGTCGTACCACATCCCGCCGCGCAGCATCCAGAGCAAGGCGGCTAACGCGCCATAAAGGAATAAGTCGTATGGCTGAATCATTCAGGTACAACTTCCTCGCTTAACTCAACTTCCGCATCTGACCATGTAAACTCAGGCCAGTTATTGTAATCATTTGGGTTGTCAACAGGTGTTGCCTCTAACGTATCTGAGAGCTTCCTTATTACCTTAACTTGCTTCCAAATAGCTTTCATCGTATCTACTTCTTCTTGCTGCTCGATAGTCCAATTAGCTTTACCTATCTCAAGTAATTCCGTCATTCGTGCAGTCAAGTTACGTTGCTTCCATTCGGGCAGGAAAGACAAGATACGTCTACCCGCTTCTGTTTTAACTGCCGTGATGTAAGCTACTGCTGCTTCTTGTGCTTTCCTATCTAATACTTCTTGAGGAATATCAACCACAGGATGCGTGTAAGTGTGCGCCACAATATCTAATATTGCGTTACCGTATTTCTGCGTGTCAGTAATACTCGGCTTAATCTCGGTGACTTTGTAAATCCCGATAGCGTTAAGGTCTGCCTCTGACCACTTTGTAAAGATTGAAGCAGGGTATTGCACATCACCAACAGCTAAAGCACGAGGTGATTTTATTAATGAAGTTTCGTTATGCCACATAATTTATTTCCTTTATTAAGCCCATAGTTGTCCACCGTTCTTTTTGATGCCCCACCAGATGTAAGTTGCGGCACTTACGTTTGTATTGGATGTCCCCTTCCGTTGTTTGAACCCGTTGCTCAAATAATCTTGCTCTAGTCCGGTCAGCGTTGACTCTGCACCACTACTATCGGGATTGATTCTTGTGCTTGTTGGGTTGTATGTTGGTGCGCGTAGTTGGTCAAACAACCACCAGTTGCTTGCTGCGTCAGTTCGCTTGATACAGTGCATCAACAATGAATCACTTACTATCATCGTCCCATCATCTGCCCCATTCCCCGTGTAAACGCCCCCGCAAAATGGTGAACCCTCTGCTCCGGCTGTTGTGTCGAACACGAAACAATAGGCGACATAGGTGCCACCACTGGTATTAGCTGTCGTATTAGTTCCTAGTGTAAATACACTTGACGTTGGTGCGGTGTCATTTAAAAATCCAGCTAAATCTGCGGTTGCTGCTGTAGTGTTTAACTGCAAATAATCTGTTTCAGGCGCAGACGTATTACTTGAATGATAAACCATCCAGCCAAACGTGCCAGAGCGATGTTTTATCAGAATTAAATCAGGCGTTTTTCCCAAGCCGTGACCAAAAGTATCGACTGCTGCTGTTCCTGTGTAAGTAACAATCGAAAAGAAATCCCCCGCCGAGACTGTCGTTGTCTCAGTACCATCGGTGTTAGATGCGCCACTTGTGTTGTCAGCTTTGAGACACATAGCCCAATAATCTTCGGTGTTGGTGTTGTAGGAAACGTCTGAGCCGACAGTAAAACCGCCTGACGTAAAAGACGTTAATCCTTCGGTGTCTGTTCCTTCTACTGCTGTTGAGTCACTACTTAAATTCTTAGTGACCCCGCGAACAATGTCAGTCCATTGATGTGAATCTGCTGCATCACGATTTTTAATCCAAGTAAGGTCGGGAGTGAACGCTGCACCTGTAACCGCATTACCACCTGAGCCTATCGCAACACCATCACCTGTGTATAAGAGTAT